>DATHMO010000324.1:0-4155 GCA_035486995.1 Bryobacteraceae bacterium
TAATGCGGCTGATTCTGCACGTCTGGCGCCAGAAAGGCGCGAGCGCACCTGGAAGAATGACGCGCTACGAAGCCAACGACGTGAATCCCGACATGTCGATGCTCGAGCTGCTGGACGTGCTGAACGAAGGCTTGATCTTGAATGGCGAAGAGCCGATCGCGTTCGAGCACGATTGCCGCGAAGGCATTTGCGGATCGTGCGGATTCATGATCAACGGCGTCGCACATGGGCCGCTGCCCGCGACCACGGTGTGCCAGCTCAGCATGCGCCATTTCAAGGACGGGCAAGAGCTGGTGATCGAGCCCTGGCGCGCGCGGGCGTTTCCGGTGATCAAGGATCTGATCGTCGATCGCGGAGCGTTCGATCGGATCATAGCGGCGGGCGGCTATGTGAGTGTACCAACAGGGAGCCCGCAGGACGGCAATACGATTTTGGTTCCGAAAGAAAATGCCGATCGTGCGATGGATGCGGCGGCGTGCATCGGGTGCGGCGCATGCGTGGCGGCATGTCCGAATGCATCGGCGGCGTTGTTTACGGGGGCCAAGATCGCGCACTTGGGACTGCTGCCGCAGGGTCAGCCGGAGCGGGCGCAGCGGGCGCTCAAGATGGTGCGGCAATTCAACGCCGAGGGATTTGGGAGCTGCACGAATATCGGCGAGTGCGAGGCGGCGTGTCCCAAGGAGATTTCGCTCGAAGTGATCGCACGGATGAATCGCGATTTCATCGGAGCGAGTTTCGAACGGCGCTAGCTATTCTTCGATCTTAATCGACGGGCCTTTTTTCCGGCTCTCTTCGGCGGCGCGGCGCTGCACTTCGCGCGCGATAGCCACGAACGGCGCACCAGCATCGCCAAGCGTGATGGGTTTGCCGGAATCGCCCCCGACACGAACCGCGGGATCGAGCGGGAGTTCACCCAGGAACGGAACGTTCATCGCCTCTGCTGTTTTTCTGCCGCCACCATGGCTGAAAACGTCGATGCGCTCGCTGCAATGCGGGCATTGCAAATAGCTCATGTTCTCGACAAGCCCGAGAATCGGCACGCGCACTTGCAGGAACATGTGGATGGCTTTGCGCGCGTCTTCGAGCGAGACTTCGGATGGCGTGGTTACGACGACGGCGCCGGTCAGCGGCGCGGTTTGGATCAACGATAGCTGGACGTCGCCGGTTCCGGGCGGAAGATCGACGATCAAGTAATCGAGCTCGCCCCAATCGACGCCGCGCAGGAATTGCTGAATCACGCTATGCAGCATGGGTCCGCGCCAGACGAGCGGCTTGTCGCCGGGATTCAGAAAGCCCATGGACATGATGCGCAGGCCTTCTTTTTCAAGTGGCTGGATGCGCTCACCAATGGCTTGCGGCTGGGCGCGAACACCCATCATCAGCGGCACGTTGGGACCGTAGACATCGGCGTCGAGCAGTCCAACCTTGTGCCCCAAGCGCGAGAGCGCAACCGCAAGATTCACGGATACGGTGGTTTTTCCGACGCCGCCTTTGCCCGATCCGACGGCGATCAAATTCTGGACGCCGGCGATTGGAACTTTCGGCTGCTCGGCTTGCGCTGTGTTGGGACCCATCACCTTGATGTTAGAACATAGTCCCATTCTTTCGCGGCGCGATCGCGAAGATATGCGATGTCGCGATCGAGCAAGTATCCTTCTTTGACCAATTGCTGCGCGGCAGCTGTGATCTTGTCCAGGTAGTCGTTCTTGTTGCCATAACGTTCCGCAATAGAAAGCCGGGGATCGTTGCGCTTCTCTCGCTCGGCCTTATTCAACGGGAACGGAATCCAGGACCCGGCCTGAGTGTACAACTGATCGGGCGCACCGATTTCCGGGCTGCGCAGATTCCAGCCGGTGTAAGAAGCCAGCGGCACCTGAATTTCAGGCATGTGTATTCCGGAGATTTCGTTGCCGTCGGCATTCACTTGCGGAACAAGCGTGGGAAACGGAGGTCCCAGCTTGGGAGGCTCGACGGAGAAGTCGAGCCGAAACGCTCGTCGATTGTAGTGCGGGACCGCGACGCCGGGGATTTTCGGGAACGCATAGGCTTGCACGGAGGCCAACTCGTCTTTCCCAATCCGCGGGTACACGGACGCAGGCGGCTGTTTGCCGTCGGCGAGCCAGGCTTGCATAGCGACGAGGAGCGCCCGCAGTGAAGGCGTATAGTCGTTCGTGCTGTCGAGGTTTTGCGCGTCGAGATGCCGTGGAGGAAGACTGCCCGTTCCGTGCCGCGATCCGGGGAAGAAATAGATGCGCGTTTCTTGCGATGGAGGAACGTCGCGCTGCCCGTCGGGCGTGGTGTGGATCAGCGAAGCCGCGCGTCCCCAATATTCATACGAGCCATTGGTGTAGAAGATCTTCGGGACGGTATTGGTGCGAATGGCGTTGGCGAGCAGCCCGTCCTGGTCGGTGAAGGGAGGAATATCCACCGGATACAGGATGTTGAAAAACGGATTTCCGTCGCGGGACGGCTGTGCGAAACGGGCGTTGAAGCCGCCACGACCACCGCCTCCGATATCGACCCACACGCCATCGAAGACGCGGCGATCCTTCTCATCCTGATTGAACCCGTCGTACAGAAAGGTCCGAAGAAACCTGCCGCTTTGGGAAACGCCGAAGCCGAGGGTGCGCCGGATGTCTTTGCGGAAATCGTCAATCGGGCTATCCACACCACCGTACTTCAGATACGAGACGAAGTCGCGGACAGCCGCGGGACCGAGGCCGACGAGCACCGGGTCCTTGGCCTTGTAGACCACTTCGTAAATCTTGCCGGGCTCGAAGCCGGCGGGCATGCTGACGTGCGTGGCATCGGAAAATTGCCAATCGTTGCGGGGGATAACGCGGCGCTGGCCGTCAACGGTATCGCGGATGTAGAGGGTGTTGGCGGAGTCGTTGGGGTCGGAGACGGGATAGCCGAGTTCGTCGCGATCGCCCAAGGGAATCGTGGTGACGCGCTTGTTCCCGACCCATTCCGAGCGGACGAGGCCCGTGATCGGTTGGCCTTGGTTGGTGGCGATCGGCACTTCTACACGAAGCACGCCATGCGAGGCCGGCACGTCCCACTCCCAGCCCACCGACGCCAGGGTGAAGCCCTGCTCCAGGAGGAAATGGTCGCCTTTGTCGAACATGCCGATGCCTCTGTTCCCTCGGTTGGGGATCTCAACCAGCGCGGTGCCGTTGCGCTTGGTGGGATCGTGGGGGCGAAGCATGTATAGATCGGCCGAGAATTCCACCTTCCCGCCGGCGTTGCGGGGCGCGAGACTGATGTCCGCAATAATCCGATTAGGGGCGAGTTTGGGATCGACCGCGAAATGGATCTTGCCAACGATGCGGTCGTAGCCGGCATCTTCGGTTCGTTCTGTAACTTCAACGCGAGTGACGGCGGCGAAGGCAGCCGAGGCAATCAAGAACGCGGCGCAAAAGCGGGTGAGCATTCCAGCCATTTTATGCGAGAGCGAGGTTGGCTTGGGCGCGGAGGGTGAAATCGGCGAACAATCCGGCGCGGAGTTTTGGAAATGCGGCGGCGGCGATCATGGCGGCATTGTCGGTGGAGAGCGCGGGCGTTGGAAAATAGACCGGGCACGGCAGACCGGCGGCGCGCGCTGCGGCGCGGAGACCGGCGTTCGAGGCTACGCCACCAGAGATGATGAGCGATCGTGCGCCGATTTCTTCGATCGACACTGCGGAGCGGCGAAGCAACTCTTCGATGACTGTGTGTTGGAACGAAGCGAGCAGGTCGAGCGTGGGCTGGGGAGTGAGCGCGAGAAAATCCTGAACCGAAGCGCCCTGCGCGCGGCGGCGGGCTTCGATTTCGGCGGTGAGATCGTGCGCCTCTACCCAACGGAGGACGGCGGTTTTGAGTCCACTGAAGCTGAAGTCGAGCGTGTTGCCCTTCATGCGGGCGAGCGTGAATTTGACGGCGCGCGGATCGCCGTGGGGCGCGAGTTGATCGATGATGGGGCCGCCAGGATAGCCAAATCCGAGGAGCTTCGCGACTTTATCGTACGCTTCGCCGGCTGCGTCGTCGCGCGTTTTACCGAGCAAGCGATAGACGAAGCCTTCGCGAACTTCGAACAGGTGGGTGTGGCCGCCGCTGACGACGAGCGCGAGCGCGGGATATTCGATGGCGGCGCCGGCTTCGAGAATGACGGCGTGG
>DATHMO010000325.1:0-4946 GCA_035486995.1 Bryobacteraceae bacterium
AAGCCCATGGCTCTACCCGCGCACCACTTGGCCTTGACTGAATTGAACGGCAAGATCTACGTGTTCGGCGGTTTTACCGCGGGAAAAATCGGAAGCCTTGCGGCATGGACGCCGATTGATAACGCGTTTGAATACGACCCGGTGAACGACTCGTGGAAGGCCCTGGCACCCATGCCAACCAAGCGGGGAGCGGCGGTTGCGGCAACAGTGGGGGGAAAGATGTACGTAATTGGCGGTGCCACAACGGCCCCTGGTGCGACTAACCCGGCGATCCATCCGACGGTTGCGCAGCGCGTGTTGAGCACGGTGGAGGAGTACGATCCTGAGAGCAACACGTGGCGCAATCGCGCAGCTATGCCCACTCCGCGCAATCATACAGCCGCCGGCGTTGTCGACGGAAAGATTTACGTGATCGGCGGACGGATCGGCGCGGCATTCATCGCCGCGTCATCTGACCTCGCGAACGTCGAAGCCTACGATCCCGCCACAGATACCTGGGGCCGGCCTCTGGCCAAAATGCCCACCGCGCGCAGCGGTTTGGATGTGGGCGTCTACAAAGGCCGGATTTATGTCGCCGGTGGCGAGAATCAGGACTTTTTCCAACACACCGCTTATCACGCGTTCGAAGCGTACGATCCGGCGACCAACACCTGGAGCATTCTTACGCCCATGGCCATCGGTCGTCATGGCGTGGCTGGCGGCGTCGTGGGAAATCGCTTTTACGCCATCAGCGGCGACGTGCAATCTTCCGGGACTGGCGTGATGGTCTCGACGCCATCGGCCGATGCGTTTGAGTTTGCTCCCTAGGGAACTGCGGCATGACGTCTGTCCTGGAGCTTTGCAAGCTGCTCGATCGTAGCGCCATTGGCACGGATATCCGGGAATCCCTGTTATTCCCGTTCATCGAAGGCGCGCACGTGCTGGCACTCTCGTTGTCGATCGGGCTGGTTGTCATCACCGATCTGCGTCTCATGGGCATTGTCATGCGCAATCGGCCGGCTTCGGAAATCTGGTCGCAATTCTTCCCCTGGATGATGTCGGGCTTTGCAGTGATGTTCCTCACTGGCGCTCTTCTTTTTTGGTCGCATGCTCTGTCGGCCTACCACAGCACTGCATTCCGGGTAAAGCTGCTGCTGCTGATCCTTTCGGGCCTGAACGCGGCCATCTATCACGTCACGATTTATCGCAAGTTGGAACAGTGGGACGCGTCGCCCACTCCGCCGTTGCAAGCACGGCTGGCGGGCTGGACGTCCTTGATCCTGTGGGCGGGAGTAATCACCATGGGGCGCATTATGGCGTACACGTTCTGACTCGCAAGGAGCCTGATTGATCGCGGCTTCCATCTATCCGTTCTTCGCCTGGTGCGAACGCACCTGGGTCTGCAAAGAGATCACGTTGCACGAATCCTTGTTCCCAGCGCTGGAGACCATCCATCTGTTCGGACTGGTGCTTCTGCTCGGAACCGTGCTGATCCTGAGTTTGCGCCTGCTCGGACTATTGATGCCGCACCAGCCGGTTCCGGAACTGGCCCGGGCACTCGGGCGTTACACCGCTTTGGGCCTGGGCATCATGCTGCCTTCCGGCGTATTGATGTTCGTCGCGACGGCCGTGCGATGCTATGGCAACACTTCATTCTGGGTGAAGATGTGCTTTCTCGCCGCTGCTCTCGTGTTCCACTTCACGTACTTCCGGAAAGCGCTTTGTTCAGAGAATTCTCAAAACGCAAGGCTCGCGGCTTGCGGAGCGCTGTTCCTGTGGTTTGGCGTCGGGGCTGCTGGCCGGTCCATTGGCTTCTTGGGATAGGAAATTTGTAAAGTTTCGTTAAGCGCTTCCCGTTTGCGCCAAGCCCGGGGATGCACCCCCTTGGAAACTGCGTCAGAATAGTCGACTAGGTACTTTTTGAAATTTGAGAGCGCATGTGCGAAGGAGCATCCTCGATCGATCCTCCTGATCGATGACGACGTCTCGTTGTGTACCTTGATCACGGACTTCCTGTCGACACAAGAATTCCACGTGGACAGCGTTCACACAGGACCTCGCGGTTTGGCCAGCGCCATCGGCGGCGCATACGATTTGGTGCTGCTGGACGTAATGCTTCCGGTCCTGGACGGCTTTCACGTTCTGCAACGCCTTCGCCTGCGCACCGTGGTACCGGTGATTATGCTGACGGCGCGTAATGATGAGTCCGACCGGATAGCCGGCCTTGACGCGGGCGCCGACGACTACATTGCCAAGCCCCTGCGGCCGCATGAACTTCTGGCGAGGATGCGGGCTGTGTTGCGGCGAACTGCCCAGCGGCCCGTGGCCACCGAGTCGGTGATCGCCGTTGGCGGCATCGAGCTGAAGCCGCACACTCGCGAGGTCTGGATGGACGGCGCCCCGATCGAGATGACATCCTTCGAATTTGATATTCTCGACGTTCTCATGCGGATGGCGGGACGAGTGGTGTCGCGCGATGAACTTGCGGCGGTCCTATATCACAGGGAGGCCACGCCGTATGAACGGTCCATCGACGTGCATATCAGCCATTTGAGAAGAAAACTGGAGACTGGTGGAGACACGCTGATCCGAACCGTTCGCGGCGTGGGATACCAATTCATCACGGCGGGAGAGAACGGGAAATGAGATCTGTTTACGTCAAGGCGCTCCTGTTGTCAATTGGAATCCTGGTCTTCTCTTTGGCGGGTTTCCTGGTGATCTCCAGAACCGTGACGTACCGGATGTTCGCCAAGGGGACTCCGATCGCTCGAAATGCGGCCATGCAATTCGATGAAGCTAGTCTGGAGTACGAAAATGGCGGTGCAAAGGCTCTCGCGTCCTACCTCGGCTGGCAGCATTCTTTCTATCCGTCACTGCACTTCTACTTCGTCCGGAAAGGTCGCGATCTGGTGAGCGGAGAAGATCGCTCGCAATTGTTGAGGATGGCTCAATCCAGGTGGCGTTTCCTTGCGGTGACAAGTCCGATTGTGATCGCGGTGCCGTCCTCGGCCAGTCCGGACGCGTTCATCATCGATGCTCCACCTGAAAACGTGATGTTCTATCTGGATTATTACCTGCTCCTTTTGGGCGCGATTACCATCCTTTGTTGGGGCCTGGGCATGCAGTTTGCCTCTCCCTTGAATCAGCTGGCCGAAATCGTGCGGCGTTTCGGAGTGGGCGATCTGTCGGCGCGAGTTCGCTCCAGGCGCGACGACGGTATCGGCGATGTGGCCCGGGCGTTTGATCAGATGGCGGACCGGATGGAGAAACTCCTGACGGCCGAGCGGCGCCTCCTGCAAGACATTTCCCATGAGCTGCGTTCGCCTTTAGCCCGACTGAGTTTTGCAGCCGAGTTGGCGCGCACCTCGCCCGATCGCGAAGCCGCCGCCATGCGAGTGAATAAGGAGATTGATCGGCTTACCGACCTGGCCCAGAGCCTGCTCCAGGTAACCCGGGAGGAAGGCGATCTGAGCGCCCTGAAGTTGGAGTTCGTGGCGCTCGATACTCTATTGAGCGAACTCCTGCAGGACTGCGAAATCGAGGCCGCGGCACGCGATTGTCACTTGATCTCCACGGGATTGGGTCGGGCCGAGCTGCTGGCCGATCCGGTGCTGCTGCGCCGCGCCATGGAGAACGTTCTGCGAAACGCCATATGGCACGCTCCGCCCGGAAGCACGGTCGAAGTCGCGCTGGACACCACGGCAGTGAACGCCTCCATTACGGTTCGCGATTATGGCCCCGGCGTCCCGGTGGAAGCCCTCACGCAGATTTTCAAGCCTTTCTTTCGCGTGGATAACTCGCGCAACGCGGACACCGGCGGCGTTGGTCTGGGTTTGGCTATCACGCAGCGCGCCGTCCATATGCACCACGGTCGCATTTGGGCCGAGAATGCAGAACCCGGGTTGCTGATTTGCGTCGATCTTCCACTGGACCATCTCTCAGTCAAGAGTCGAAGGACATCCAGCACGCTTCACGCTCGTAGCAGCCGGGCGACGGCTGATGAGCTGGAACACCGAACGGCGGATCGTTGAAACTGCGCGGCGCCATGCACCGGCGTACTGTTCGAATATTTGGACTACTGCTTCTTGCACCCCTCTCGATTCCTGCGCAAACCATTACTGATCTGAACACTCAGGTTTCGTTGGCTGAAAAATACCGCATCGGGCTTGGCGTGGAGCAGAACTATGCCGAGGCGCTGCGCCTCTACAAATTGGCTGCCGCTCAAGGCGTGGCACGAGCCCAGTTCGACCTGGCAGAAATGTATCGCTTCGGAGAAGGCGCCGCCCCCAATTATCAGGAGGCTGTGCATTGGTACAAATTGGCGGCTGAACAAGGTTTGCCCGAGGCACAGTTCGCCTTGGCAGTGATGTATGACAACGGTCAAGGCGTGCCTCAGGACTATGGGGAGGCCGTGCGGCTATATCGCCTTCTGGCGAACGAAAACATGGCGGATGCCGAGTACAATCTCGGACTGATGTACGCCAACGGAAAAGGCGTCGCGCAAGACTACGGGGAGGCCGCGCGGTGGTACCGTCGCGCCGCAGACCATCGCAAAATGGCGGAAGCCCAGTACGATCTCGGCGTCTTGTATGACCGCGGGCAGGGAGTTCCTCAAGACTACAAAGAGGCCGCGCAGTGGTACAGGCTTGCTGCTCAACAGGGCCACCCGGACGCCCAGTTCAACCTTGGCGCGTTGTACCTCAACGGTCAGGGCGTGCCGCAGGATGATCGGGAGTCCGCTCACTGGTTCAAGCTAGCCGCCGATCAGGGGCAGGCCGAAGCCCAATACAATCTTGGAGTGCTGTACGCCAATGGCCAAGGGGTTTCCCGTGATGACATCGAAGCCGTCCGCTGGTACCGGCACGCTGCGGAACGGGGCCATCGGGACGCGCAGTTCAACCTAGCGGTTCTGTATGCGAACGGCCGCGGAGTTTCTCGCGATCTGGTGCAGGCGGAAAAATGGTTCC
>DATHMO010000326.1:0-11428 GCA_035486995.1 Bryobacteraceae bacterium
AAGGCACCTACTCGCAGGACTGGCTGCTATACGAAACGGATTGGAACTGGCGCCTGGATTCCGCGGACAACGGCGCGCTGCGGGCGATGGGCGATATCGGGTCGCATTGGATGGATATGATCCAGCATCTGACCGGCCTCCGGATTACTTCACTCTGTGCGGACCTTGCGACCTTTCATGAGACTCGCCGCCGGCCGCACGGGCCGGTGGAAACATTCGCGGGAAAATCGGTACGGCCGGATGAATACGATCGCGTCGCGATGCACACCGACGATTTCGGGTCGGTGCTGTTGCGGCTGGGCGATCGAGCGCGCGGAGCATTCACTGTGAGCCAGATGTCGGCGGGCCGCAAGAACATGTTCACGGTCGAGATCTACGGGACCAAGGCGGGAGCGGCGTGGAATCAGGAGCGGCCCGATGAGTTGTGGATTGGCCGGCGCGATCAGCCGAATCAGATTTTGATTAAGGATCCGGCGCTGATGGATCCGCGAGCGGTCGCTTACGCCGATCTTCCCGGCGGCCACAGCGAAGGGTATGACGATACGCATAAGCAGGTGTTTAAGCGCTTCTATGCGCGTGTGGCGGATGCCTCGACGCCGGTGGAGTATCCGACATTTGAGGACGGGCTGCTTGGGATGCGGTTGTTGGAGAAGGTGGCGGAGAGTTCGGAGAAGCGGGGGTGGGTTACGATCTAGCATGCAGGTTACCGAGGAGCGTTCTCGCGGTTCAGGATCAAATCGGCATTGGCTACTCTCAGCGGCGGGAGCAGGCGAATGATTGGCAGACTTCGATCAGGCATTCGGGGCGGCGTTCCCCTGGCTTACGAGCTGATGCTAAGTGCGCTTGCTTTCCTATGGCGCCGCGTGATGTTTCGCACCACGTTCATCGCCATCACCGGCAGCGCTGGAAAAACGACGGCTACGGCCTGTCTGGGCTCGATTCTCTCGGCGTACGCACCGACAAATTGGCAGCCTGGCGGTGGAAATCATCGCACGACGCTATCGCAGCTTATACTCAGGACCCGATTCAGGCATCGCTTTACGGTGATCGAAGTTGGAACCCGCGCGCCGGGTGCTCTGCGCCGCGCGGCGTGGATGATCGCGCCCGACATCGCGGTGGTGCTCCGTGTGCTCAACGTGCATTCAAACGCATTCCCGACTCTCGATGACATGGCGGCGGAGAAGGTGCAGCTTCTGAGCCGGCTTGGCAGGCGCGGCCAAGCGGTATTGAACGCAGATGATCCTCGAGTTCTTGCAATGGCTGATGGCTGCCCGGGGCGAGTGCGTACCTTCGGCAATTCGCTCGCGAGCTTTCTCGTTGCTGACCAGGTTTCGGCTGTCTGGCCGCGGCGCTTATCGTTCCGCGTGCAGTGCGGCAACCAATCCAGCCAAGTGGAGACCAACTTTCCGGGCGCGCATCTGCTGCCTTCCGTCCTGGCGTCTCTGACAACCGCGATTCTCTGCGGCCTCTCGTTAGAACAGGCCGCCACGGCTGTCAAGACCGTCCAGCCAGTGCCCGGGCGCATGAATCCAGTGCTGTTGCCGAACGGAGCCTGGGTGATTCGCGACGACTTCAACTCCACGTTCCCGACTCTGCTCGCGGGGCTGGAATTCTTGGCTCAAGCGCAAGCCTCGCGCCGCATCATCGTAATGGGGGACGTGCTCGATTCCGGCCTTACAGTACGCCCGCGTGCCCGCGATCTTGGCCAGCGTGCAGCGAAAGCCGCAGATCTGGCGGTGTTTCTGAGCGAGGAGGGGCGATTGTCGGCCCGATCCGCGGTGGAGGCTGGGATGACGGAGGCTTCGGTGCGGTGGTACCGGGATTTGAAGGAAGCCACCGCATTTCTCAAATCTGAATTGCGGCCGGGCGATTTGGTGCTCACACACGGATGGCAAGGCCGCCACATCGAGCGCTTGATCTTGTCCCAACTCGGAGACATCGGATGTTGGATTGACCGATGCCCGAAGATACTGGCGTGTGAAATGTGCCCCGAGTTAAAACTGGTTCCATTTCCCGCGCGGCTGCATGCGTTGCCTTGAGCCGGTGCGTAACCAACGATTCATATTTCGTTCATCAAGAATTATTTTGATTACACCAGACTAGACGATTGAGTCTGGCTCCGCAGTGAAGAAGCAGGTTCTAGCCGCTGTCATTCTTTCAATTACTCCATTGCTCAGTGCCACGGAGCCGGTGAATCATGCTTGCAGCCGGCCCTTGGCGAGTAGCTCCGTTCCGGAACCTGAGGATTTGCGCAGCCGGAACGGCGTTCTGAAAGTCGATCTGACGATTCGGAACTCTGCCGGTCCAGACGGCGCAACTCGCTACTGTTACATTGACGGAAACGGCAATCAGGCGCCCAATCTGCGGCTCGAGCCGGGCGATCTTCTCATTCTGCATCTCAAGAACGATTTGACCGCCTCCGATCACGCCGCCGCACCGGCGAATTCTCCTCACGCTCATATGCATGTCGAAAAGGGCGCGGACCCGTGCAGCAGCGGCGCGATGATGCCTACGTCAACCAATCTACATTTCCACGGTTTGACCATCCCGCCGGTCTGCCATCAAGACGATGTGCTGAGGACATCCATCAGTCCCAACGATGCTCCATTCGAGTATCGGTTTCGAATTCCTCAAGACCAGCCGCCAGGTTTGTATTGGTATCACCCCCACATCCACGGATTCACGAAAGCTCAGGTGCTGGGCGGCGCGTCGGGGGCGCTGATCGTGGAAGGAATCGAGCGCGCTAATAAAGAGGTTGCGGGATTGCCGGAACGAGTGCTGATTATTCGCGATCAAGATCTGCTAAATCCGAACGCGCCGCCATCGAAATCGGAGCCCGTGGTCCCCAAACTGCTGATCGATCGCGATGGCGATGCCGCGAACAACGGCACCGGTTTCGGTAAACCAGCCAAGGATCTCTCGATCAACTTTGTGCCTGTTCCGTATCCCGACTATCCAGTTGCGTCCATCGAGATGAAACCGGAAGAACGCCAGTTGTGGCGCGTCTTGAATGCCTCGGCCATTACGTATCTGAATTTGGAAGTGCTGTTTAACCGCAAGCCACAACCTCTGGGCCTGGTCGCTCTGGACGGTGTGCCGTTGAACTCAAACGGAACGTCGGGCGATCTTGTGGAGTGGCAAACGCATCTTGGAATCCCTCCCGGAGCGCGCATGGAGTTCATCGTGAAGGGTCCTCCGGAGGGCGTTCCGGCGTTGCTCGTGACGCGCACCGTGGATACCGGCCCGGGTGGTGAAAACGATCCCAATCGCCCGCTGGCGACGATAAAAACTTCCAAAGATGCTGCAGAGCCGCGCTCGAAGCTTGCCGCCTCGCCCGAGCCGCTTCCGAAACCCACCTTGCCGTGGCTTGGCGGCGTGACTCCGGTGCGCACTCGCAGGCTGTACTTCTCAGAGAAGCTGACTGATCCGAATAATCCCAGCAGCGCGACCGAATTTTATATCACCGTGGACGGCCGAACGCCTGCGATGTTCGATCCGCATTCCGGCGTACCTGACATTGTTACAAAGCAGGGGACGGTAGAGGATTGGATCATAGAGAACCGTTCGAACGAGTTACACGCATTCCATATTCATCAGCTTCATTTCCTGCTGCTCGACTACCTGGGGACGCCCGTAAATGAGCCGTTCCTGCGTGACACCGTCAATGTCCCGTATTACAAGGACAAGATGTTGGTGTATCCGAGCGTCAGATTACGAATGGATTTCCGCGATCCCAATGCTGTCGGCACGTTCTTCTATCACTGTCATCTTCTGGAACATGAGGATGGGGGAATGATGGGATTGATTCGCGTGGAACCGGCCGATTCAGTGCCCGCTCCTAAAGCAAAAGCTTCGTCGCGAATTCATCTTAAATTCACTCAAGAGCCATTTAACTGAAAAGCGTACGCCCCTACTATAGGCAGTTGGCTGATCGCCAATAAATAGGAGAATAAATGTCCGCTAAATCACTCGCATCAAGCGCCCTGCATTGCCTGCGCATGGGGATGGCTACTCTCGCATTGGTCCAATTCATAGCCGGTACTTCGTTGGACGCTGCGACTCCGCCAGCATATGCCGGCGATGCGACGACACGCACACCCATTAAACATGTCATCGTGATCATCGGTGAAAACCGGAGCTTCGATCACGTCTTCGCGACTTACAAACCGGCCAGCGGGCAAACCGTGTGGAACCTGCTTTCTGAAGGAATCGTGAATGCCGACGGTACGCCCGGTCCCAACTTCAGCAAGGCCGCACAGACTGCCGCCACCGACCAGGCTCCCGACGCTTTCTTACTTAGCCCGCCCAAGACCGCGTTCACGGGCTCCGTTTTGCCCGCGCCGCTGGTGGGTGGTCCCAAAGATTCCTACATTCCCGGCGACAGCTTGACTCTCGCTCAGCAATCCGAAAACGGACTGACGCCGGCTGCCTATCAGTATTTGATCGGTGGTGGAAGCGGCTTGGCGTCCAAGATACCGGACACGCGAATCACGAACGTCACCGCGCTGCCCGCTGGTCCCTTCCAACTGACGAACGGCACGAGTTTCACTTATGACTCCTACGCTGCAAGCCCGGTCCATCGCTTCTACCAGATGTGGCAGCAGTTGGATTGCAACGCGGCGAACGCGACGCCGACGAATCCTTCGGGCTGCGATGCCGGCTTGTTCCCGTGGGTGGAAGTCACCGAGGGCGCCGGTGGAAACGGTATAGCGCCACCCGCCACCTTCAGCACCGAATATTCCGCCACTGGGGTGACAACCGGTGAAGGGTCGACCTCCATGGGCTTCTACAACGTCCAAAACGGCGACGCACCCTACTTCAAGATGCTCGCCGATACCTACGCGATGAGTGACAATTTCCACCAATCCGTCGTCGGCGGAACGGGCGCCAACCACATCATGCTCGGCCACGGCGATGCGATCTGGTTTAGCGATGGCAATGGCAATCCTGCGACTCCGCCTCACGATGTAACGGTTGTACCGGGAACGGCCAACGCTGGCGTCGTCGATGAAGTTGAGAATCCGAATCCAGCGCCGGGCACCAACAACTGGTACACGGAGGATGGCTACGGCGGCGGATCGTTCGGCTCGCCCTCCTATGGCGGTGGATCGTACACCAACTGTTCAGACACCACTCAGCCCGGAGTGGCCCCGGTTGTGAACTACCTGCGGTCTCTCGCGCGCCCGATCAATCCGCGCTGCGAGCCCGGCCGCTACTACTTGCTGAATAACTACAACCCGGGTTATTTTGGCAACGGCAATAACGCATTCACGGACACGAACCCGAACAACACGGTCTTCACGATTCCGCCCTCGCCGGTCCGGAGCATCGGAGACGAAATGATGGCGGCCGACGTTTCCTGGAAGTATTACGGCGACCAGTGGAACGCGTATGTGCCGGATCCTTATCAGCTGAATTATGGAGCCGTCGGCGCAGCGACAGACGAGTATTGCAACATTTGCAACCCCTTCCAGTACGATACTTCCATCATGGCCAGCCCGGCTAACGTTGCCGCGCACATTCAGGACACGGCCAATCTCTACTCCGATATCGCTGCCGGAACGTTACCGGCCGTTTCCTTCGTCAAACCGAGCGGGCTTGTGGACGGCCATCCGTCGTCGTCAAAGCTCGACCTCTTCGAAGGATTCGCGCAGAAGATCGTGAACGCCGTGCAGGCCAACCCATCTCTCTGGGCGCAGACGGCGATCCTCATCACCTTCGATGAAGGCGGCGGCTATTACGACTCCGGGTATGTTCAGGCGCTCGATTTCTTCGGCGATGGAACGCGCATTCCGTTGATGGTGGTGTCGCCCTTCACGACGGCCGGACATATTTCGCACAACTATGCGGATCACGTTTCCATCCTGAAATTCATCGAGGCCAATTGGTACATGGCTCCGGTTACCAACCGCAGCCGCGACAATTTCCCGAACCCGGTGGCTAGCTCGGCAAGCCCGTATGTGCCGATCAACACGCCAGCGATCAGCGACTTGATGGACCTGTTTACGTTTTAACAACAAAATCACCAGGGGGCGTGGCAAGCGTTAGCACGCCCCTAATTTTCCTTCCGATTCTCCCTCTGTTGACCGCTAGTCATGATTCTGTTCATGACAGTGCGATTCCCGCAAGCCTTTGGCGAAACCCCTGTGATAGCATGTGGACCTACGCGAGGTGTGTGCCATGCGAAAAGCCAAGCTGCTTGTGCTGACTGCGATTCTGGCAAGTGTTCCAGGCTTCGCCCAAATCGATCCTTCGGGCGAATGGGCGCCCCAGTTCCAGGAAGATTTTCTCGAGCGCATTCCCGGTCCCGACATCGGCGACTATCTCGGATTGCCCATCAATGACGCGGCCCGCCTGCGCGGTGATAGCTGGGATGCATCGCTCCTCACATTGCCCGAGAATCAATGCCGCCCACACCCATCCGATTATGCGTGGCGCGGCCCCGCGAACTTGCGCATCTGGAAAGAAGTGGATCGCGATACGCAGAAGCTGATCGCCTATCACACACACATTTCGTGGCAAGCGCCGGAACGAACCATTTGGATGGACGGGCGTCCGCATCCGCCGGCCGACGCCGCTCACACCTGGCAGGGTTTCTCCACTGGCAAATGGGACGCCGACGTCCTGACCATCACCACCACGCATCTGAAGGAAGGCTGGATTCGCCGCAACGGAATTCCGCGCAGCGAAAACGCCACGATCACCGAGCATTTGTTCCGGCACGGCGACCGATTGACTGTGATGGTGATCATTAACGATCCCGACTATCTCACGGAACCGTTCGTGCGCACCACCGATTTTCTTTACGACACGCATCAGGAGATCCCTCCCTATCCGTGCGAGTCGGTCGTCGAAGTGCCGCGTCCGCGCGGAACCGTACCGAACCACTTGCCCGGCAATAATGCATTTCTAGCTGAGTTCGCGAATCGCGAGAAAGTGCCGTTTGCGGCCACGCGAGGCGGCGCCGCCACTATGTATCCCGAGTACCGGCAGACCATGAAAACGCTTTCGGCTACGCCGGATATCGCCGCGATTGTGAACACTACCGACGCCCCTCCGCCGGCTGAACAAGACGCGATCCGTCCCGAGAATAACAACGGCGGCGAGATCCACACGCAGCACGTGCAAGGCAATGTCTACATGCTGAGCGGAGCCGGCGGTAACATCACGCTGCAAGCAGACAAGGAAGGCGTGCTGGTGGTGGATACGGGCCTTCCCAACATGAGCGATCAGGTGGTGGCGGCGATCCGGAAAATCTCCGACGGACCCATCCGCTACGTGATCAACACGCACGTCCATGCCGACCACGTCGGCGGCAATGAAAAGGTCGCGAGCCTCGGCAGCACCATCGTCGGTGGCAACGTCACCGGTGACATCGCCGACGCGGGCAAGGGCGCCATTGTGGTTGCGCACCAGACGCTGCTCGATCGCATGAGCATGAAGGACGGCAATCAAGCCGCGTATCCATCGGCAGCGTGGCCGACTGATACGTTTACTGACGAAAAGGATCTCTACTTCAACGGCGAAGGCATTCAGGTGATCCATCAACCGGCGGCGCACACCGACGGCGACAGCTTCGTCTTCTTCCGCAAGTCCGATGTTGTGAGCACCGGCGACATCTTCGTCACCACCGGCTATCCGATCATCGATCTCGCGCGAGGCGGGAGCCTGCAAGGGATCATCGACGCACTGAACCGTTTGATTGCGATCACTATTCCGGCCGGCAAACAGGAAGGCGGCACGATGGTGATTCCGGGGCACGGCCGGCTGTGCGATCAAGCCGACGTGGTGTTCTATCAGGAGATGGTCACGGTGCTGCGCGATCGCATTCGCGACATGATCAAGAAGGGCATGACGCTCGATCAGGTGAAGGCGGCGCGGCCAACGCGCGACTACGATCCGGTGTACGGCTCAACCAAGGGCTTTTGGACCACGGACATGTTCGTGGAGGCAGCCTACAAAAGCCTCAGCGCCCAGAAATAGCGGCTTCGGCGGCGCGGATCTGCGGGAGATCGCGATCGGCGCCTTTCCACGCATCCAGAAATTCGCGATACGCCTTACCGGCTTCAGGGCCGTTGCCTTCCTTGTCCCACGCCAAGGCGATCCCATACAGTGCAAAACCGGTCTTGGGCCGATCGTGCAACTCCTTGTGAAACGCTTCACGAGCATCGGCGAACTTTCCGGCGCGAATCAACGCGTATCCCAAAGACTCCAGCTCCGGCCGTGAGTACTGCGGCGGTTCGGCGTACCCGAGATCTCGCTCGTGATCGGCGGCCTTGTCGAGCAATTGTTGCATCCCGGGCAAGTCCTTCCGGTAACCGGCGATGTTTCCGCGAAGATCCAGCGACGCTGTCTCAAGAATGCCGGCCACCCGGTCCCGTACATGCTTTGCTTCGTCGTCTACCTTCTCTTGCGACAAGCGCCACAGCAAGGCGTCCAGAGTGTCGGACTGCCGATCGGCTTCAGAAAGCTCGCCTGATTCGGCGGCCTTCATCCCGCGCGCATAAGCGATCATACCGTCGCGATACCCGCGCGCCGCAACGCTCAGCTTTTCATCGGGCACACCGAAATTGATCGGCTGTTTGATGGCATCGTCCCAAGCGCCAAATCGCAGGTCCAGTCGCGCCGCGGAACTACCGACTTGCAAAATGTAGAAGCCGGGATTCAACGATTGATCTGGATCGTCCGCCGTCCCTTGCAGCGCGGCCGCGTGATCGAGCGCCTCGCGATAGCGCCCAGCCTCGGCGCAATCGGCAATCAGATAGCTCAGGTTGTGCGAGTAGTTCCAGTTGTTGCGAATGCTGACGTGCTGCTGGTCCATGTAGTCATGATCCACGCGAGCGGCTTCGAGGAAGATCTGCCGCGCACGCTCGTAGTCTCCGAGCCGAAAAAAGATGTGGCCGGGCATATGAACCACATGTCCTGAAGCCGGCGCCAGTTTGCCCAGCTTCTCGGCACTTTCCAGCGCCCACTCAGGGTGGCCGCTTCCTTCCACTGCATGAACCCAGTAGTGATTCGCAGCGGCATTGGACGGATAATCATGCAGCAGATTGCGCAGAAGCGCTTGTCCATAGAGTGCCCCCGGACGCGGATCGCCCTTGTTGTCGTAACCGTCGATCAATTGGCTGGCGAGAAACAGCTTGGCTTGCAGGTCGTCTGGATAACGCTCTTCGAGCGCCTCCATTTCTTTGATGAACGCCTGGGTCGCCTCCTCGCCCGTCTTCTTTTGATGTACGGCGTCCTGCTGTTCGGTAGTGGCGCGAATGTAGCGCTGCTCGCGGTCGGATGCCTTCGGCGCCAGGTCCTTTGCGCGTGCCAGTTCGGCTGTCGCCAGATCGTGTTCGCCCGTGAAATCGAGCGCCTGAAACATACCCCAATGGCACATGGCGCAATCGGGATCGAGACGGATGGATTCCTCAAATGCACGCAGCGCTTCGTAATCCCAGAAGCAATGAATCAACGCCAGCCCTTGATCGAACCACTGCTGGGCCTGTGGCGATTTCGTCGTGATCGGGATATGCGCCTGCCCGATACCATCGATCCGCTGCGGTGGCGGAAGCTTAGCCGGGTCGATATGTTCGGCCTCAGAAGGCCCGTGTTGGTGCGTTTGCGCCGCGGCAATCAGACCGCTGAGTAGCAGAGCTATCGTGAGCCTCAGAGTGTCCTCCAGTGGTTGGAAGTAGGACGTAAGGACAGGACGGAAAATTCCCACTACTTGGTCACGACCGGGTAACGGTTTGCCTCAGTTACTTGCTGAACAGTTCACCAGCCAGCGGCGTCAGACAAAGCGAAGGAGGTACGCAATGTCTGCTACCAAAACCGAACAGGATCAACAGAAGAACAAACAGCAACAAGAGGGCCAGAACCGGCAGGAGGGTCAGGACCAACGCGGCACTCATAATCCGGGCAACAACCCCGGTAACAAGGGCCAAAACCAGAACCCGCAGCGGCCGGATCAGCACTCGCAGAAGCCCTAAAACTGCCTTGGGTCCTCCCGTTCGCTCTCGAGCGGGAGGGCTCACTTGAAGGGGAGTTACTTCGCCTCGCAGGCCGACGGGCTAAACTTTGCTCCGTCCTTTTCCATCTTGAAATGGGTGCTGGTGACGAAGTCCTGAGCGAGATTCGCCGGATCGTGCACGATGGTGGTCACGATGAGCCACGAGTCGCCATTCGGTTCGTTGGTGCGATCGTAGTATTCAGTCAGCTCCGCATCGCCGCTATACGGCACGCCGTTCTTGCGCAAGTAGCCGGGCTTCATGTGGGTCGTCACAACCTTTAGCGAACCGCCCGGGGGAGGAGCGCCGCCACCGCGAGGTGCGGGCCGCATGCCGTCCCAAGTCGCAACAGAATATCCCTGCCAACTGGCCGCTTCCGTAGCCGGCGCTTTCGCGTTGAAGTGGAACGTGCGGGTCTGCGTGCCGGCATCGGTGTCGACCTTCAAGGTGTTGTCGTCCGTCCAGGCGATATGGACGCGCCCTGGTACGCGCATGATTGCGGCTGCGCCGTAGGCCTTGCACTGATTGCCATCTTTGATGTCTTTGTCCGGATCCCATGCCATGGCGACCTTGCGGCCTTCCTGGTTGAGCGGGACACTAGTGAAATCGCCCTTCGCTGGAGTCACCATGCGCCAGCGCCAGTCTTCGGTGACGATCGACACCCAATAGCCGGTCAAATCCTCGGGCGCCATGGTCTTGGCGGGCCTCGGCGCCTGGGGCGGTGGAGCACCGAACTGGGCGTGCATGCTCACCGGCGCGATCATGAGTAGCGCGGCCGTGGCGCTTTGGGTCAGAAATCTTCGAATCATTGACGTATCTCCAGTCTCACTTTGCGATGCATGGGCTGGGACTCCATCCCGCGCCATCCGGAATCTTCTTAAAATCGGTGCTCGTGACGAACGGCTCCGCTAAATACTTCGGATCTTCCACCACCGTGGTCACTGTGAACCACGTGTCGCCGTTGCGCTCCTTGTGAAGATCATAATACTCCTTCAGAACCGTGTTCTCGCTATAGGGCGGACCGTTCTTACGGAGATAACCGGCGCGCAGCTGCGTTGTCACAACTTCCAGGGATTTTCCATGGGCGCCTTCGCGCGTTGCTCCGAGTCCAAAGCCGGGGGCGCCCGAGCCGCGCACGGGACGCTCCCAATTCGCGACGGAATATCCTTGCCACGAGCGAGGCGTACTCTGGGCCGCCGGAAGGCCGATGAAGCTTTCGCCGTGCGGAAAGTGCAACAGACGAGTCTGTGTGCCCGCATCCGTCTCGATCTTGAGTGTGTTCTCGTCGGCCCAGGTAATGTGCAGACGTCCCGGGACACGCATGATCGCCGGCGCACCATATGACTTGCACTGTTCACCAGCCGCCGTGTCTTTCGCTGGGTCCCATGTGTTTCCGATTGCGCGGCCGTCGTTGTTCAAGGGGATGCTGGCAA
>DATHMO010000327.1:0-10826 GCA_035486995.1 Bryobacteraceae bacterium
GCAAGATCGTTCTTGAACCCTAAGTAACGTTGATTTAGTTTGACGTCAGGTATCCATGCACTTCGGCGAAGAGGCTGCCTTGGAGTCCAGCCCGGGGGAAAAATGATATTGCGTGGCGGTGGGGCCCGGTGAACAAGGGACTAACGGAGTTACGAACCAATTTCCAAGCGGTGCGACGTTGAATTGCCCGCTGGGGACCGCCGAGTTGGCCAGGATCACGGTGTCGCTCCCGCTCTTCGCGGCTTCGGCAAGATCGATCGAAGTAATCACCAAGCTTTGCCCGGCAGATACGACATAGGGCGGCGCACCCTGAATCTCACCGCTACTCACCGCGGTGCTCCACTGTTGCAGGGAGGAAAGCGTGAAGGCGCCGGCGCTGGTGAAACCGGCTGGACCATTTCCGGAGGGTACCAAGGTGACAATCTGCGAAGCGAGCGCGGGTACGCCTTCGGTCACCACCGGGCTAGCAGGCGTGTTCGCCACTTCCACCATCGCCCTCGCCAACGAATGAGCCGCGCGCGTGGTCGCGAGGAGCAGCGCGCTTATAAGCGCAATCGTCGCTGCCGTCTGAAACAGTCTGGTCTTCAATCATCATGAGCGATCTCCTCTTCGCATGCGGCTGGGAGCACGATTCCCGACGGATACTAAAGCCGGACATTGTTCGGACCGTTAAAGCCCCAAGGGTGTAATGAGTTGCTGTGCGCGAGGTCCAAGAAGACGACGTGGTACTCGCCTGCGTTCTGCGGAATGAACTTGACAGTGTTGATAACGAGGTTTGACCGTCTTTCACGATGTACTGGGGTCCGCCGGAAACGTCTAACAGTTAGCGATGCCGTCGGAAGCGGCTGGACAAACTAGCAGGACCATCTGACTGGCCTGCTTGGAAATATCCTGCGTATTCGCAGGACTCGCGGGTGTATTGCTCACTTGCACCAGTGCGGCGGCCAGGGCCTTAGGTGGATGGCGGCTACGGCAAACTGACGGTGTATGCGGTGATCGCACAGGTGACAACAGAATTGGGCAAATTAATCGAAGTTCCGACCCCGCATAATAGTGCGGCGCCTGGGTCGGCATAGGCGGTGAGCGATAGAGTGGCAGCTCTAAATTGACCGCCTGAACTGACCACCGGAAAATTCGCGATAGTGGCCTGTTTCCCTGCTGTAGTGGTCTGAAGTTCCCCTTGGGTCAGTGGCGCGGGCACGGTTCCAGCTTGGAGGACTATGGTGAGTGTTTGAACCACATATTCGGTGTTTGCCGGCACGGCCGAAAAAAGCACTCGAGGTCCGCTGGCGGACTGCGATCGCTGCGGCCGGCCTTTCCGTCGCCGGGAAAGAGGATGCCCGCACTGCTTCCGCGATGGCGACCGCAGAAGGAACTGAACGCTATCGTCGCAAAATCGCGAGAGCTGGGTTATCAGGGTATAGAACAGACGCTCGGCTTGCGCTCGCTGAAATTGAAATGAAAGAGGGGCAAACGGCAGCGGGACGGCCCCACTTGGCCGCGGTCGAGTTAGACGCCAAAGCCAAAGGCTATCTTCTAATCACACGCAAGGCTGCCCGCGTTCATGGCTGAGTTCTCGTTTCCTCGACCGCTACTTCTGCCGTTCGTAGTTGTATTCGCCAGACACATGCCCCTCGATAATGTGGGTCGCGATGCCATGGTCGTCCCGGATGAACCGGTAGGTCAGCCCGGTGCCCGAAAAGCTGGTTTCCGACTGCGGAAAAACACGCTGCTTCGGCCCTCCATTCACGCTAATGAACAGTGCTCCGTCGGTGAAACTAACCTCAATCGTGCGGGCGCCCTGGATATAAGGCCCCTTGTAGACTCCAGCGTACTTCGCCATGATTTCGGGGGCGACTTTCACCGCCGACTTCTCGTCATCGCTGAGTTTGCCCACCCAGTGCTCTTGCCCGTTGTCATTATTTTCATTGCAGACAGATTCGAGCAACTCGGTGTCGGGGGTCAAATGCGCTTGAACCGGCACCGTCCAAGGCTTGGAGTAAGCTCCAGGATCTTGGAACGTCACCGTTATTTCCAGGTGGCCAAAATCGGTGCGCCGGAAGCGCTCCGTCATCCGCAAGGCCTCTGTATGGGGATAGCCGTCGAGGAGCCACGTCCGGTCATTGAATCCCGAACTCTCGACTACTAGCGTGTCACCGTCCCAGCGTCCTACCGAGTATCCCATCCAACTCGGATTCGGATTGGTTTCCAAGGCGCGGCCATCCATGAAGATCTGGCGGTACGTGAGGTCGTCGTTCAGGATGACAATCATGGCGGGAGTCTGCAGGAACCTCTTCATACCGCCTGTGCCGGCGGCGTAGCCTGGGCCCTCGGGCAAACACTTATAACGCGGATTCTCTTTGCCCAAGCTCGCGGCTCGCTCCCGAACCAACGCTTGCGCCCAAGGCTGAACGTCGGCGGGTTTGAGGTCCCCGGTATTGCGGACCGAGATATTGCCGACCGCGGAATCGATGGGCATAGCCCACAGACCCGTGAAGTCGGGCTTGCCATCAGAGGTGCGGGGGGCGGGAGCCGTCAGGTTCGGCTTGCCATCGGCCGTCCGTGGAATCCCCGGCGTAGGGAAGGCAAGCCACTGAGCGCCAAGCGAAGCCGGAAGCAGCAACAGGGCTGCCGCAATCGCGATTCTCTTCATGAGGGTTCCTCCTGCTCTGGTGCTGTCCTCATAACGTCCGTCGGAGTTGCTTGGCGCATTATACAGGATCAGGAAGGCTCATCACGTTACACAAGACCCACCCTCCGGTATTAATATACCTTGACACGCATATGCTCTGTGGAGTATATCAAGAGAGTGGAATCTGTGTTCGAAATCATTGCCGAGCCGAACCGCCGCGCGATACTGAGCCTACTGGTCTCGTCACAACAGTCGGTGGGAGAGATCGAGCGCCGGCTTCGTATGCCGCAGCCGACCGTATCAAAGCACCTGCGCGTGTTGCGCGACGCCGGCTTCGTCGAATCCACGGTGGATGCACAGCGCCGCCTCTACCGGCTGAAACCTGAACCGTTGCAAGAGGTGGATGCCTGGCTGGCGCCGTTCCGCCGGTTCTGGTCCGCTCACATCGACGCTCTCGAACGCCACCTCGACCGCATGGATCGCACAAAAGAGGATCAGTCAACACCAACGAAAAGGAAGACAAACAAAAAGGTGACGCGGCCCAAACTGCGAACTTAACAAGGAGAAACGAAATGAAAATCAAAGTGACCAGCGTATATGTTGACGACCAGGACAAGGCCCTGCGCTTCTATACGGAGGTACTCGGCTTCGCCAAGAAAACCGATTTCAGTCAGGGCCCCTATCGCTGGCTGACCGTGGCCTCGCCTGAGGACCCGGACGGCACTGAGCTGCAACTAGCCCTGAACAACAACCCCGCAGCCAAAGTGTATCAGCAGGCAATATTTGAACAGCGCCAGCCAGCGGCCATGTTTTTCACCGACGACGTCAAGGGCGACTACGAGCGGATCAAGGCCCGCGGCGCCGAGTTCACGATGCCACCGACCGACGTGACCGCCTCCACCATTGCCGTGCTCAACGACACCTGCGGCAACCTCATTCAGCTCACCCAGCTGGCACGCTGGTGACGCTTAGGAGAAGTAGATGACCGATCGCGAGCAATACGCGCCGGGCCCGGCCCGCGGGGCCGAGATACATAAGGACGGTGAGAAGTGGACGCTCGTCCTCGTTAGAGAGCTGCGCCACTCGCCCGAAAAAGTCTGGCAAGCGCTTACCGACCCGGCGCATCTGCGCGAGTGGGCGCCCTTCGACGCCGATGGGAGCCTGGGTACGGTTGGAACCACGGTGAAGCTCACCACGGTGGCAGCGCCAACGCCGCACGTCACCGAAACAACGGTGACGCGAGCCAACGCTCCTAAGTTGCTGGAGTACAACTGGGGTGACCGGGATATCCGCTGGGAACTCGAACCTCTGAGTGGCGGCACGCGCCTGACGCTGTGGCACAACATCGATCGCCGCTTCATCTCCATGGGTGCCGCCGGATGGCACATTTGTTTCGATGTTCTGGATCGCCTTCTTCACGGAACTCCCCTTGGCCGCATGGTTGCTGGCGATGCGATAAAGTTCGGTGAATGGCAGCGGCTGAACGTGGAGTACGCCCGGCAGTTCGGTATCGAAGCTCCGAACTGGCCACCCAAAGCCACCCAATCCTAAACGGAGGAAAAATTAGTCATGAAAAAAAGTGGTCCCCAAAGCTCTGAATCCGCATCTCGACTGATCGACGCGAGAATCCAGGAATTCAGCGATTGGCGCGGAGAGATGCTTTCCCGCCTGCGCGCTTTGATCAAGCAAGCCGATCCTAAAGTCGTCGAGGAGTGGAAGTGGGAGATACCTGTGTGGTCTCACGACGGATTGATCTGCACCGGCGAGACCTATAAGAAGGCCGTAAAGCTGACCTTCGCGAAGGGCGCTTCGCTGGACGACCCTGCGGGTCTTTTTAATTCCAGTCTCGAGGGTAGAGTAAGGCGTGCCATCGACTTCCGCGAAGGCGACAAGATTAACGAGAAGGCTCTGAAGAGTCTGATTCGCGCCGCCGTGGCCCTGAATACGTCCGCCGCCTCAGATCGCTGAAGAAATTTTCTTTGCCAGGCAAATTTGAGTTGTTATAATAATCACCTCTGCGGAGGTGGCATGCTTCGATTCCTTCTGGCTCGCCGCTGCGCGTTGTACGCAGCCGTCTTTATCAGCTTCGCTACCGGCGCCTTCGCCCAACTCCCGCTGATTTATAACCGGTCCATCTACAATGCAGCGAGTTATCTGCCGGCGGGCGTCCCAGCGGGCGCCATCGCCCAGGGCTCAATCTTCACCGTGTTCGGCGCTAATCTCGGGCCGTCGACGCCTGCCGGTCCCTCCGGCTTCCCTCTCCAAACGAACCTGGGCGGCGTCGTGCTGAATGTGATTCAAGGCTCCACCACGGTACCGGCCATTCCGTTATACGTGAGCGCAACACAAATCAACGCCATCATGCCTTCCATGGCACCCACAGGCACAGCGTCGCTCCAGGTGGTCTACCACAACGCCCGCAGCAACATGTCGCCCATCCGGATCACCAGCAGCGCCATGGGCATTTTCACAGCGCTCGGAACCGGACTGGGCCCGGGGGCCGTCGAGAACTTCGTCACGGCGGCCAACCAACCCCTTAATCTACCCACGGTGAGCGCCAAGCCAGGCCAGCTGGTCACGCTCTACGGAACGGGTCTTGGTCCTATAACCACCCCCGATACCGAGCAGCCACCCGCTGGAAATCTTCCGATCAAAGTGGAAGTGTTTGTCGGCGGAATTTCGGCCGCGGTCGCTTACAGTGGACGCAGTCCCTGCTGCTCCGGCATCGATCAAGTGGTGTTCACAGTCCCGGCCAATGCCCCAACGGGCTGCTGGGTCCCGGTGTACGTTCGCACGGCGGGAACCGTCGTCAGCAACTTCATCAGCATGGCGATCGCGTCTTCCGGCGGCACCTGCAGCAATTCCACGTTTCCCGTCATCAGCTCTTATTTCCTCAACGGAGGCAAGCTCGGCGCGGCCATTGTCGCCAGGGCGAACACTTACGAAGACATCGGCGTAACCGCTCCTGTGAATGTCACCGCGGACTACCATCTCTCGTTCGGTTTCGCGCTCTCGCCCAGCGCGCTCCCTTTCAATCCCGCAATGACCCTACCGCCGCCCGGAACCTGCACGGTTTATGCGGAGCAAGGGGAGTTGCTGAACACCAATCCCCTCCCTGGCTCATTGCCCCCGGCCACATCTCTCAATTTGGGTCCGCCATTTGTCCTCACCGGCCCCAACGGCATGCGTATGCTGACCAACACGTTTTCGGGTCCGGTGCGAGCGGGCTATCTGGGCGGACTCATTACCAACAATATTCTGCCGAATTCGCTCTATCTCAATCCCGGTCCATATACTGTTACCGGATTCGGCGGAACGGACGTCGGAGCCTTCTCGACATCCTTCACCATCCCTCAGCCGTTAACGTGGACCGGTGAAGATCAATTGGAAACCGTCAATCGGACTCAGCCGCTAACTCTGGCCTGGACTGGCGGCAGCAGCGGCGACTTAAATTTTATAGTCGGCGTCGGCGAGGATTTGCCCACTAATTCCACGGATGTTTTCGTATGCGTCGTACCTCCCGGCGCCACCAGTTTCACGGTTCCATCCGACATGCTCTCGAACCTTCCCGTCAGCCGTTCGAACCCTCTCCGATCCAAGGACCTGATCTATATCATCACTGTGCAGGGCCCCGGCATCCAAAACCTGAATGCCACAGGACTCAACCAGGGAACAACTGCCTCGTACCTTATCAACGGCAAGACGGTGGTGTTCCAATGATCCAGCTAAGTACCACTACCAAACTGATGTGCGCGGGCATCGCCCTGAGCCTGGGCTGGATGGTTCTGGAAGCCTGCGAGTGCGATGAAAGCACGAAGGAACAGAGTTATCCGGAATTCTGGGTGGCCTGCGTCAACAACAAGCCCGCCCTGATGAGTTATAACAACAACGATGCTACGATTGTTACGACGGACTCGGCCGGCAATTTCAATCCGAGCGAATACGATTGCACCCATGCGGGTTCGCCCCAGTACAAAGGTTCGCAGTCATCCTCACCTTTCAAAGTCAGCAGTCCCGCCGGACCCGGCGGGTTCTTCCGTCCGCGCGTTACAGGCACTTTCGACACCTACCTCCCCGAACCCGTACGCGATTTGCCGTTCACTCCCGGTATTCCCCCGGCCACAACGGTGGCCTGCCAATCCAACTTCCCGGATGTATTTCGAACCAATCACCCCGAGGATTCTGTCACCCGGATTTCCACCTGTCCCTTCTCTATCAAGGCAACCATACCGGTTTTCACGAGACCGCTCCAAGTAGTGGTGACTCCCGATGGATCGACGGCGATAGTCACGAGTTTTGGCCCGCTCGACGGCAGCGGCGGCGCCGTCACCCTGATCAACGTCAGCACCAATAAGGTCACCAGTACGATCATGATGCCCTTAGGAGTAACACCCAACGGGCTCGCGATCTCGCCGGACGGGACTACCGCCTACATCGGCAATTTCACCAACCCCGGTCAGTCGATTCTCGTGATGGATATCGCCTCCCAAATGATCACTGCGACCATTCAAAACGTGGTGCAGTATCCTTCAGGACTCACCTTGACACCGGACGGATCCGAGCTTTGGGTTGCTTCTCCGTTGGGCGGCGAGGTCGACGTCATCGACACGCTGTCTCAGACGGAGATATACCGCTTGACCACCATTCAGGACGCCACCGATATCGCCTTCAACTCCACCGGCACGATGGCTTACATCACCAGCGCCGCGACTACCCCCGGGCAAGTGATCGCGGTGAACACGGCGACATTCCAGGTTATGAACACCTATACCGTCGGCAACACTCCGTCGGATATCTCGATGTCCTACGGCGATCGGTTCCTGGTTGTGAACAACGACAGCGACGTCATCATCAGCGTGATCGATCTGGTACAGAACGCGGTCAAATCGGTAACGGTGGGCTCCAACGCGAGCGGCATCGCGTTCTTGCAGTAGTCGGACGCGGAGTCGATGATTCCCTACTATCCACAGCCGGCGATTCACCTCGGCCCGTTCAGCATCCATGCCTTCGGCGCGCTGACGGCAATCGCAGTGGTTGTGGGCGGCCGGACCATGCTGCTGCGGGCTCACCGGCGCGGAATTCCACCGCTGGAGATGTTCCAATTCTGCACCGTCATCTATCTCTGCGCGCTCGCTGGCGCCATCCTCGCGAAATTGGTCCTGGATAATTTCCCCATCTTCTTTGTGAATCCCGTGCAGGCCTTCCATAACAACCTGGGCTTCCGGTCCTCCGGTGGAATCATCGGCGGATTTCTGGGAGGCACGGCTTGGTGTTTCGTCCGCCGGCTCTCGCTCTTCGAGACCTTGCGGCGGTTAGACATAGTAGCCTATGCCATCCCCATTGCCTTTATGCTTGGCCGACTGGGATGCGCCCTGGCCCACGACCACCGCGGGCTCGCTTCCACAAGTTGGATCGCCGTCCGATTTCCCGAAGGGCCGCGCTACGATCTCGGGCTCGTCGAGTTTCTATTCCTGATCGGAATGGTGATCGCCTTCCGCATCCTCGACCGCCACCCGCGCCCCGTCGGTTTCTTCTTCGGCCTGTACGGCGTGGTCTATGGCGGCTTCCGCATCTGGCTCGACACTCTGCATCTTCAGCCCCTGCGATTTTACGGCGGCGCCATTGGCGTTGCGATCGGCCTTTTGGGATTGGCGGCCATGTGGAAGTTTAACCGGCCGCGCGTGCCGGAAATGGACGTCACGACGAGCGCCGATTTCGCAAGAACGTGATCCCCTATTATCCACAGCCGGTGCTCCACCTAGGACCGCTCAGCATCCACGCCTTCGGCGCGCTGGCGGCAACGGCGCTCGTGGTCGGCGGCTGGACGACTCTGGTCCGCGCTCAACGCCGCGGAATTCCCACGGAGGAAATGTTCCAGTTTTGCGCGTTCATCTATCTTTGCTCAGTGCTGGGCGCCGTGGGGTTGAAGATCGTCCTTGATAATTTTCCCGATGCCTTCTTGAATCCGGAGCACGCGTTCAGAATCACCCTTGGCTTCCGCTCGGTTGGCGCCATCATCGGCGGCATCCTGGGTGGGTTCGTTTGGCGAATTTTCCGGCCGCTCTCGCTCTTCGAGGCGTTCCGGCGCCTGGATATCATCGCCTACGCAATGCCGTTGGCCTTCATGATCGGCCGCCTGGGCTGTTCGCTGGCCCATGATCACCGCGGCCTCTTCTCCACTAGCTGGATCGCCGTAAACTTTCCCGAAGGCTCGCGCTATGATCTCGGGATCATCGAGTTCCTGTTCCTGATTCCAGTCGTAATCGCGTTCTCGGTCATCGACCGCCGCCCGCGCCCCGTCGGTTTCTACTTCGGACTCTACGGCGTGGTCTATGGCGGCTTCCGCATTTGGCTCGATACACTCAATGCCGCCCAGCCGATGCGATACTACGGCGGGGCCATCGGTGTTGCGATCGGCCTTCTGGGTTGGGCCGCCATGCTGTTCTTCGAACGCTCTTCCTCGCGCAAGATCCCCATCAGCCGGCTCGCCCCAATAAAAAACGCATAATCGCCGGCCCCCAATAATCGTGCACGATGTTGTAAGTCCCAACGATCACCACAACGTTCGTCGCGTTCAAAACAATCACCGCCGAAATGCGCGAGGCAAGATGCGACATCGTCCGTCCGGCGCGAAGAAACAGTTCCGCCACCGCCAGGTTCGGTAGATAAAAGAAGAAGGCCATCACGAAGTCGAACGACCCGCGATAATTCGCCAAG
The DNA here is from genome assembly GCA_035486995.1 of Bryobacteraceae bacterium. GTDB lineage: Bacteria > Acidobacteriota > Terriglobia > Bryobacterales > Bryobacteraceae > Palsa-89. The sequence continues at coordinate 9,350 of DATHMO010000327.1, forward strand.
TGACCAAGCGGCGCTGGGGCGACAATGTTGAGCCAGATTCCGAATTCCATCCGGTACAGCCAGGAACCAATCGCCAGCGCAAAGAGCCGAATCGCCCAAGCCCGATGCTCCTCCCAGCGGCGGCTGCGCGCATTCCGATAGGTCTTGATCGCGGCGAGCAGGACAAGCACTCCGTACAGCCCGAATCCGATATTCATCACCGCGCCGCCAATCGTGCCTTTGCTCGCGATAAAGCCCAGGCCGCCCAAGCCAGTCACGAGCGCAGCGAACACATACGTTCGCCCGAGCCAGCGATGGACCCACGGCCAGCGCGTGCGCAACCCGGCGATGAATTGTACAGGACCCAGAATCAGAATGGCCGCGCCGGCAGCGAAATGCGCCGCGATCGTCAGCAGGGCGGCCAGATTGCGCTGGTCGTACAGTCCCGGGACAAAAATGTTCCACTGGTTCATGTGCCCGGAAGGGATGGCGCCGAAGTAGAAGGTGAGAGTGTACAGTCCGAAGAATGCCGCGCTCACCCAGCTGGCCGCCCCCAGGGCAATCCCCGACCAGCGAACAACCAGTGACATGCGCGGCGAAGTTGCTGGCGCGACGATCGCGGGTTCGAATTTCGCTGGCATCGGTTACTTCTTAGCCAAGATACTCTAGTCTTAGAATATTGGTAGCATTTTGAAACTTTCCGGCACAATTGAACGCCTCGTGATGCTGTTGCTCGTGTGTTCATCCGCGAATGTGTTCGGACAAACGCAGCAGCGCCCGATGCTTGTATCCGGGCGGACGGTTGACGTGAGCGGCGCTCCAGTTCCAGGCGTACGTGTGGATGTCGATGGAAACAGCTCGATCACAGACCAAAACGGAGAATTCACGTTGATGCTGGACGGGCCTTCGGGACACTTCGTTTTGTATTTTTCAAGCCCCGGATGGCGAACTCCCGACATACCAATCACAAAGGCGCGCTCTGGTAAAGATGTCGACCTCGGGAATGTCTTCCTCGAGTCGTTTATCGAAGACTTCACCGCCCATGGCGGCGACTGCTGCCTCGATCAAATTCATTACGCCGTGCCCCAAACCCTGGACTTTAAGCGATCGCCAAAGGTCCAAACCGCATCCGTTCGCGACGGGAACATCTACGTCACCACGTCGGACGGCCAAGTCATCTGGATCACAACCTCGGGCCTCGATTCCGATCCCCACCTCTCCGCCGACAAACGGCTCGTCGTCTTCGTACGTAAATCAACGGCGGTTTGAATATCGGCGAAAACCTGGTTCTTGCGGGATTCAATTCGCCTCGGTTTTCGCCCGATGCCCGTCAAATCCGCTTCCTCGCAAAGACGTGGGCAACCGGAGGCTCCGTGCGCATCCTCGATCTCTCATCCGGCCATGTTGGCTTCGTTCGGCGCATTTCGCGTCCTCCCGTGTTATCATCCCGTTAAGTACCCTCATCTGGCAAAACCGTGCAGCGCGACGCTCGAAAGAC
>DATHMO010000328.1:0-16183 GCA_035486995.1 Bryobacteraceae bacterium
CTTAATAGCAGGGAGCTAAACTGGAAGCAGAGGGACATTGTGGACGCCTTGGCGGAAAAGCTGGATACAAAGCTGCGCGAGTGGAAGCCGGAGACGGCTGCTCAGGTGCGACAGCGCGTTGAGGAAGTCATCGCTCTCGCCGATCACGACGTTCTCGATCTAATGCGTTCGCACACAGCCGAACAGGAGGTTCTCGACCTGCTCGATGAACCCACAACCGGGTGAGGTGTGGTTAGCGGACCTGGGCCTCGCTGCGAAGACCCGTCCCGTCGTGGTGGTTTCTCGGCAAGATCCCAATCCACCCAGATCACTCGTCATATACGTGCCTCTCACGACGCAAAACCGGCACAGCATGTATGAAGTGCCGATAGCGCGTTTGAAAGCTCGGCAGACTCCCCACCCCAGCTTTAGCGGAGATAAAGAGCGCCATTGTCTTGGCACTCGACCTTGACTCCTCTCGGGAGTGAGTTCGCGGCGCTATTCGGTTCTCGGGTGTCGTGCGAGTTCATCCTTTACCAGCTTCAGCAGCGAGTCGCATGCCTCGTAAACGTACTTCGCGGGTTCAATGCCGAGGAATCTGTTTAGCCGATTGTGCAGCTCTAGATCGTGTGGCATTCCCGGATCGTTCGGGCCGGTTGGTGCCGAATAATCAGCTGGGGACAGATGCCGTAATGCCATCGCATAGATGGCCGCGCTTACCAGATCGTTATTTCTGAAGTAATGTGTCGCGAGGACGCCGAGCAGTTCTTTCGTGCGATTCTCTGCCAATGGAAGGAATTCACTCCGAAAACGTCCGCCCTGGCGGGTGGATCCCATATCGCAAAGTTTGTTCGTTTCGTAGGGTGAGGGCACGAAGAAGTGCGGGATGCCGGCCCTGATCCGAGCGAGATTCGCGATGTCGTATTCGATCCAGGACTTGAGCACTTCTGCGAAGTGATCGCGCGAATCGTCCTGTAGCAATTGCTGAATAGTGAAGTTGAGAATTGGGGCCTTCAGATTGAACCTGTCGTCATCAAGCCAGCCCACCGTATTCTCCTTCGGTTCGGAAGGACCCAGAGCGCGAAGCGCGGCGCAGTGTGATACACCAGGATTCTCGCGTCGGCCTTCTGAACAACACAAAGGAAAATCGGCAGTGGATGCTCGATGATCCACTGCACTGACTTCGGGCTCTCGAACTTCCAAGGTGACATACCGCTCTTTACTTGAACTGCGTAATAGGCTCGGGGCCATGCGCGCTGGCCGTCTCGCTCGAGAAGCGTGCAATAGATGTCGAGTCCTGAGTCTTCTTGATGCGGGACAGGAATCGCCGTGCCGAACGATGAGAATACGAACTGGGCGAGGTACTCCGAGCGGCTGCCCTCGTGTAAGTTGGCAGCGATTGAGCCTAGGCGACTCGCTCGGCCTTCTCACCTTCGTTGCTCATGACAGCTTCCACTGTAAATTACGCCGCTACGAAAGGGTAGCCCCAGGTCTTCCACTCATTCCCGCATTTCGAATTCTCTTATCCTCTAGGGCGCTTCCGTTCGCCTTCCTAAGCGCAACCGCTGCCTTCGGGTAAGCTCTTGCGACCTAAACGGCGCCGCCCGACCAGCCGATTGGATTCCTTACGGCAAAGCCTGCCTGGGAGCAATCATTTGTACCTGGCTCAACTCTTGCGCGCCAATCCGCTGCTGGCGCTCTCCTTATTGATTTGCATCGCAACCATTCTCTGGTGCATCCTTCTCGCGCGGCGGCAACGCACCGGCCTGGACAAAATGCTGACCGGCCTTCTTGGCCTGATCGCGATTTATGAATCGCTGCGCATCCTCAAGGACTCGGGATTCTCCGCCCTCTCGCGATTTCGCACCCTCGATACCTGGGTGGATTTCATCAGCGCCTGCCTCTACATGGTGGCCGCGCTCATACTCAAAACATCCAGTGTCGATCGCTCCGCCACCCGCGTTCATCTGCGCTTGGTGGAAGCCGACGAAAAGCCGGTGGACTTCGGCAATGCGGCCATCGCCGCCGTGCCCGAGCTGGGCCATCCTCTAGTGGATTCCTCGCCGCTCGCCATCTTCGCTACGGACCCGCATGGCGCCGTCACATATTGGAACGCGGCCGCCGAATTGCTCACCGGCTGGAGTCGCCACGAAGTGGTGGGCCATGAGCTTCCGTTCGATCCAAGCGGGCCCATCCAAAGCAAGAACGGGCGCTTAGTGGAATGCGCTGTTTGGACCGCGCCCATTCGCGCGCCGCACGGTCCGCCGCGGGGCAAAGTCATCATCGCCGCCGGAAGCAACGCGCTGCGTGACGCCGGCCTGGAATTTTCCGCACTGCAGAGCCGTGACAAGTAGTGAGATGAGCACGCGCCTAGTCGCCCAGCAAACTTCGCAATCTCTCGTACCCGGCACGGCTCACGGGAAGCTGTGCGCCGTCTGAAAGCACGGCCACGCGGCTGTCCTTGGCGTAAGGCTCAATCTTCGCGACGCGCTCCAGATTCACAATGATCGAGCGGTGAATCCGCACGAACCGGTCGGGATCAAGAGCGGCTTCCAAGCTCGAAATCGTTTGCTCCTTCAGATACGATTTGCCCTGGCTATGCAGCGATACATAATCGTCCTGCGCCTCGGCATAATCCAAACGCTCCACCGGAATGATGTGGACCCGTGCGCCCTCCTTCACCACGATGCGTTGGAGAAAATCCTGCGGGGGCCGGGCCACGCGAGCCAGTTCGGTTGCAGGCATCGGTGCGGTCATTTTCGAAACAGACGCCGCTCTCTCGCCCAAGCGCGCCCGTGCGCGTTCCAGCGCTTTCTGGAACCGCTCCAGGTTGAAAGGCTTGAGCAGATAATCCACTGCGTGCTCGTCGAAGGCCCGCATCGCGTATTGATCGTATGCCGTGACGAATACCACGGCGACCTCCTGGCCGATCAGCTCCAGCACTTCAAAGCCGTTGAGCTTGGGCATCTGGACGTCCAGGAAAACCAAGTCCGGTTTCTTCTCCGAGATCGCTTTCACAGCTTCAAATCCGTTGGCGCACTCGGCCACAATCTCGATCCCCGCGCTCGACGCCACATACTCGCGCATTAACGAACGGGCCAATTCCTCATCGTCCACAACGACGGCGGTCAGATTGCGCGGCGCGGTCCCGAAGCCGGCCGAGGAAGAATCGCGCTCCAGGTTTTTCAAGTCCACCATTAGCTCGCGCGCCGATTGATACCGCCGATCCCGATCTTTCTCCAGACACTTCCGAACAACGCCGTCGAATCCTTGGGGAAGATCGTAATTGAAACGCGCCAGAGCGTCGGGCTGCGAGTTCAGAATGCGCGCCACGGTTTCGGACATTGTCGTGCCTGCGAACGGAAGCCGCGCCGTTGCCATTTCGTACAACACCACGCCCAGGCTGAACAGATCCGTTCGATAATCCAAGGCCCGGCCGAGCGCCTGCTCGGGGCTCATATATGCCACGGTGCCCATCACCACGCCGTCATTGGTGATCAACTGCGTTTCGTCGTTCTTGTTGTCCGCTTCCAGCTTGGCCAATCCGAAGTCGAGCACCTTCACGTGGCCGCGCGGTGTCAGCATCAAATTTGACGGCTTAATATCGCGATGCACGATGCCCTTGGAATGCGCGTCGTCCAGTGCGTCGGCCACCTGAATGCCGACCGAGAGCAGTTCGGAAAGCGCCAGCGGACCGCGGGTCAGCCGGACGCTCAGCGGCTCGCCCTCCACATACTCCATCGCGAGAAAACGGAGTCCCTGCTGTTCGCCAGTGTGATGATCGCCGATTTCGTAAATGTGCGCGACGTTGGGATGCGCCAGCGCCGACGCGAGCCGCGCCTCCTGCACAAAGCGATGCATGCGATCCAGGTCGGCGGCCATGCTCGCGGGCAACACCTTGAGTGCGACACGCCGGCCGAGCGTCAGGTCGTCGGCCAGGTAGACTGCCCCCATGCCGCCTTCGCCCAGGCGCGAGACCACACGGTAGTGCGCGATGTTGGTGCCCGGCGCAATCGGGTCGGCCATGTCCTCATCATCACACGTGTTCCGCACAGGGCAACTCCACTTCCACAACGAAGTGACCATCGGCGACGCTGGTGTCCACGCGCGCCCGATTCTCATACAACGCGCGCAGACGGTCGCGAACATTCCTGAGCCCCAGTCCGTGGCGGCTGGCAGCCGGCGAATCAGGATCGAATTCGTTCCCGATTTTTAGCTGCAGTTGCCCCCCGCTGCAATGCGCTTCCAGGCGGATGGTACCACCGTCCACCAATCCCGCGATCCCGTGCTTCACGGCGTTTTCCACCAGCGGTTGCAGCAGAAGCGACGGCACCACGCAATGGTTGCAATCGGGATCGGTCTGAATTTCCACGCGCAGCCGCGCTCCAAACCGCACCTTCTCTACCTCCAAATACGCCTTGGCCAGCGACAGCTCGTCTGCCAGGGTAATCCTCTGCTTCTCGCCCAGCTTCAGCGTGGTGCGCAAGAAATCGGACAGTTTGATGCACATCTCTCTCGCGCGCAGCCCGTCCACCGTAGCAAGAGCACTAATGGAGTTCAAGCTGTTGAATAAAAAATGCGGATTGATCTGCGCTTTGAGCGCCTTTAGCTCAGACTCGCGCGCCAGCGTCAGCGCTTCCTGTTCGCGCGTTTCGGCTTCTTTCGACGATTCCATCGAAAGCAGCACGTAGTGCAGCGCCACCGATAGTAAATACAAAAGCACGCCAATGCCGAATAGCAACGGAAGCTCGGAACTGACGCGCTCGTTCAGCCTTGCGAAGAGGTATCGGCCAAGCAAGAGCGCCAGCCCCTTGGCCACCACGATCCACATCAAACCCGCGACAATCGCGGCCACCAGATGATTGCCGAAAATTTTGGGAGCCGGCGATTCGCCCGGCACCAGCACCCGGCACATAGGCCACGGCGCCAGGCAAATCAGGGCATAGAACAACGCCAGAGGGATGCTGAGCGTCGCCGCCTCCAGCCATCCGAGGCCGCCCATCATCACCAGCAGATAGGCCAGCAGCAGACCCCCGGGAACCCATGCCAACAGATACAGCGATAGCCTGCCCTTTCCGGCAATCAGCGGATGCATGGTCGAGTTGTCCGATTGTACGCAGGTTAGTTGCGGAGCGTAATGGCGCCGAATAGCACGGAGCCGGTGACGACCAACCGCGGAGTCTTGACGTTGGGATCGATCCTGGGGTGGATGGTCTTGTCATTCACACCCGCAAAGAGTACGGTGGCGCGGTTGATCACGCTCCACGTCTCGGGAACCCGGATCTCCACTTCGCCGAAGACGACGTTGGCGTCGATGCGCGCCTCATCCACCGTCATAGAGGCATTTCGCAAATCGAAGCGCGCGGCTCCGAAGATGGCGCTGGCTTGGCCGCCGCTGAAATCCTGTGCATCGGTGCCGCTCTTTGATTCGCTGAAGATGGCGTGCGTGCCAATCACAGGTGCAGATCCCGAGGTCGGTATGTAAGGCCGTTCAATGGCCCGAAACAGAACGCTGACGCCAAAAGCGATCAGGATCACAGGCCAAATCACCGAGAAGTTGAAAACGATAATGTCGAGCGTGTCGAGCAGCAGAAACGCGCCGATGAGGACCATCGCGCCACCCCAGACATAACCCGACGGAGCGTGGCTATCCAGGATGCGCGACACGCCGAAGGCAATCAACAGGGCCGGCCAGTACTGCCAGATGTCGTGGAACCTGATGAAGCCTAGATTGTCGAGCAGCAGCAGGCATCCGATGGCAACCACGATGGCGCCGAAGAAAATCCCGTGGCTCGGCGACCGGTTACCGTGCCGCGCTATGCGCTGTTCCCAGCGAGCCCGGCGCAACTGTTGCTTTTCTTCCCAACGCTGCCGCCGTTCTTCCCAACGATCCGTATCCATGCTTCGAGCCTATCAGTGGGTCTGCGGCCATTCGATCCAAAATCGGTAAATAGCGGCTGGGAATCGGCGAATGGCGGGTCCAGCTCACGGGGCCAGCCGATCGATCACCCAGCGGCCGTCGGGATGGCGCAAATATTGCAAACGATCATGTAAGTGATTGGCGCGGCTCTGCCAGAATTCGAGCGATTCGGGCCGCAACCGGTACCCACCCCAACTCGCGGGCGCGGGAATGTCCGCCTCCCCGTACTTCTGTTCCAGCTTGGCAACCCGAGCGTCCAGGAACTCGCGATCGGCAATCTCCGAACTTTGCCACGACGCCCAGGCGCTCAATTGGGCTTCGCGCGGGTGCATCTCAAAATAGGCTTCGGCATCGGCACGGGCGGTCTTTTCCACCACGCCGGTGATGCGTACCTGGCGGCCAATCTCAGGCCAATGGAATACCAGCGCGGCGCGCGGATTCTCAGCCAGTTCCCGGCCTTTGCTGCTGCGGTAGTTGGTGTAAAACGCGAAGCCGTCGTTGGTAACCTGGCTCAGCGATACGACGCGAGCCGACGGCTGTCCATCAGTCCCGACAGTTGCGATTGTCATGGCGTTCGGCTCGGCCAAGCCGGCGCAGCATGCTTCGTACAACCACATTCGAAATTGCGCGATGGGCTGCGGCGCGGCGTGCTTTTCCAGCAGTTCGCGGCCCTTGAGCTCTTCGCGCAGATCGGCCAGCTTCAAATCCGCCGTGCGGCGATGCGGCACCACGATGAATCCGCTGGCGGCGTCGCCCAAAACATCGTTGCGCTCGCGTCCCCAGTACCACCAATGCGCGGCAACGTAGGCGCTCATCAGCGAATCCAGACGATCTTCCATGGTTTTCAAATCCGGACCGCTCGCCGGGATCTCCGGCAATTCCGTCAAATCCAGCTTGGGAATCAGCCGCGGGAAATGGTCCAGCATCAGGCCGCGTAGCAGCCGCAGCCCTTCCTTGCGTTCGGCCAGCGTTCCGCGTCGATAACGAATCACGCGAGCCAGCAGAAAGAGCTGCACCGAAGCTGCCGGGGGATGAACTTCAATCTGATGCCGGCCCTCGCTTTGCGGCGCAAGCTGATCGCCGTGCAGGAAGCGAAGATTTGCCAATGCGCTGGCGAGCCGCGTGGTGTGATTCCAGAACGCGGGCGACTGGTTCGTGGGCGAAGGACCGGCGCGGTACTTGCCATACAGCGAATGGGCAAGCCGATCCGCCGGGCGCATGCCGATGCCGTCGGAGGCGTCCGTGAGAGCGAAGGTCGGGGCAACGCATGGGACGACGGTTGGCGCGTCGATCCCGATCACCGCATCGTTTCCGGCGGCGTCGTCGGCCCATCGAATAATGTCGTCCGGTTCGGTGAGGCAATCGAGCTGCGTCAATCGCAGCGCGCGTCCATCCCATTCCAATGTGGCGAGGCCGCTCGGTTTGCTCTCCCCACCGGCGTCAATTCCGAGGAAGCGCAGTTGTTTCTATTCTAGCTGGATCTTCACCGGATAAATGGTTGAGAGTTTCGACCGCCGTCTGGTATTCGGAGCCGGGCGTGTTCGCAAGCAGCGCCGCACGGCGTTTCATCATGCGCAGGAGTTGCTCCGCATTTTCAGCTTGACCGGCCTGGCGGTAACAGCGCACCTGGATGGCCCATGCTTGCCAGTAATGGCGCCGAAGTTCCAGAGCGTCCTGCCGTTTGTAATCGAGCGTGTACCAATCGAAAGCCCGTATGCGCTGGCTTCGCCACTCAAACTCCTTGAGGCCCTGGATGGTCATAGCGATAACCCGCGCGGCGTCTGTATTCCCGGCGCCGTCGGCAAGTGCGCGCTCCGCTTGCTCAAGCAGTGTGCTGCGATCGGGGATTGGGGGCGGCCAATTCGTGAACTTTCCGCCGGGACAAGCGGCGAGGTAGCGCTCTCGTTCCAAGGTTTCCTTCGCTGCATCTCGAAACGCCTCACTGGCGTAGATCTCGGCCAGAGTGCGATGCGCGGGCGCGAAATCTGGATGGGCGGCCAGCAGTTCGTTCAGTCCTTGAATGGCTCCGAGGGTGCCGCGGCCGGCCAGCGTTCGCAAGTACAGGTAGTGAAAGATCGGATCGCTGGGATGTTTGAAATCCAGCTCTTGATATTGCTTGTTCAGAAGCCGCAAATGGCCTTCGATGCCGTATTCGTTGACTGCGTCCTGATACCTTTCGTGCGCGAAGAGATCGTCCGGATGGCGGTCGCGCACGGCGCGAAACGGCGCTGCTTTGTCCAGCGCACCAAATGGATCTGTCACCGCGGCCGCAAGTGCGGCGGCTTGTCGAAACTCGGCCCGCATCTCAGGCGTGGCATCGCAAGCCGCTTGGCACCTTAGGCAAAACGCAACTAATAGGAGCGTGCGCACGAACGCTACAGAGACCGCAGGAAATTCAAGATGTCCTGCTGCTGCGACGAGGACAGATTGTTAAAGGCGTTAATCACCTGGTTGGCCTCCGATCCGCAATTCTGGCTCGTGGATGATTCGGCGCTCGTCGACGCCGTGCAAACGCGTCCCGAACTGAAGTGAGCCTGGATGGCCGCCATCAGATCGGACGTGCGGCCGTCGTGCAGGAAAAACAGGCGCTGGCCGGCGCCCCACAGCGGAGCGGAACGAAACTCATCGGGTCCGGCGGCACCCTGGTTGACGCCGTCGGCAAGATTCGATCCCATGTGGTGGATGGCGAAATCGGAGAACGGATGGAAGGTGACGTTCTGCATCGCGGGGAACGGCCCGTATGCGCCACCATTGATGTTCTCCGTCATCAAGGTCGGAGAATGGCACAGCGCGCACCCGACCGTTGTGAACAGTTGTTGCCCGTTCAATTGAGACGCAGTCGAGGTGACCGGCGTCGGCGGCGCCAGCAAGCGGGCGAACGCGGCAAAATTGAGGACGTCGGATGAGAGCTCCGACGCCGTGCCGTAAATCGTATTGAGATTCGGATTGGGCACGCCGCCCACCGTGGTCGGAACGGGGTTAATCGTATTGGTGGCATCTTCCGGCACGCCGTTAAACGTGCAGTTGGCAATCACGCTGGCCGACGTGCCCGCCGGGAAGCGATCGTTGCCGAATACTTCATTAGTTACGCCTTGCTCCACGTTGTAAGCTTCACCCGCAAAGATCAGCAGCGACTTGTTTTGCGCCTTCCATCCAAATCGGGTAATGGTGCCGTCGTTTCCGCTGGTGTTGAAACTGCCCCCGATTCCAAGCGAGGCACGCTGCGATGCCGTGGCGCTGAGGTTGAGCCGCAGCGTTTCATCGGAAGTCATTTCCACCAGGCCTCCGCCGAAAAACGGAGTCGGGACACGGAAGATCGCGTTGCCGCTGGAGATGGCCTGATCGAAATTCGGCTGCTGCAAATTGCAACCCGGCGCGTCGGTGCGGCCGGCAATGGTGAATATATTATGCACGCCGCCGTCCAGCGAACCATCGGGATTCAACACAAAACGGACCTCGCGAACCGGGCCGCTGGCGCTCAGGAACCTCGATGTATCGGCCGGATTAGATGCGCCGTCGAGATGCGCGAAGTTGTTCGCCACTTGTGGATTTACGGCTGGGCTGCTGCCCCCGAGCGCTGGTTGAGCGTGGCACGCCGCACAGCTATTGCTGTTGAATCCTGGACCGAGGCCGGAGCCGCTTGCGATGGTTCCGGAAACGGAATCGACCTCTTGAAATCGCAAGAGGGCCTGCGCAAAGAAGGCGAGATTGGCTGCGTTGGCTGCCGGGTTCGTGTAGTCGAGAACCGTGAAGGTTCCTCCCGCGCCGGGTGAACCGCCGCGTGGACCGGGGTCGGCCGGTTTGGCGTGTGAACTCGATGTAGGTTGAGCCATTCCGCATACTGTGGTCAATACGAAAACGGCGAACCACCGGCCGGCACGACCGGCTTTTGAAGACTGCAATGACCGCATAGATACACTCCTGTTGTCTTGACATCGCGCCAGATCGGCGCGAGCTAGCTAGACACATCGCGGCTGGATAGCCGACCCTCGTCCCACGGCGGGCCGTCTCTTCTATCGAGACCGTTACGATAATCGAGCGCCTTTCATTCCCCATGAAGGAGGCACGATTAATAATTTTCGGCTTGGAGGAAAGTTATCACGCGTGTTAAAAACCATCAATACGGCAGACACACTATGCGCTATGCGCTTTGACATACGTTCGTAGGCGGCGCGCATGTTCAGCCAAACCTGCGCGGTTAGGGCCTTTCGTGGTGCAATGAAATTTCATGAAGGCACTCGTCAAAAGCAAACGTGAGCCCGGATTGTGGCTCGAAGATATTCCCGAACCAACCATCGGGATCAATGATGTTTTGATTCGCGTACGCCGCGCGGGGATTTGCGGCACCGACGTTCACATCTACAACTGGGATGAATGGGCGCAGCGCACCATTCCGGTCCCCATGGCGATCGGGCATGAATTCGCCGGCGAAATCGTGGAGGTTGGATCGAACGTCAGCGATTTTCGCGCGGGCGATCTGGTAAGCGGCGAAGGCCACGTGGTGTGCGGTCGTTGCCGCAATTGCTTAGCCGGCCGCCGGCATTTGTGCGCGCACATTCAAGGCGTCGGAGTGAATCGGCCGGGCGGGTTCGCCGATTTCATCGCGATGCCGGTGACGAATCTCTGGCGGCATAAGCCGGGCGTGGATCTGGATGTCGCCGCGATCTTCGATCCGTTCGGCAATGCGGTCCACACCGCGCTTTCGTTTCCCGTGCTGGGCGAGGATGTGTTGATCACCGGCGCGGGTCCCATCGGAATCATGGCTGCGGCTGTCGCGCGTTTTGCGGCGGCCCGGCACATCGTGATCACCGACAAGAATCCGTACCGGCTGGCGTTGTCGCGCAAGATGGGCGTGACGTGCGCGGTGGATACCGCCCAAACGCCGCTCGCCCAAGTGCAGAAAGATCTCGGAATGCAGGAAGGCTTCGACGTGGGCCTGGAGATGTCCGGCCAGGCGTCGGCGTTGCGCGAGATGATCGCCAACATGAGCCACGGCGCGAAGATCGCGATGCTCGGGATACCGACCAAAGAGATCGCGATCGATTGGACCACGGTGGTTTTCAATATGCTCACCATCAAGGGCATCTACGGGCGCGAAATGTATGAGACCTGGTACAAGATGAGCGTGATGCTGGAGACCGGGTTGGACATCCGGCCGCTGATCACGCACCGATTCCCATATCAGGAGTTCGAGCAGGCGTTCGAGGTAATGCGGTCGGGCAACGCGGGCAAAGTGATTCTCGAGTGGTCGTAAGGTACTAAGGCGCGGCGCAGACGAAATTCGCCGCATCGTCGGTGCTGCCCGATCCTTTATAGTGCGCGGTCGCCGGGTACGCGCAGAGCGGGCGCGTGCGATCCACAACGCCTTTCGTCTTGTGCGCGGCAGGAATGGAATCGGGCGCTTTCTTCGATTCCACCCAAGATGCCAGCGTTCCGATTTTGTCGAAATCGTCGGTGCCATCGCCGCCCGCGCAGTGTCCCATGCCGGGAACCATGAACAAGCGAATCGAATCGGACGCCTTGGATTTTCCGCCGGCGAGGTCTTCGACGCTGGTGAAATAATTCACGCTATTTTGCGGGGCTATGCCCGGGTCGGCCCAGCCGTGATACATCAGCAATTTGCCGCCGTGTTTGAAAAATGACCGCAAGTTCGGATCAACTGCGTTCATGAGAGGGCCCGCGACTTTGTCGGCAACCGCTATGTCGCGCACCGCATCGAATTTCAGGTAATCCCAATTGGGATCTTTGAACACCAGATATTGATAGGTCTCAGCAGCCAGTGCCATGGGCTTTGGCGCGGAGAGCGTGGCCCAGCCGAGTTCGCTACCGGGTTCGAGTCCAGGAAATAGGGATGGGCCGGGGCCGGCGTAGATTTTTCGGGAGACTTCCACTTGCGCCGGCGTAAGGCACGTGGCCGCGTCGGGACCTTTGCACGCCAGCGCCTGTGGATCGAAATTGCAGCGGCGCGGATCTTCCAATACGCGGTCCTTCACGCCGTCGAGCGCGTCGCAGGCTTTGAGCACGGCGTTGTGAATGAGCGCGTACTTGGCGGGCGGGATGTAGCCGTCGCCTTGGTTGGTGATCTTGGTGGTCCACACCTGCGCGCCCTGCAGATGCGTGGGGAAATTCGCGGGGGCGCCCGCGATGATGCCGTCGTAATCGTCTGGAAAGCGCTGCGCTTCCATGAGGGCTTGGCGTCCGCCGGTGGAACAGCCGTTGAAATAGGCGCGGGCGGGCGCATTTCCGTAGTACGCGGCGACGATGGATTTGGCGGCGACTGTCATTTCGTGGACTGAGCGATAGGCGAAGTCGATCAATCGTTCCGGATGCCCGACCACGAACTCGGCGCTGTTTCCGTTATGGCCGGTGTCGGTGCTGGCAGCGGCGTAGCCAGCGGTGAGGGCGGTCGCCAGGTCGCGATAGCTGATGCTTCCGGCCCAAGCGCCGTTGCCCACGGATTCCAGCTTTCCGTTCCACTTTGATGTTGGGCCGGAGGCGGGCATCCAGACTTCGGTCCAGATTTGGGAATCGGGCGTGGGTTCCAGTAGCGCGACCACGCGGCAAAATGCCGGAAGATTCTTGAAGCTCGGCGCAGGGAACCCAGGGAAGTTGGGCACCGCGCCCGGTGGCAACGTCAGCTCACCGGCGGGGATCTCCTGTGCAAAAGTAACCATGGCGTGCGGCATGACGAGATCGGTGTAGAGCATCGCGCAGGGTGTGGGTGCGGCGGCCAGGGGCCAGGTGAGGGCGGCGACAAGGACGAGAAATCGCATGTGTACCCATAATAGATCGATAATCGGTTGGCCTTGCGGCTTGCATGCAACGTTCGATATGCTGTGGGATCGTAAGGAAACCAAAGGAAACAACTATGAAACGAAGTTTTCACCTCGTTGTGCTTGTGACCGCCAGTCTGTCGCTGGCGGCAATCGCCGCGCAGGCGCAAGGGGATCGTCCGGTGCAATCGATGGGCACCGAATCCGGGTTCGCAGTGTTTCAGACCAAGTGCATGGGCTGTCATGGCAACCCGACCATGGCCGGGCGCGTGCCCGATCCCGCGACGCTCCGGCAGCTTTCGCCGGAGAAAATTTATGAGGCTTTGACGACGGGCCCAATGAAGGTGCAAGGCCAATCGTTGGCCGACGACCAGAAGCGCATGCTGGCGGTGTTCATGAGCGGGCGGACGTTCGGGAGCGCGGAGCAAGGCGATGCGAAGAATATGCCGAACCATTGCGAGGCGAATCCGCCGATGAGCGATCCCAGCGCGAGTTCGGCCTGGAACGGCTGGAGCGCCGACGTAACAAATACTCGCTTTCAGACCGCCAAGGGCGCGGGATTCACGGCCGATCAAGTACCGCAGTTGAAGTTGAAATGGGCGTTTGGATATCCCACCGGCGTTTCCGCGTTCGGGCAGCCGGCGGTGGCGTCGGGCCGCGTGTTCGTTGGCAGCGACATCGGTTATGTGTATTCCTTGGATGCGAAAACCGGGTGCGTCTATTGGTCCTATCAAGCGAAGGGCAATGTGCGCGGAGGGCCGAGCGTCGGTCCCGTGAAGGGCCATGGCGCGACGAAATACGCCGTGTTCTTCGGAGACGCGCACGCCAATGTTTATGCGGTGGACGCTCAGACCGGCCAGGAATTGTGGACCCGAAAGGTGGACGATCACTTCGTCGCGCGCATCACGGCGTCGCCGAAGTTGTACGACGGCTATTTGTATGTGCCGGTATCGTCGTCGGAAGAATTCGCGGCGGCGAATCTCGATTATCCGTGCTGCACCTCGCGCGGCAGCGTGGTGAAGCTGGATGCCAGCACCGGCGAGCAGGCGTGGAAGACCTACGTGGTTCCTGAGACACCGAAACCCACGCGCAAGAATTCCAGGGGCGTGCAGCAATATGCGCCGGCGGGAGCATCGGTGTGGAATTCGCCGACCATCGACGAGAAGCGGCATGCGATTTATTTCGGCACCGGGGATTCAGAAACCGAGCCGGCTGCTGCGATGTCCGATTCCGTAATGGCCGTCGATATGAAGAGCGGCAAAGTGCTGTGGCATTATCAGGCGCAGGCCGGCGACGCGTTTCTCGGCGGGTGCTTTGGGCCGGAGAAAACCGACAACTGCCCGAAGGACAACGGGCCGGATCTGGATATCGGGAATTCGCCGGTGCTGCATTCGCTGCCGGGCGGCAAGAGCATCGTGGTGGCCGGAACAAAAGATGGCAAGTTGTTTGCGCTGGATCCGGACAAGAAAGGCGCGGTGGTTTGGGACACGCACGTCGTCGACAATCCAAAAGGAACTCCGATGTTCCGGTTGAGCGGGATCGTTTGGGGCGGCGCGTTCGATGAGAAAGCCGCGTATTACGGGCTGACGGGCGGTGGCATTACGGCAATTCAATTGACCACCGGTGAGAAGCTGTGGAACAAGCCGCTGGCGGAACCGGGCAAGCGCGTAAACAATGGCGCGGCAGCGACGGCCATGGAAGGCGTGGTGTTCATCGCTGGAACGGATGGCGTGCTGCATGCGCTGAAGTCCGCCGACGGCACGGAGATTTGGTCGTACAACACCACTCGCTCATTCGATACGGTCAACAAGGTGGATGCGAAAGGCGGATCGATCGCGTCCATTGGACCGACGATCGCGGACGGGATGCTGTTCATCGGTTCGGGCTACGGCGTGATCTCGGGCAACACCGGCAACGTTCTGCTCGCATTCGGCATCCAATAGTATGTGAGAGAAGTTCCCAAGACCGAGCTGCATCTGCATCTGGATTGCTCGCTGAGCTACGCCGCGGTGGCGCAGCTCGATGAGTCCATTTCACACGAAGAATACCAGCGCGAGTTCATTGCTCCGCGCCGTTGCACCAGTCTCGTGGACTTTCTGACGCGTGCTCCGCGCGGGTTTCGATTGATGCAGGACGAAGCTGCGTTGGCGCTGGTGGTGGAGGATGTGTTTGAACAGCTCGCCGCCGATGGAGTGATCTACGCCGAGATCCGTTTTGCGCCGCTGCTGCATATCGAGCGCGGGTTGACGCCCGAGCAAGTGATTGCAGCAGTAGATCGCGCTACAGAAAGTTGCATTCGGTCGAGCGGCATTGAGGCGCGGCTGATTCTGTGCACGCTGCGGCACTACGATCAGGAGCAAAGCCTCGAGACGGCGCGCCTGGTGGAGCAGTTTCGCGGAAGCCGGGTGGCGGCGCTCGACATCGCGGGCGACGAAGCCGGGTTCGCGATTGATGCGCACATTCCCGCGTTCCGTTATGCGATCGAACATGGTTTGCATCGAACGGCGCATGCCGGTGAGGCGCGGGGAGCCGGCAGTGTTTGGGAAACACTGCGCGAGTTTCAACCGTCGAGGATCGGGCACGGAGTGCGGAGTATCGAAGATCCGGCCTTGATCGAGCATTTGAAGCGCGAGCGAATTCATCTTGAGGTTTGCCCGACCAGTAATCTGCAGACTGGCATCTCGCAGGATTATGCCGAGCACGCGGTGAACGATCTATATCGGGCGGGAGTGCCGTTGAGCATCAGCACCGATACCCGTACCATCACGAACATCACGCTGACGGAAGAATATCGAAGCCTCGAAGAACATTTTGCATGGACAGAGGCGGATCTTGCAGCCTGCAACAAAGCGGCGATCGATGCGGCGTTCGTCGATGAATCTACGAAGCTCGCGTTGCGGGAACGATTCGCTAAGGCTTCTTACAAGTGAAACTCGCGGCGTCGTCGGTGCTGCCGCTGCCTTTGTAAGCCGCAATTTCGGGATAAGCGCAGAGCGGACGTGTGCGGACTTCTTTGCCGTTTTCGATGCGCGACGCTGTGAGATTGCCGGGCGCCTGCTTCTGTTCGACCCAGGTTTCAAGCACGTGGAACACATCGAAATGATCGGTGCCTTCACCGCCGCCACAATGCCCCATCCCAGGGACCATGTACAAGCGCACAGCGCTCATCGCGGATTTGGCGCCGATGGTTCTCACGACACTGTTGTAGTAGTTGACGGCTTCGAGCGGGGGCACGCCTGCATCGTTCCAGCCGCCGGTGAGAATCATCTTGCCGCCGCGCGCGACGAACTTCTTGATGTCGGGATCGACCGCGTTCACCGGCTGATTTTGGGGTTTATCGGCCGCCGCGACGTCCGAATCAAAATTGATGAAGCGCGTTTTATAGTCCCAGTTCGGATCTCTCAGCACGAAGTACTTCATGAAGTCCGTAGTGATGCCGATGGGCGCGTCGCCGGTGAGCTGGCCCCAGCCGAGCTCGCTGCCGGGATAGAGCCCCGAATAAATCTGCTCG
>DATHMO010000329.1:0-4159 GCA_035486995.1 Bryobacteraceae bacterium
GGCAGGCTTGGCGCGATGGCCGTGTTCAGGTTACATTAGGGCGATTTTTGCGGAGCGAAGAAGTTGAGATCGTTCCTCTTGACGAGCAACTTGCCCGTGCCTGTGGAGAGCTGTGCGGCGCCACCAATACGTCGGATATTACCGACGCGTCGGTGGTAATCCTCGCCAGGGAGCGGCAAGATCACATCGTGACCAGCGATCCGTATGACCTCCGGCGCCTGGATCCGGCAGCGCCAATCATCGCTATATGAGCTTTGCATGGGCGATTCGGCCGCTAGCGAGCGGATCGTCGGCAACCAGGCAGTGAATCCAACTTGACGTATAGTCGGCAAGTCGCGCATTGGGAATGAGGGTCGGCTCGTGGCAGCGGATACGATCTGGACAGCGCGGCTCGTATATAAACACGCGATTCTGGTGCGGTCCGACCGCACTCGGTGATTCTGTCAGATATAGTAGTTTCCCAGGACCTCGCATATGACGCGGAGACAACTGGTGAAAAACGCGAGCATTGGGGCGGCGGCGATGGCCTGCGGCGCTCGTGGTCAGGATTCCGCACGCCCGGCGCGTCAGGTGAAGGCGCTCGTCTTCGACACTTTTGGCACGGTGGTCGACTGGCGCGGATCGATTATCGAGGAAGGCAAGGCGTGGGAGAAGACCAAAGGCGTCACTGTCGATTGGGGCCACTTTGCCGATTGGTGGAGGGCCGGTTATGCGCCTTCGATGGACAAGGTGCGCAAAGGCGAGATGCCCTGGACCAATCTGGACCACTTGCATCGCGCGTTGCTCGAAGACCTGCTCCCGGAGTTTCACATCGATGGGCTGTCAGAAGCGGAGAAGGATCACTGGAACCGAGTGTGGCACCGCTTGAAGCCATGGCCTGATTCTGTGGCGGGACTCACGCGCCTCAAGAAGCAGTACACCATTGCGCCCCTGTCGAACGGCAACGTCGCTCTGCTCTCCGACATGGCCAAGCACGCCGGACTTCCGTGGGATCTCATCCTTTCGGCCGAGCTGGCCCGGCATTACAAGCCCGATCGCGAAGCGTATCTCACGGCGGTCAGTTTGTTAGAGCTTAGGCCCGAAGAAGTGATGATGTGTGCGGCGCACCGCGGCGATCTGATGTCGGCGCGCAGTTTCGGTCTCGCGACCGGATTCATTCACCGGCCCGACGAATACGGACCCTCGCGCAGGGGCGATGAAGCTCAGCCGGGGGATTTCGATGTGGTGTCGGCCGACATAGCGGACTTGGCATCGCGACTGGGAGCGTAGAACACGAGCAAAAGAAGAGCGAACAGGGACGCGAGACTGACCCAGGCGCCGACGCGGAGCCCTCGGGATCGGAATCGGAACTCAACCCGGTGGTCGCCGGGCGGCACCCAAACCGCCTGAAAGGCTGTCCGCCATCGCTCCAACGGCGCGCTTTGCCCGTCGATAAATGCTTGCCAGCCAGGCCAAAACTGCTCGTGCAAGGTGAAACGACCTCCGGCCGTTGAATGCACCGCGAATTCTCGTATCTCAGGGGTCGAGCGCGCGGTCGAGGCATTACCAGCGGTCTCGGATTCCCATCCGAAGGTTGGCTGTGCGTCGCGATACTCGAATACCCGGTAATAAACCATGGTCGTTCCGATTTGCCGATAGGCCTGGTTGGCCCGGAGTTGAGCAAAGAGCGGACAAGATTCGCAACTGATGACATAGCGGACGCCAAGCACGCGGAGCAAGGCTTGCTGGCCGGGCTGGATGTCGAACTGCCAACTACTTCGATAGTGCACGTGGTCGTCGAGGAGTTGATCATACTGACTGGTGAAGAGCGGGTCGAAGCCTTGTGGGGTCCTCAGGCCTGGGTAATGCCGGAGATCCAAATAATATGGTCCGCCGAGATCGCTGAGAATTCGATAATCGCCATGCGCGCGGATCTGAGCGTAGACATCGTACTCTATCTGTGGAAAAAGATTTGTGGAATAGTCGGTGTCGCCGGATCCCGCTGAGGCGTTGAAGCGCTTGCTTGTGCCGAAGACTTTGTAGTCAATGCCGACGGCCAGCAACAGAGTTATCGCCAGCGCATTTCGAGTTCGTCCTACTCTGCGCAGGATGTACATGCCGGACGCGAAAAGGAACAGGAAAATCGCGGGATCAAGGATTGAGCGCAGACCGTAATCGAAGCCAGGGCCGCGCGGCGACCATCTGAAGAGTGACCAGATGGACCAGGCGCCGAGCAGCGCCACGCTCGGCCAGGCCAATGAGTCCGGCAGGGGCCGAACTTTTCGACGCAGAAAATCATCCAGACCATAGGCCGCGAGCGCCGCTACCGCCGCCGTGAGTCCGGCCAGAAAATACCAGTCCCGGACAATTTGGGCAAGCAATGCGGAGTGCTGGATCACACCCCAAACAAGGCCGAACGAATTTGTGAGAAAGACCAGGCAGGCAAGGCCGGCGGCCAGGATCGGGAGAACCTCGCGAAACTTTCGAAAGCGGACCAGGCATAGCAGGCCGAACAATGCCGGTGCGCCAAGGTACAGATATTCTTTGCCGGGATTCGTTTGAATGTCTGCGTTTAAGCCGAAATTATAAAAATTCGGCACAAGATATGACAGGTAAAATGCCCAGGAACGAAAACCGAGGCCGTAGCGCAACTCGGGCAGCTTGAGCGAGGTCGCCTCTAGTGTTGGCAGCAACTGGACCGCCGACAATGCGAAAGAAGCAGCCAGGCTCACTACAGTTCCGATGGTTGCCTTTACGGACGCTTTGCTGAATAGGGCATAAGTCAACATCGAGACGGCGAAGACGACCCAAGTGGGAGGATATCCGGCCAGAAAGCAGAGCGCGGACGCTGCAAGCAGTTTCCAGAAAGGGCGCCAGCTTTTGGATTCGACGGCCTGATCGATGCCCCGGAAGCCCAGCGGAAACCAGGTGTATCCGGCGATCAGCCCTTCATGCTGCAGCTGCAGGAGCATGTAGCCGCTATATGCGAATATACCTGCGCCGAACAGGCACGCCAGCGGGTCCAAACGCCGGCCACGCAACCATGCGTAGCACAGGAGGAATGCCAGCCAAACATGCGCGAGTTCGAATGCTTGAAGACTTTGCCAGGACACGTGCGACCGCGCGATATTGGCTGCAAATAGCAGCCAGGTTGGAGGATAAAACAGCGCGGCTTGAATATTGCCGACGAAAGACTGTCCGCAATAGATTGTCCAATCCCATTCGGGGAAGCGCCCATTCTTTAGAGCCTGAAAGGCGTAGTCGACCAGAGGGTAATGAAAACCTTGCAGATCGTAGGGAATGTGAACCTTTCGCCATGGCGACAGGTATTCGATGAAGAACAAATACGTGAATATAAAGGAAAGTGCGGCTACAAGATACCGGCGAATCATCCGTCCCTCTCGCCACTAACTCGCTTGTTCTTCCGTGGACTGAACTCCTGATGATATAGTAATCGAGCGGCATCGCTTCAGGCTTACGAATCACTATGGACTTGACACACATTCATCTGTTACTGAATCATTTTCCAACCATCGGCATGCTCATCGGCGGGGGCCTGTTCGTGCTTTCGCTCTGCATGAAGAGCGACGATCTGAAGCTCGCGAGCTTAGTGATTCTGCTGGGAATCGCTCTCCTTGCGATCCCCACTTACATGAGCGGAAACGGCGCGCAGGACGGCATCAAGGCGCTGCCGGGCGTATCAAAATCGCTGATAGAAGCGCATGAGGGAGCGGCCATGGTGGCGATGGCATTCATGGAACTCACGGGAGTGTTTGCCTGGCTGGGATTGTGGCAATTCCGGCGCCTGAAACGGGTGCCGAGCTGGAACCTGGGAGTGATCCTGATCCTCACTGTGGTGTCGTTCGGCTTGATGGCGCGCGCCTCGAACATCGGCGGCGAAATTCGTCATGCGGAAATCCGGGCCAGCCAGGGAGTGACGCCGCCTGTACCGGCCGGGCAGGAAAACCCCGGGTTGGGGCGCGTTGTGGGCTCATTCGTTACGGATACGCCGTGGATGTGGCCGACTTGCGAGACATTGCACTTCGTTGGCCTAAGCCTTTTGTGCGGCGTCGTATTTCTAGTGGACCTGCGAGTTCTGGGAGTGATGCGTGGCGTGTCCTTCGCTTCCCTGCATCGCTTGCTGCCTTGGGCCGCATTGGGATTCGGAGTGAACATCGGA
>DATHMO010000330.1:0-3287 GCA_035486995.1 Bryobacteraceae bacterium
TCGGGCGGGCCGTCAGCGCAGGTGCTACCAGAGAACCGCCGGGTCAGGAGGTACAGGTTCAATGTTGTCCTCACGATGCAGGGGCCATCTGTGTTTATCTGCGTTCATCCGTGGCTAATGTTCCTCTTCACCTGTGGCCAATCGTTCTTCTTCACAATTTCTTAATCCCTTCCTAAGGACTTCTTCAGTCCCCAGCTTCTAACCTCGTAACTGGAAGGGCGAAATCCCATGGCACTCGCACTGGAACGAATCATCGCGCCGGTTACCAGTCTCCCGGCTCGACCGCCGATCGAAGAAACCGGCTCCAAACTCAACATTTCGGTGGTCTTTACCTCAGTAGACGCGACGTTAGCGGCGCTCAGGGAGGCTGGCAGCCTGGCGAGCAGCCTGGGGGGCCAAATCACGCTTGTGGTGCCCCAGATTGTCCCGTATCCTTTGCCCCTCACCAGCCCGCCGGTCTTGGTCGACTTCAACGAACGGCGCCTCAAGGTGCTCGCCAGCGGCTGTCGGGTGGAAACCCGCGTTTCCATCTACCTGTGCCGCGATGCCGTGGAGACTTTGAAGTCGGTGCTGAAGCCTCATTCTCTGGTGGTGGTTGGAAGCCGCAAGAGCTGGTGGCCCTGGCCGACGCCGGAAAAGCGATTGGCCGCCCAGTTGCGAAATGCCGGTCATGAAGTGGTCGTAACAGAGAGGAAATAAGTCAATGCTTGACCTGTTCTACGTTGCAGTCGGTTGCGCGTTTCTGGCTGTCTGCTGGGCCTTCACCAAGGCCTGCGACAAGCTCTAGGAGGAAGATTCCATGGACTATATCATCGCCGGCATCACTTCGCTTGGCCTTTTTATCTACTTGGTTTACGCGCTTCTCCGGCCGGAGAAGTTTTAAGGGGTCCTTATGACAAGCGGTGGAGTTTTACAGATTCTCGTCTTTTTTGCGCTGGTCCTGGTGTGTGTAAAGCCGCTGGGCGCCTTCATGGCGACCGTATTTGACGGTCGGCGGACATTCCTGCATCCCGTCCTCCGCTGGCTGGAAGTCCTGACCTACAAGGTCACCGGTGTTCGCGAGGACGTCGAGCAGCGTTGGACACAATACACTGCCTCGGTCCTGGCCTTCAGCGTCTTCGGCTTCCTACTGGTCTACCTGATGCAAAGGGCGCAAGCCTATTTGCCGTTCAATCCGCAGAACTTTGGGACACCCAACGTCACGCCGGACCTGGCGTTTAACACGGCCGTCAGCTTCCTGACCAACACCAATTGGCAGTCCTACGTGCCAGAACAGACGCTCAGCTATCTCGTTCAAATGGCTGCCCTGACGGTTCAGAACTTCATTTCGGCCGCGGCGGGCATGGCGATCGCAGTAGCCGTCATCCGAGGCTTCGCGCGCCATGAAGTGCGGACGCTGGGCAATTTCTGGGTCGACATGACGCGCGCGACTCTCTACGTGCTGCTCCCGATTTCGTTCATCGGCGCGTTGTTCCTCTGTTCCCAGGGCGCGATTCAGAATCTGAAGCCCAACACCACCATAACTACCGTGGAGGGCGCCAAGCAGGTGATCACGCAGGGTCCGGTGGCATCTGAGGAAGCGATCAAGGAGCTGGGCACCAACGGTGGAGGTTTTTTCAACGCCAATTCCGCCCATCCTTTCGAGAATCCGACGCCGCTGAGCAACTTGTTTGAAATGTGGATGCTGCTGGTGATTCCCGCCGCATTCACCTACACATTTGGGAAGATGATCGGCGACACACGCCAGGGCTGGGCCATCTTCGCCGCCTTCACGGTCATGTTCCTGGCGGGCGTGTTCGTCTGTTATGGATTCGAACAGGCGGGAAACCCCAATCTCGCCAAGTTTGGAATCCAGAGCGAAGCAACGGCCACGCAGCCCGGCGGCAACATGGAGGGTAAGGAAGTTCGCTTCGGTATTCCCAACTCGGCTCTGTTTACCACCATCACTACCGACACCAGCACCGGAGCCGTGAATAATACCCACGATAGCCTGCTGCCCATCGCTGGCCTGGTGCCGATGCTGAACATGATGACTGACATCGTGATCTTCGGTGGGGTCGGAGCCGGAATGTACGGCATTTTGATCTACTGCATCATCGCGGTGTTTATTGCGGGGTTAATGGTCGGCCGAACGCCCGAGTATCTCGGCAAGAAGCTCGAGCAGAAAGAAGTGAAGATGGCGATGCTGGCTATCATCGTCACCTCGGCTTGCATCCTGGTGTTCAGCGCCCTATCCACACAGGCCGTGTTTGCGGCCAAGGGCTACTGGAACCCGCCAGGCGCGGCCATCGCGAACATGAACAACAGCGGTCCGCACGGCTTGGGGGAAATTTTGTACGCCTACACCAGCGCCAGCGGAAACAACGGAAGCGCGTTCGCCGGAATTAACGTCAATACACCCTGGTACAACCTGACGCTAGGGCTCGCGATGCTGATCGGACGCTTCTTGTTCCTGATCCCGATTCTCGCCGCGGCCGGCAGTCTGGCGGCGAAGAAGAAAGTGCCGGTTACCAGCGGCACATTCCCCACACACGGGCCGCTATTTGTGGGCCTGCTGGTGGGCACGGTGGTGATCATCGCCGTTTTGACTTATTTCCCGGCGGTCTCACTGGGTCCGATCGTCGAACACTATCTAATGCATGGCGGCAGGTTGTTCTCTCTGATTACCTTGCCGTTTGGGAACTGAAACTCGGGAGCAAAATCATGTCTACAGTTACTACAACTCCACACGTCTCGCCGGAACCGCCGGTGCAGGAAGATCCCACGTCGCTGCTCCCGAAAAAGCTGGCGCGGTCACGGCCATTGTTCGATCCCGATATCGTCAGTCGCGCGATCCAGGCGTCGTTCTTAAAGTTGAACCCCGTTACCCTGGCGAAGAATCCAGTGATGTTCGTCGTGGAGGTGGGCGCGCTGCTCACCACGGTGTTTGTTGTCCGCGATATATTCATCGGCGCCGCTGGACTCAAGTTCGGAGTGCAGATCGCGCTCTGGCTGTGGTTCACGGTGCTATTCGCCAACTTCGCCGAGGGAATGGCCGAAGCGCGCGGCAAAGCGCAAGCCGACAGTCTGCGTAAAACTAAGACCGATGCGTTGGCGAAACGGTTGACTGCGGGCGGCAAGATCGAGCAGTGCACCGCTTCGGCTTTGCGCGCCGGCGACGTGGTGGTTTGTGACGCCGGCGAGCTCATCCCCGGCGACGGTGAAGTGATCGACGGCATCGCGACTGTCGACGAATCGGTCATCACGGGCGAGAGTGCGCCGGTGATCCGCGAATCGGGCGGCGACCG
>DATHMO010000331.1:0-4572 GCA_035486995.1 Bryobacteraceae bacterium
CTGCATTTCTGCGTGATTCTTACGCTGAATAATGCCTACTATCAAGTTCGCGAGGCCGAAACACAGGCGTTCTACGAGCTGTTTCGCGTCGAGCTGGAATCGCGCAATCTGGACGAACTGCTGCGCCGCTTTCTGGATTCCCTGATCCAGGTATGCCATGCCGACGCCGGCCATCTTTACTTGCTGAACGATAAGCGGACCGCATGGGTCCTACGGGCTCAGGCGCAGACGCGCGGCCAAGCCCGGCCCGCGTTGGCCGAAGTTCCCAACGGGCGCGCGAAAATGCAGACGCTCGCTCACTCCCGGCAGGTGGAGCTCAAAGACGGCGGCGCCGCCGGTCTGCTGTTAGATGCTGGTTGGAAGGATCAATTCCAGACTGTGTGGTCCATCCCATTGGCCGCGGGAGGACGCACCGCCGGGGTGATGCAATTCGGCTTCGCGAAATCCTACGAATGGCTGCCGCGCGAGCAGGAGTTGCTGGCTGCCGCCGCTGAGCGCTGTCTCATGGCCGCCGAGAAAGCGCGCCTCATGGAAAATCTCGCGGCTCGCGAGGAGCAGATCCGCCAGCTCGCCGAGCACATGCTGCATGTCGAGGAAATGGAGCGCCGCCGGATCAGCCGGGAGTTGCACGATGAAGCCGGCCAGTCGCTACTCTGCATCCGCCTGCAAATGGAGCTGCTGGAGCAAGCCCTGCCCGCCGAGCATGTGGAATGGATCAGCAAGCTGCAGGACGCCCGGGATCTTACCGAACGCACCATCCTTGAAATGCGCCGGTTGATTGCGGCCCTGAGCCCGGCGGTTCTCGAACAGCTCGGTTTAGGGGCCGCGTTGCGCCAGCTGGTGAACCGCTTTCGCCGCCTCAATCCGATACGAGTCAAACTGCTGCTCAGCCGTATGGGCCGCCTGCCCCAATACACCGAAATCATTGTTTATAGGCTGGTTCAGGAGTGCTTTAATAACATCGCCAAACACTCCGGCGCAAGCGGCGTAAACATTTCCGTGAGTTCGGCCGATGGATGGGTGAGACTGGCCGTTGAGGATAACGGAGTCGGGTTCAGTGTGGAAGAAGCGCTAGCCCGGAAAGATTCGTTTGGACTTTCTGGCATGAGAGAGCGCGTTGCCCTACTCGGTGGCAGGTTTGAAATACGGAGTCATCCCAAAGGCGGAACGGGTATCAAGGCCGTGAATGGGAATGGCCGGGTCGATCGCAAAGCAGGCCGGGGGACCAAAATCCTTATCCGGCTGCCGGTGGCAAAAGAACCGGTACCGGTGGCGAAGGAGCAAGCGCCGGGCGTGATCGAGCCCATCGCCGCGAAGCCAATGGGGGGAAGAACCGCGCGGAGAATCAGGGCGGCCGGAGCGTAGCCCGGCATGTCGGAACCGCTGGCGGGGAGCTCAGTTTAGGAAAGGGATTCGAGGAGTTTCAAACTCGGGTACACGTTATGGCAAAGACTCGCATCATGTTGGCGGACGACCACACCCTGTTCCGCCAGGGAATCCGAACCCTGATTTCCGCTGAAGCCGATATGGAAGTGGTCGGCGAAGCGTCCAATGGCGGCGACGCCGTCGAGAAGGCCACCGAACTCCGTCCGGACGTCGTGCTGATGGATATCGGCATGCCCGGCCTCAGCAGCTTCGAAGCCACGCGGCAAATCAAGAAGAATCGGCCGGAAACGAAGGTCCTCTTTCTCACCATGTACGACGATGAAGACTACCTGGTGGAAGGCATGGAAGTGGGCGCCAGCGGGTATGTTCTCAAAGACAGCCCATCGGCACAACTGGTGGCCGCGGTTCGTGACATCTGCCGTGGCGGCAGTTACTTGAGCCCGCGCATGCTGTCCCAACTCGTGGATGATTTCCGCTCACGCATCAAATCCGCTAATCGCCTGCCCCGCTTCGCTACCCTAACCACGCGCGAACGCGAGGTCCTGAAGATGCTGGCCGAGGGGAACTCGGTGAAAGAAATCGCCTGCGATCTGAACCTGAGCGTCAAGACCGTGGAAGCGCACAAATTCAATCTGATGCGCAAGCTCGATATTCACAACAAAGCGCAGCTGGTGCAGTACGCGATCCAGAAGAAGATCATTAAGATCCCGAACCTGGCGTAACAAACCTCGCCACCGCGTTACCATAAGGTCGGAGTGAACCGGCCCATCCTCACAGTACCCGTCCAGAAAGTCGACGGCGATTCCTCCGCGCCCGTCCAAGATCTGCTGGCCGTCGAAGAACCGCTCGAAATCCGCCTGCGCGACCGCTCGATCTCCATCACGATGCGAACGCCCGGCCACGACTTCGAACTCGCCGCCGGTTTCCTATTCACCGAGGGCATCCTGCACGATGCCGCCGAGATCCGCGAGATTCGTTGGGCTCACGTCGAGAACGGCAACCCGCGGCAGCTCGGTAACTCCGTCACAGTGGAACTGAACCCGGGCGTCGAGGTGGATCTCGATCGCTTGGAGCGCCACTTCTACACCACGTCGAGCTGCGGAGTCTGCGGCAAAGCGTCTATCGAAGCCATTCAGATGCAGGGCTGTCCGGTACTCCCGCGCAACGCACCGCTGGTGGCTGCCTCGGTTATCCATGGTCTGCCCGGGACATTGCGGCGCGCACAGCCAGTTTTTGAACGTACCGGCGGACTGCATGCCGCGGCGCTGTTCGACGCGCAAGGAAATTTGCAGCTATTGCGCGAGGACGTGGGCCGCCATAACGCCGTCGACAAATTGATCGGATCCGAAATGCTCGCCGGACGAACTCCGCTCAGCGATCGCCTGCTGCTGGTCAGCGGACGCGCCAGCTTCGAACTGGTGCAAAAGGCGCTGATGGCCGGCATTCCGATTCTCGCCGCCGTCGGCGCACCCTCGAGCCTCGCAGTCGAGACCGCGCAGCGCTTTAATCTGACCCTGCTCGGCTTCGTGCGCGATGGCCGTTTTAATATCTATACAGGAGCATGTAGAATCCAATGAAACTTCGCATTCATGGGAACTCGCTGCGGCTGCGGCTGAACCAATCCGAAGTATCGCAATTCAGCAAGACTGGCTTCGTCGAAGATAGCCTGCAGCTGGGGCCCGGCGCAAACTTCGCGTACACGCTCGAATCGTCGTCGAGCATTCCCGCGCCCCATGCGTCCTATCAGAACGGATGGTTCCGAATCCAGGTGCCGGCAGCGGTGGGGATCGAATGGTTCACCACGGACCGCGTCAGCATCGCCGGTGAACAGGCGCTCGCGAACGGCAAAACGCTGTCCATTCTGGTGGAAAAAGATTTTCAGTGCTTGCACGGCGACGTGGCACGCGACCCCGACGCCTATCCCAACCCGCTAGAAGAGCCGGTGCGTTAGCCAAATGGAAAAGGGCGCCGATTGCTCAAGCGCCCTTCGCCGCGTCGTTCGGAATCGACCCTGGAGTTGTGACTTCTTGGTCCCCTTCTGATCGGGGCTCGCGGGCCAACCGGACAAACCTACGGTATCACGAAATCTTCTCGGCAATCGACTTGGCCTGCAGGAACTGCAGCAGGTAATCCGGGCCGCCCGCTTTCGAATCCGTGCCTGACATGTTGAACCCGCCAAAAGGATGCGCGCCCACCATTGCCCCCGTGCATTTGCGATTGATGTAGAGATTGCCCACGAAAAACTGCTCGCGCGCTTTGCGGATTTTGTCGTGATTCTTCGTATACACGGCGCCCGTCAGCCCATACTCGGAATCGTTCGCCATTTCCAGCGCATGATCGAAATCGCGCGCCTTGGCCACTGCCAGCACCGGCCCGAAAATCTCCTCCTGGAAGATGCGAGCCTTGGCATCGATGTCGGCGATCACGGTGGGCTGCACAAAATATCCATCGCCCGGCGCTTTGCCGCCGCCCGCGATCAGCCGGCCTTCCGACTTACCGATCTCGACGTAATCCAAAATCGACTTCATCGCGCCCGCATTGATCACCGGACCCATGTAATTCCCTGGCTCGTCCGACGGGCCCACCTTCAAGCCCGCGACCTCGGCCTTCAGCTTCTCGACGAACTCGTCGTAAATGGCCGCATCCACGATCGCGCGCGAACACGCCGAGCATTTTTGGCCCTGGTAGCCGAACGCCGACCAAAGCACGCCCTTCACGGCGCTATCGATATCGGCCTCACGATCCACCACGATCGCGTCTTTGCCGCCCATCTCGGCGACCACACGCTTAATCCAACGCTGTCCCTTACGCGGCTTGGCGGCGTGCTCGTTGATGCGCAACCCGACTTCCTTCGAACCCGTGAACGCGATGAAGCGTGTCAGCGGGTGCTCCACCAGAACATCGCCCACCACAGCGCCGCTGCCCACCAGCATAGAGAACGATCGCGCCGGGAATCCAGCGGCCAGCAGCACTTCGGCGAATTTCGCGGCAATGGTCGGCGTATCGCTCGAGGGCTTGATCACCACCGTGTTGCCCGCCACCAGTGCGGCCGTCGTCATCCCCACCATGATGGCCAGCGGGAAATTCCACGGCGGCACGATCACGCCGACGCCCAGCGGCAGGTAGAACAGTTCGTCCTTCTCGCCTGGCAACTGCACCAGCGGATCGGGCTTCGCGAGGCGCAGC
>DATHMO010000332.1:0-5964 GCA_035486995.1 Bryobacteraceae bacterium
GCCGATTCGGTGAGCAGTTGCCGGACAATTCTCGCGCGGCTCGCGCCCAACGCCAGGCGCACGGCGATCTCCCGTTGCCGCGCGGACGCGCTGGCCAACAGAAGATTCGCTACATTCACGCAGGCGATCAACAGAATGAACGCCACCGCCAGCAAGAGCGAAATCAGCAGTGTTCGCGTATTGCCGACGACGACTTCCTTTAACGGGGTCACGGAGAGCGTCCAGCCTGAGCCGGACGGATAATCGCTGCCATAGTCGCGGCGCAGCGAATCACTGAAGGTGGCCAGCTTGGCCTGGGCCTGGGCGAGCGTCATCCCCGGTTTCAACCGGCCGATGAGGCCCGGCAACAATCGCGCGCTCCGCTGCGGCGGCGGAAACGGATCGCCGCGAAAGCCCGCGGTGACGTATACTTCCACCGGAACGGCGCCAGCCGATGAGGGATTCCGAAAGTCCGGCGGAAGTACGCCCACGATGGTGTACAGATCGGTATCGAGCCGCATCTGATGGCCGAGGACGGAGCGTTCTCCTCCAAACTCGCGGCGCCACAGGCCATCAGTGATCACCACGGCATCGGCGAATCCTGGCGCGGTGTCGCCGGGGTCGAACAAGCGGCCGAGTTGCGGGCGCGCCCCGAGAATACTGAAATAATTGGGACTGACCACCCCACTCTCCAGTCGCTCGGGATGCTCACCACCGGTCAAGTTGCCCGGCCCTTGATATACAGCCGAGACCGCCGAGAAAACGCCGGAGCGATCCCGCAGGTCGTCGAGTTCGGGAACGGAAAAGCCGACGCTCTGCGCGCCCAGCCCCCGCAGATCGGCGTGTAATACGACCAATTGCTCAGGATCATGAAACGGGAGGGGACGGAAAAGGGTCGCGTTCACGACACTGAAGATTGCGGTATTGGCGCCGATCCCGAGCGCCAGGGTGAGCAACACCGTCGCGGTGATGCGCGGCGACTTCCACATGGTTCTCAACGCGAAGCCGACGTCTTGCCATAGATTCATGGGGCCTCCCAGGGATAACCGTCCTTGAGATGCAAGTTGGGTTCCTTCGTTGCCTCCAGCTAATCAGTGTGATTTTAAGGGATCGAGATGCGTCGAGCGCGTGTGGTGATGTCCATTGCCGGGATGGCATGTTTCGGGATCGGACAGTGCCAGTGGACAGCGGGTAGCATCTTGTCTACCTTAATAGCTTGTCGTTCCGGCGATTATCTCCAATTGCAACGCATTTCGAACTCTGGTGGCGTGTTGGACACCGTCGATGCGTGAGGTTTCCAGCCGCCGATGCTTGTCGTGGTTCCCTGGGTGTAGTGCTTGACATTGGGGCAGGTAAGACGTTCTCTTACTTACATGAAAACAACCGTCTCCTCCAAGGGCCAAATCGTTCTGCCCGCGGAGTTCCGGCGGATGGATCGTGTCGAACCAGGGCAGGAGTTTGACGTCGAGCGGGTCGAATCGCGGGGACTATCGCCTCGTCCGGCGTAAGGCTCCCTCGAACGAGGGCGCCATTGACTGGCTACTGGACTGTCCGCATAAGGATTTCTTCGTTCCGCATCGGCGGGGAGTGTCTGTGTCGGTCACCCAGGAGTTTAGCGCCCCCATCTCACTAGGGCGACTAACGTTGAACATACTGCTCTCATTTGCGCAGTTTGAACGGGAGATCATCTCGGAACGCACACGAGACAAGTTTTCGGCGGCTCGTCGCAAGCGCAAGTGGATTGGCGGCTGGCCACTGCTGGGCTATAACATCGATCCCAAAGGCGGCAGCCTGATTGTGAACGTTAAGGAAGCCGCGTAGGTGCGGGAGATGTACCGAATTGCGGTCTCAAGAAATATATCTGGTCCTGGCTCTAATTCTCAGGCGTAGGCCGACACCCGCCATGATGGTCAGCAGCAGGGGCACCGACGAAGGTTCGGGGACGGTCTCCAGCGTGCCCGTCACGGAAAACGCGAAATTGTATGCTTCTGGAGTAAGACTCGCGTCGGGAGGAAAGTCCGTTGGCAAAATGCCAAAATTGATTTCTTCGCCAATGCTTCCCCCTGCGGCAATATTGTGGACAACGGGGTAGAAAAGTTCCCAAGCTAATCCGGGGAATGATTCACTGCTGCTATTCAGATAGTAGGTGCCCGGGCCAAGGGTGAGACCGGAAAACAGGTTGGTGGCAGGGGCAGGAGCGCTTGCCAAACCTGATAGGGAGATCTGCGCAATCTCATTGGCCATGGTCGCGCCAGGGCCGATCGCGTTCGTCAAATAAACGGTGCCGGATCCATCACCGTCGAAGCCCGAACTGCCTAAGTAGGCGGAGATCGAGACATCGGTATACGTTCCCGTTTGCGTCCAGAACACCCCCACCTCGCTATCCCCCAGGGAGGCGTAGATCGGCCCGGCGGGGACGGATTGGGCAATGATATCGGCGTGACCATGAGCAGGCGTCAACAAAACCCCAAGGACGCACAAGATGGTTGAACAGTAGAAGCGATGCATCGTTCCTCCAAAATTTATTGCTGACCCGAACCAAGAAATTCGCTACGTAAACTCTCTAGGGCGGAGCATCCCGGTGAAAGCGTAATCCAAGGCCGGAATCTCCATTTTGGCCTCCCGGCCTCAACGCTCTACAGCAGTCGCCTCGATTGCAACCACACCCCACTGTTGCAGGGATGAAAGCGTGCCGTTTTGCCTTCTTTACCTTCTCCTTGCTCGGCGATTCCGCATGGGCGATGAGAACATGGGATGCCGCGTGGAGTCTTGAATTCGGCGATTAATAGATGTGAACAAATCTTAAGAGCCGCCTAAGTCGATGGAGGCAAAAGGTCTCGGCATTTCAAACGTAGAAGCTGTCTTTTCTGTTGTTGGCGGAGGGCGGCTCTTCGATCCTCAAAATTGCGACTGACAGCCTCCGAATCTTCAATTAAGATATTGAGGGATACAGCTCAGCGAACCTTTAATATGTCCAGCTTCAACGACTTGTACCAGTTTGGGGAGTATGAGCTGAAGGTTCGCGCACGGACGGTTGCCTACCGCGGCACTGCAGTTCCTTTCGAACCCAAGACTTTCGAAGTTCTCCTCTATCTTGTGGCCAACGCTGGCCGCGTCGTTACCAAAGAAGAGCTATTGAAGGCGGTATGGCCCGATTCCTTTGTCGAGGAGAGCAATCTTACTCAACATGTTTTCCGTCTCAGGAAGGCCCTGCGGCAGGACGGCGCTGAGGCATACATCGTTACCGTGCCTGGCCAGGGTTATCAATTTTCCGCCGAGGTGAAGTCCCCATCACTGGTCGCGGCCCTCGCGCCGGGAGCGCTGGAGGCGCAGGAGGAGATCGTCGTCCAGAGGATTCGTGAGCGCAGCACCGTTGTCACGGAGGAAATTGTTCATCAACCTCCGGCTCCGGTGGCTCGTCCGGGCAGGCCTCGATGGAGGATCGCAGCGGTTGCGTCCGTGATCGCGCTCGGGCTCGTCGCGCTCGGGATCTGGGGATGGCGCGCGGTGCGTCACCCGGCTTCTGCAGTTTCGGCATCCGCACCCGTGGGGCATGCCGCCCGCCGTTCCATCGCCGTCCTCGGTTTTCGCAATCTTTCCGGCCGCTCCGAACAAGCCTGGCTGTCGACGGCCATCGCCGAGATGTTGAGCACCGAACTGGTGGCTGGAGAAAAGCTGCGCCTGGTTTCCGGTGAAGATGTCGCGCGCACCAAACTCGACCTTCCCCTCCCGGACACAGACACCCTCTCGCGCGGCACGCTCGCGCGATTGCATAAGGATCTGGACAGCGATTGGATCGTTCTCGGCTCCTACACCGCTCTTGCTGGCGAGGCCGACACCCGTATCCGGCTTGACGTGCACCTTCAGGATACGTCTGCCGGCGAGACCATTGCGGACGTCGCCGTGGTGGGAAGCGAGGCGGACCTTTTTTCGCTTGTGTCTCAAGCCGGTTCCAAGTTGCGCGACAAACTTGGCGTTGAAGCGGTTTCTCCGGTTGAGGCTGTGAGCGTCCGCGCCGCCTTACCTTCCAATCGCGAGGCCGCACGCCTTTATTCAGAGGGACTGGCCCGGCTGCGTTTCTTCGATGCCCTGGCGGCTCGAGATCTTCTGCAAAGGTCCATCGCCGCCGATCCGAAGTATTCGCTGGCTCACTCCGCATTCGCTGAAGCCTGGTCCCGGTTGGGCTATGACAAAAAGGCGCAGGAAGAGGCCCGGCAGGCCTACGCACTTTCCGGCAACCTCTCCCGCGAAGAGAAGTTAGTGGCGGAAGGCCGCTATCGCGATATCGATCACGAATATGACAAGGCCATCGAGATTTACCGTTCGCTGTTCGTGCTGTTCCCCGACAACCTGGATTATGGGCTGAAGCTGGCCGCGGTTCAGGTGCGGGGCGGCAAGGCGCATGACGCGTTGGCGACGGTGGACTCGTTGCGCAGACTGGCACCGCCGGCATCTGAACTTCCCCTGATCGATATGCAAGAAGCAGCGGCATGGGATGCGTTGGGCGATATAAAACCGCAGGAACAGCCTCTGGCCCGGGCGGTGGGGTTGGCAAGGGCGCAGGGATCGCGGCTGATTCTGGCAGAAGCTCGGGACCACCAGTGCTGGCTATTTACGTATTTGGCGGAGTCTCAGAATGCGGTTGCCGCCTGCCGGGAGGCCAGGGACATTTATGCTGCCGCAGGGGACGGGAATGGTGAAGCCAATTCGTTGGGTGACTGGGCGAATGCCATTAAGCAGACCGATGCGCTGGAATCCATCCGGCTGTTTCAACAAGCGCAAAACGTCGCCCACCAGGTTGGATCTGAAAGGGAAGAAGAAACTGCTTTGGTTAACCTCGGCACCGTGTATGAAGCACAGGGTAATCTAGCCAGCGCCGAAAGAATGTACCGCCAGGCACTTCCCATCTCTCGACGCACAGACGACAAAAGGGCCCAGGCTAGCGTGACCGGAAACATCGCCAACGTCCGAATGGACCAAGGGGATCTGCGGGGCGCAGCTCAGGGATATGAAGAGACGCTGCAACTGGCAAGGGAAACCGCGGATACCGGAACTGCCGCCCTGGCAATGGACAATCTCGGGACCGTTTACCGATTGAAGGGAAACTTTTCAGGAGCCAAACAAGCGCTGGAAGAATCCCTTGCCATTCAGCAGAAAAATGGCAATCGCAACGCTTCCGCGTATGTCCTGTACCACTTCGGATATCTGCTGCTCGAAGAGGCGGATTTTTCCGGCTCCCGCAAGATGTACGAGCAGGCCCTGGCCATACGAAGCTCGGCAGGTGACCAACTCACCATTGCTGAAACGCAGCTCGATCTCGCGGATTTGTCGCTCGAAGAGGCGCACTCCCCCGTGGAGCAAGAAGCTTCCATGCGTCAGGTGATCGAAGTTTTTCAGAAACAAAAAGCCGGTGACGACGAAATTCAGGCTTGGGCCATCCTCGCCCGTGCGATGCTCGCTCAAGATAAGGCAGCGGCCGCGTCGGATGCGATTGAACACGCGCGGTCGCTGGCCGGAAAGAGTGAAAATCCCGAGATCCGCTGGCGGACGGCGATTACCGCGGCCCGTCTTTACGTCGACGGAAAAGACAATGCCCGCGCGGCATCCAGGATAGCGGTGCAGAAGGAATTGAATGCTATCGTCGCAAAATCGCGAGAGGAGGGTTATCGGGGTATTGAACTGGATGCGCGGCTTGCGCTCGCTGAAATTGAAATGAAAGAGGGGCAAACAACGGCGGGACGGACGCACCTGGCCGCCATCGAGTCCGAATCCAAAGCCAATGGCTATCGTCTCGTCACACGCAAAGCTGCCCGCGTTCATGGCTGAGTTGTGGTCCGCTTCGCGAAGAGTGGCGACCCCAACGGCCTGGGTCTTCCGTTGTGGCCAGCCTACGGTCCGAAAACAGATCAGGTCTTGGAGATCAGACACGAAATAAGGCTGAAGTAAAGTGACCGGACCGTAAGGAATGGCCTACGTACCTGACAT
>DATHMO010000333.1:0-8606 GCA_035486995.1 Bryobacteraceae bacterium
GAGGTTTCCGTCGACGAGAATCAGGCTATCATCTGCATTGTGGGTGAAAACATCCGCCACACTCCAGGCGTTGCGGCACGCGTGTTCAACGCCCTGGGCGGCATCAACGTCCGCATGCTATCGCAGGGCGCGTCGGCGTTGAATATTGGATTTGTGGTCGCGGGCGCTGATCTGGCTGCCGCCGTTCAAGCTCTGCACACGGAATTTTTCACTGATCTCGATCCGGCGGTCTTTGAATTGAGTAAACCAGATGCCTAATCTCGCGATCGTCGGCTACGGCAAAATGGGACGGTTGATCGATCAGCTTGCGCCGGAGTATGGATTCACGGTCATTGCGCGCGTGGATGTGGATCGCGATGAATCGCTTGAAGGCGCGGACGTCGCGGTGGAGTTTTCAGTGCCTGGAGCAGTGCTCGGCAACATTCGGAAAGTGTCGGCGCTTCAGATCCCGATGGTGATCGGAACCACGGCTTGGTCGGCACACCTCGGTGAGGCCAAGGCGCTCATCGAAGCGAACAACAGCGCTCTCGTTTGGAGTCCCAACTTCTCCGTCGGCGTGAATGTGTTTACGCGGTTGGTTTCTGAGGCCGCGCGGCTGCTTGCCAACGAGAAAGAATACGGCGCGTGGGCTTGGGAGATCCATCACATCACGAAGAAAGACGCGCCTTCCGGAACGCTCATCCAACTTGTGGATCGGATGAAGTCCGCTGGATACGCGCGTAATATCGATACCAGTTCCAGTCGCGCGGGCGCGCACCCGGGCACGCACGAAATTGGATTCGATTCGGCTGCCGATACAATCACGCTGCGCCACACCGCGCGGAGCAGGGAAGGCTTCGCCCGCGGCGCTCTAAAAGCGGCACAATGGATTATTGGGCGCAAAGGATTCCACGAATTCAGCGAAGTTCTTTTTGGAGCCTGAGAGGTTGTTGGAGGAAGACATGTTATTTCAAGGCTGCGGCACCGCCATGGTCACCCCGTTTCGCAAGGACGGGTCTCTCGACGAGCATACGCTTCGCTCTCTGGTGAAGCGGCAGATCCAAGAAGGCATCAACTTTCTGGTGCCGTGCGGGACGTCGGGCGAAAGCCCCACGCTCACTCACAAAGAACATTTGCGGGTGGTGGAGATCACGCTCGAAGAAGCCAAGGGCCGCGTGCCGGTGCTGGCGGGCGCAGGCGGATACAACACCGCGGAAGTAATCGAGCTTGCCAACGAGATCAAGGCGATGGGCGCCGATGGCGTTCTCTCGGTGACGCCCTACTACAACAAGCCGACGCAGGAAGGTCTGTACCAACATTACAAAGCGATCGCGTCGGCGGTGAAGCTGCCGATCATTGTATATAGCGTGCAAGGTCGCACGGGCGTGAATGTCGAGCCGGGCACATTGAAGCGCCTCGCGGAGATCGAGTACGTCATTGGCGTGAAGGAAGCCTCAGGCAATATTGGCCAGATGGCGCAGGTGGTGCATCAGCTTCCATCGAGTTTCGGGGTGCTCTGCGGCGACGATTCAATCGCGATTCCATTGATTGCTTTGGGCGGCCATGGCGTGATTTCAGTCGTGTCGAACGAAATCCCGGGTGAGTTTACGAAGCTGATCCAGCGGGCGCTTGCCAACGATTTCGCGGGAGCACGCGAACTACAGCGCCAGTACCTGCCGCTCATGGAAGTGAACTTTGTGGAGTCGAATCCGATTCCGGTGAAGGCGGCGATGGCCGTGATGGGGCTGCTTGAGCCGGTTTGGCGGCTGCCGCTGTGCCCGCCGAGTGCAGCGAATCTCGCGAAGATCGAGAAGGTGCTCGACACCGTCGGTTTGTTGGCCGGCCGGAGCGTGCATGCAGGCTGAGATCGAAAAGCTCTTCGACGAAAAACCTCAGGCTTATACCGACGATCACTTCGAGCTCTTCCAGCGTTTCAAACAGGCGCTGAACGCGGGCGAGGTGCGCGCGGCCGAGCCGGATCCCGCGACGAAAACCGGATGGCGCGTGAATGCCTGGGTCAAGAAGGGGATACTGCTTGGGTTTCGCATGGGCGCCGTGGTGGACATGTCTATCAATGCGACCCGGCAGCCGTGGTTCGATAAGGCGACGTTTCCTGTGCAGAGGATCGCGGCGGATCGCGGCGTTCGCATTGTTCCCGGCGGATCGAGCATTCGCGACGGCTGTTACATCGGCCGGGGCGTGACGTGCATGCCGCCGATGTACATCAACACCGGCAGCTGGGTGGGCGACGGCTCAATGATCGATTCGCATGCGCTGGTGGGAAGCTGCGCGCAAGTGGGTGCGAATTGTCACATCTCTGCCGCGGCACAGATCGGCGGAGTGCTGGAGCCGGTGGGCGCGCTTCCGGTGATTATCGAAGACGAAGTTCTGATGGGCGGCAACACGGGGGTTTACGAGGGTACGGTGGTGAGGCGGCGCGCGGTACTTGGATCGGGCGTGATCTTGAATCGGTCGACGCCGGTGTATGACGTGGTGCGCGGCCGGATTTACCGGGCCACGGACGACGATCCGCTGATGATTCCAGAAGACGCCGTGGTAGTGGCTGGATCGCGCGCGATTACGTCGGGACCGGGGCTGGACTGGGGACTGTCGTTGTACACGCCGGTGATCATCAAGTATCGTGACTCCAAGACTGATACCAAGATTCAACTGGAAGACTTGCTGAGATAGTCGAGTGTTGCGCGAGCCGTTTTCTCCCAGCTGAATTGAGAGGCGCGGAGTTGCGCGGCGTCGGTTGAGATTTTGCCGGACGCGAGTAACAGCAGCGCGTCCCGAATTTCCCGGTCGCTGGCGGGATCGAAGAAGTGAACGGTTGATCGGGCGATCTCGCGCAGCGGTGGGATATCGGAACAGGCGACTGGAATTCCGGCCGCCATCGCCTCGAGCACCGGCATGCCAAAGCCCTCGAAGGTAGAGGGATAAATGAATCCGAGCGCGCCGCGGTAGAGCTCGTACAGTTGTTCGCGTGGAATCCAGCCGGTAATCTCAACGCGATCGCCGGCCAGGCTTTCGATTTCGTTCGCAGCGAATCCTCGCACACCGGTGATCACCAGACGGGGCGCATTCTTGGTTTGTGAATGCACTCGCAATAGCCGCTGCAGGTTCTTATGCGGATGCGTTGTGGATGCGCACAGGAGGTAGTCGCGGGGCTCGCGGTGCCGCGAGATCTCAAGAAACTCGCGCTCCACGCCATGCTGGACTACTTGCGCATTCCGGCCATAGAAGCGTTCCAGATCGTCGGCAGTGGCTTGGGAAACCGCCAGCAATCCGCTTGAGCGCCGGGCCGAGGCCCACAAGAAAAAATTCCAAAACGGAAGATCGAACCAGCGAAAATATTCCGGATGGCGCTTATGCTGGAGGTCGTGAAATACGCTGACCATCGGACAGGGACACAGCAGGGGCGCGGTAAATCCGGGATTAAACAAAACACTGAGTCGATGTTTGCGAACCGCGAAGGGCAGAACGAGTTGCTCCCAGATAATGCGGGCGGGCCGAAATGCCGCGCTGACAGGCTGCGGCGCTCGCACGAAGTTCGGCCGGTCCGGAACCAGATCGGCGCCGGTCTCGCGATTGGTAAAGACGACGTATTGGTTCACTGCGTCGATTTCCGCGAGCGCACCCAACAGATTGCGGAGATAGATCTCGGTGCCACCCACGCCGCCCGGAATAAGGTACAGCGCGTTGACACCGATGGAAATCATTTAGCGGCCCATGCGGGCCAAAGCCTCGTGCGCCGGCTGGTTGTCGGGATCGAGCGCCAACACGTGCTGATAATCCGCAACCGCCTGGGCCTGGTCGCCTTGACTGGCGTGAATGTTGCCGCGGTAGTAATAGATCATCGCGAACCTGGGATTGCGGTCTTCGGCCTTCTGGAGCGCGTCCAACGCCTCCGGGTATTTGCCTGTCTTGCCGTACTCCATGCCGAGTTGCGAGTAGGTGTGTGCACTCGGCCGCAAATCGGCCGATTGTCGAAACTTCTCGACGGCCTGTTGCGAGTTTCCAGCGCAGTCGTACGCTAACCCCCAATCAAGCAGCAGATCCCAGTGTGGACGCTGCAATTCGGCGATCTTTTGATATTGCTCGGCCGAGTCCGCGCAGTCTCCCACGTCATATTCGGCGCGCGCCAGTTGGAATCGCGCACGGTATTTTTCAGGAGACTTCGCAACAG
Source organism: Bryobacteraceae bacterium (assembly GCA_035486995.1). Lineage (GTDB taxonomy): Bacteria > Acidobacteriota > Terriglobia > Bryobacterales > Bryobacteraceae > Palsa-89. Next base: position 4,169 of record DATHMO010000333.1, read on the forward strand.
TGTCCTTCCAGATATCCACCGCGTTGCTCCACAGCAAGTTTCTTTGATACGTCAACGCGCCTTCAATAACCAGAATCGCGGCGAGCGCTGCAACCAGAGCGTTGCGAGACACTTTCCAGCGGCGGAGAAATTCGACAGTAATGAACAACAGGCCGATGAACGGCAGATACATGCGGCGCTCAGCCATGGGGTCTCGAATCGGCACGAAGGAGGAAGTGGGCGCAAGAAGGATGATCCAGACGAACCATCCATAGGAGGCGAGTGGAAACCGGCGGCGGTAAATCCATGCCAGCACTGTCGCGATGAGCAGTCCGGCCAGGGCGAGGATCGCTCCGTGAGCCATTACGTTGCGCGAAATGTCGATAGATGGATCGAGATTTTGGCCCACGGGAATCACAAACAGCCGACAATAGTCCCAAACCACGCGGCACTCGGTGAAAAAATACTGGTACCAAGAGAGGCCGCGCATCTGAAAACCGGCAGTCTGATTGTGCCGAAGAATGGCCATGATCCTCACGGACGCAATGCCAACTCCAATCGCGATAGGAATGTAAAGTTTCCAATTGCGCCATATGACAGAGGGCGAAAATTCGAAGTTCCAAAAGTAGTCGGTGAGAATAAACAGCGCCGGCAGAACCGCGGCGTGTTCTTTGGAAAGGCCGGCCGCGACGAAGAGCACTAGAATGCAAATCGCGCGAAGTATCGAGATCGTAACAGCCTGGCGATACAGAAACACAACGAACGCCGCCAGAACAAAGAACACGCTCAGTGTTTCCGAACGGCTGGCGATGTAGCTGACCGATTCCGTTTGCAGGGGATGCAGGAGGAACAGCCCAGCTGCGAAGAGCGAAAGAATCCGGGCACTCATTTGTTCGACGCTCGCCCAGCTCAAGACCTTACGGACAGCTAGAAAAATGAAAACGGAATTGAAGAAATGGAGGAACAGATTGACCAAATGGTAGCCGAATGTGCTGTCGGCTCCGGATTGCTGGAAGTTCAGCCAAAAGGTGAACATGAGTAGCGGACGCATTTGATGCAGCCATATTCTCAGCGGTGCGTGCTCCACGTGGGGCTGCATGTACGGCAAATGCGAATCGTCCAGCAAAAAGGGCCCGTGCAAAGCGGGCCAATATACTTCAAAGGCCGCGATGAGTGCGATCCCTAGACTCACATAAATCCAGAGCATGGGATTAGGCCGCGACTCCGCGGGGGCGACGGCCGGTGCCGGACGTTTCGATTTCTTGACCTTATTGTTAGTATTAGTCTTCATTGGAACGAACAGTGGAACCTGGCAGCCGGCTCTGCAATTGAAATTCGACGATCGCAAGCCGCTGTGCGATGGCGATATTGGCGTCCTTCAAATCGGAGATAACCACCGACAAACGGTAGATCACGATGACGAAGACGCAGAAGATAAGCAGCATCAGCGCCAACGGCGGATCCGCGAGGCCGAGCTCCCTGGCGATCCAGGTGAGAGCCGAAGAGGATCGCGAGAGCGCAAATAAGATGACCGCCGCGGCCAGCCAACTCACGGAATATTCGACACGAATATGCGAGCGCCGCACAGAGAACAGCACCAGCACCATCAGAAGAACGCTCAGGGCGGTAGTTACGTTGAGCAGGCGTTCCATCGCTTCTTTCGCTTATTCCTTTCTTCGGCGGCCCTCAAACTTGAGGACGTTGATGAACACTCCCAGCAGGACGTGGAAGATGTAATATAGCGATTTTACCGCGGTGATGGTGCTGCGGCCCGTCTTGCGCGGGCGCATGCGGCACGGCACTTCCTGGAACTGGAATCGTTTGCGCTGCAAAACGACTAACGCCTCAATTTCCGGATATTCCAGAGGGAAGCTGCCGGTAAAAACCTGCAGAGCCTGGCGGTTCACGCCGACAAAACCGGAGGTGGGATCGTGCACTGGCTTGCCCAAAATTGGCCGCAGCACCAAACGGAAGAACCAAATGCCGATGGCGCGCACGGAGTTGGTGTAAACACCGTTGCCGTTGTGAAAGCGCGAACCGATCACCATGTGGCAGCCGGTTTCTTCGAGCGTGCGAAGCAAATCGGGGATGTACTTCGGATCGTGCTGGCCGTCGCCATCCACTCGGATCACGTAATCGTAGCCCAGTTCGTAGGCGAGCTTGTACCCGGCTTGGACCCCACCGCCGAGGCCGAGATGATAGGGCAGGCGGAGGACTGCGGCGCCCGCATCTCGAGCGTGTTGGTCCGTGCCGTCGGTAGACGCGTCGTCGACGACCAGAATGGGAACGTCAGGCAGCACCGCACGGATTTCCTGGATCACGCCGGCGATGGCGCCGATCTCGTTGAAAGCCGGAATCAGAATCAACAACTGCTGCGGCCCGGAGGCTGGCTTCACAGTGCGGCCACCTGACGCGGACTGATAGAGAAACGGCGGATCAAATGGTGGAACTGTTTTGCCGTAAGGCGGCGCTTCATTCGATGGCGCTCGCGCCAAATTCCGGGAAACCGCGCGACCAATTCAATATGGGCGCGCAACACATACCAAGGCAAAAGAGCGATGCTGCCGCTTGCACGCTGGAATTCAGCGGCTTTGCCCTGGCCGCCGAGCGCATAGATCAAATGCCAGAAATAGCGGGAGACGGCGTAGAACGGTACGAGGGCCAGATTGCCCAGCGGAAAATTCTTGAAAATCACGAACAGCCGATTGCGCTCCACGAGATATGCTTTGAGCGCGGACGCCTTGCCGGCGGAATGCGAATAGCGATGATCAACTTGCGCTTCGGGAACATACAAACATTCCCAGCCGGCCCAGCGTGCGCGAAGCCCGAGGTCGGTGTCCTCGCAATACAGGAAGAAGCTTTCATCGAAGACCCCGATTTCATCGAGCATTTCGCGGCGGTAGAACGCTGCCGAGCCGCTGGGCAGCAGCGTCTCCTCGTCACGCGAATAGGATGCCGGCGATTCCAGATGGCCGCGCTGTTTGCTTGATCCATCCAGGCACAGAAGCATACCGGCAGAATCGAGCCGATCGGCGCCCACAAGCCGGACTTGTGACGCGCACATGCCGAATTCGGGCCGATGCTGAATGGCCGAAACCAGGGCTTCGAGCCACTCGGGATGCGCAATGGCGTCATCGTTCAGCACCGCGAGGAACGGGGCGTGGGATTGATGGAAGGCCTGATTCACCGCCGCTCCGAAGCCGACGTTGCGATGGTTTGCGATCACGCGCGCGCAGCCGCGCTGTTCGGTGCGACGCTGTCCGCTGTTGTCTACCACGATCACTTCAAAGTCCCGAAATGTTTGGCGGTCGAGTGAGGCCAGGCATTCATCCAGAGATTCGTCCGCTGCCAGAGTAGGAACAACCACGGTCACCGTTGGGTGGATTTGGCCGGATACCATCTTAGATCGCGCGAAGCCGCCAAGCCCCCGGGCGATACATACGCCAATACATACGATAGGATAGTGGCTTGCACAGACATTTACTATACATTCTCGTGGTTAGCACTGTCCTGGCGCAAACGCCGGGGCACCTGGGTGAGATCCGCCAGCTGACGAATGGAGGTGAAAACGCCGAGGCGTATTGGGCGCCGGACGGCCAGCGCATCATTTTTCAATCGACGCGCGATAAGCTCCAATGCGATCAGATTTTCATCATGAATCGCGACGGATCGAACCAGCACATGGTGTCGACAGGCAAAGGGCGCACCACCTGCGGATACTTTTTGCCGGACAACAAACATATCTTGTACGCGTCGACGCATGAGGCTGGAGAAGCTTGTCCACCGGCCGCCGATCGCAGCAAAGGCTACGTGTGGGCCGTGTATCCAACGTACAAAATCTATTTGTCCACCGATGACGGCAAAATTCTGAAGACGCTGGCGGGAGCGCCGGGCTACAACGCCGAAGGCACGGTGAATTTCAAGAGCGGACGGATTGTTTACACCTCGATGGAGTCGGGCGATTTGGATTTGTGGACCATGAAGCCGGACGGGTCCGGCAAAAAGCAGATTACGAAAACCGATGGGTACGATGGCGGTCCCGTGTTTTCCCGCGACGGCAAGCAGATGGTGTGGCGGGCGAATCATCCGCTGACGCCCGAGACCGAGAAGCGCTATCACGAATTGTTGAAGGATAATCTGACGTCGCCGATGAAGATGGAGTTGTTCGTCGCTGACGGCGAGGGGAAGCACGCAAAGCAGATTACGAATTTCGGATGCGCGAGTTTTGCGCCGACCTTCACCCCGGATGGAAAGAAAATTCTGTTCGCGTCCAACAAGCACAATTGCGACGGGCGGAGATTTGAACTGTACCTGATAAACACGGACGGGACGGGGTTGGAGCAGGTAACGGATTTCGGCGGATTCACGGCATTCCCGGAGTTCGCGCCAGATGGCAAGACGATCGTGTTTGCGTCGGATAAGGGCGCGAAGTCGCCGTACGAGTTCAATATTTTCACGG
>DATHMO010000334.1:0-17027 GCA_035486995.1 Bryobacteraceae bacterium
GTTCAACCTCACTGGTAGGTGACGTTGTTCTCGGCGTAGACTCCGGCCTGCGCGCGGCCGTTGTCGATCCCGGTCGCGGTGAAGTTTACGCCGGGCGCATCGTTGAACACAGATAGAATTCCGGTACCTGTCGGAAGAGCCTCCAGAACGTACGAAGGAATGGTGAACTGTTGATCGGCGACTGGAATCACGCAAGCGAAAGTAACAGTGACCGACGCACCGGAGGGTGGGTTTGTCGATGAGGCACCACTGATGTACACGTACGTGCCGGGAGCGCCTCCAGTCCAAGTGATCAGCTGCCCTTGCGACTCGGTGACTGTGCTGGTGGAACTCTCGTTCGTCCAATTGAGCGGGTTGGGGAAGGTGACCGTTACGCTGAAAGGTCCGACGTCCTTTCCGCCGGCTCCCTTGAACGTGTAGGCGGTTCCACCCATTAGCGCGGTGGTTAACTGAGCGGAGTAATTCCCGAAGCCCAGCGATTCTTCCTGCAGGCTCGTCGAGATGCCGCCTCCAGTAAGCGTGATCGATCCGGCATCCAAGCCGTTGCTGGTCCCGCCGTTTCCGGAGCCACCGCCTAGGATTACAATGCAGCTTCCGAGCGAAAGAAATGACCCGCCGCTGACGGACGAAGCGCCGGTGCCTGAGTCGAAATTCGCGAGTGCTTGATAGGTGGTGGTGAACGCTTCGGCGGCGGCTGGCTTCAACATCGCGAAGTCGCTGCTGGGCTGGGAACCTTGGCTTAAGGTTAAGCTCCCTCCCTTGACCGTGCCCTGGTTGCCCATCGCTTCGAGTTGGCTCCCGTTGATTCCGTAGATGGCGTCAGCGCAAACGCCGTTGCCCGGGTTGACCGGAAGCGTCCCGAAATTGCTTACGATATTGGCGGCCACCACTGCCACGGCAATACTGCATCCGCCCTGAAAGCCTGCTCCGATCTCGGGGACGGTGACGTCGATCTGATCGACGCCCGGAAATTGAGAGCGGCCAGCATACGCGACCTTGGCGCTCACACCGCCGATGTAGACCGTCGCGTTGTTGAGATTGTCTTGCTGGTTGGGATAGGTTCTGTCGTTGTTCTTGGTATCGGCGCCGAGGCCGGAGCCCCACAGCACGATGATCTGTCCAGGAGCAGCCGATGCGGTGGGTGTAATGAGATGGTAGCTGAGGTCGGTAGCGATCACGCCGCCGCTGCCCGCGCCGTTCAAGGTCCCGAGTCCGAACGCACTGGCAGTCACCTGAATGGGAGTGGCCGGCGTGGGTTGCCCGTTGTAGTTGACGGTGATGGTTCCGGAGCCGACAGGCGTGGTGGATGGAAGAACAGCGGCGATCTGTGTAGGAATGGCGTATAAAATCGCGGGGTTGGTGGTGACGCCGTTGACAGTTACCGAGATGCTGGTGTGGTTCAGCGTGGTTGGCAGGCCCGGCGGAAGGCTGGATTGGAAGGCGAGCGGGACAGGATCGCTCAGGTCGCTTCCATAAATGATGAAGATGCTGCCGGGAGCGATGCCGTAGTTGGGCAAACCGGTTGTTATGCCGCTGTAATTGTTGACCACCGCGCCGATGGTGGGGCTGATGAAGGTCTGGAACTGAAGAGCGACTGAAGTGCCGTTGATCGCGGTGACGAGAACCTTCGCGAGATTGCCGCCGTTGGTCTGGACGGCGATAACGTCGTTGACCGAGGGCGTAATCGATGCCGGCGAGAGTCCGCCCGAGAACGAGGACAGCTCGCTCTGGGTCAGAGAGCTGAACGTCAGACTACCGAGATCGAAGCCGGTGGCCGATCCTTGAAATTTGATGCTGGTTCCGGTCCAAAGAATGTCCCCTCCAGAGGTTCCGACAGTTCCGGTGTCGAGGTTGAGCGTGGCGTTGGCAGAAAGGGTCGGGGTGCCGCTCACATCCGCGAAGCCGGGCGCAGCGAAAGCGAGAGCGAACAGGGCTAGTGCGTTCCAAGAAAACAGTTTGGACATAGATCCTCCTGAGGGAGCCGGGCCACCAAAACGGGGCTGGACTGGCCTTCTTGGTGTCACGCGAGAACCGGGGGCAAAAAGGATCACGGACAGGGACGCAGGATATACTGAGACCGAAGAAACGGGATTTGCCGGGTGAATGAGCCTTCGACCCAAGACGTAACGCACCTGTTGATCCAATGGAGCAAGGGTGACGCAGCGGCATTGGATGCCTTGATGCCTCTGGTTTATGAAGAACTGCGGCGGCTGGCGCAACATTATTTAAGCCGCGAGAAGCCGGGGCACACGCTGTCGTCGACGGCGCTGGTGCACGAAGCCTATCTTCGGCTGATAACGCAAAGGGACGTGACGTGGCAGAACCGGGCGCACTTCTTCGGCGTGGCTTCGCGAATGATGCGCCGGATACTGGTGGATCATGCCAGGCGGCACGGGTACGCGAAGCGCGGTGGGGGAGCGATGACGCTGGCGCTGGACGAGGCGATCGAGGCTGAGAAGCCGCGCGAAATCGACCTTGTGGCGCTGGACGACGCGCTGGAAACTCTGGCGAAGCTCGATGAGCGGCAAAGCCGGATGGTGGAGCTGCGGTTTTTCGGCGGTCTGTCGATTGAAGAAACATCGGAAGTGCTCGGGGTTTCGGCGCCGACGGTGAAGCGCGAGTGGGCCACCGCGCGGGCGTGGCTGTATCGCGAGATCAGCCGTGAGTCGAACGGGTAGCTGAATGACGCGGGAACGATGGCAACATATTCGAGAGATTCTGGGGCAGGCGCTCGAGACTGACGATCGCGAGCGTACCCGGTATCTGGATGAAGCTTGCGGGGGTGACGCCGAGTTGCGTGCGGAAGTGGAATCGTTGCTCGAGGCCGATGAACAAGCTTCCCGCGATTTCTTGACTGGCCGAGCCATCGATCATGCAGCTAATACTGTCGCGGGATCGCGCGATGCGGACGATTCGTTGCGGGGCCGGCGGATTGGGTCGTACCTGGTGCTGGAAGAGATCGGCCACGGGGGCATGGGGACGGTGTATCGCGCCGTTCGCGCGGACGATCAATACAGCAAGCAGGTGGCTGTCAAGGTAGTGCGCGGAGGATTGGGCGATAAGCTCGCGATCCAGCGCTTCAAGGCCGAGCGGCAGATTCTCGCGAATCTGGATCACGCCAACATCGCGCGGCTGTTGGATGGCGGGACCACCGAGGATGGGCGGCCGTACGTGGTGATGGAATTCATCGAAGGGCTTCCGATCGATGAATATTGCAACCGGCGGAAGCTTTCCTTGCGCGCGCGGTTGAAGCTGTTCTGCACAGTATGTTCGGCGGTGGCGTTCGCGCATCAACGCCTGGTGATTCATCGTGACATCAAGCCCGGCAACATCCTGGTGACGGAAGAGGGCGAGCCGAAGCTGCTGGATTTTGGGATCGCCAAGATTCTGGATCACGATCAGCAGAGTGACGGGGGCGAGGCTACGGTCACCATGCTGCGGTTGATGACGCCCGAATATGCAAGCCCCGAACAAGTGCGTGGTGGGGTTGTGACGACGTCCACCGACGTTTATTCTCTGGGCGTGGTTCTATATGGCTTGCTGACGGGCCACCGGCCGTATGCCGCCGGGAGCCGGACGCCGCACGAGATGGCGCAGGCGGTGTTGGATGAAGAGCCGGAGCGGCCAAGCACGTTAGCGAATCGCGGGGACCAACGGCGCTTGCGCGGCGATCTGGACAACATCGTGATGAAGGCCTTGCGTAAGGAACCGGAGCGGCGCTACGCATCGGTGGAGCAATTCTCGGACGACATCCGGAAGCATCTGGAAGGCCTGCCGGTGAGCGCGCGGCCGGACACGCTGGTGTATCGCAGTTCGAAATTTGCGCGGCGGCATAGGATCGCGGTGATCGCGGCGGGACTGGCGGTTTTGGCGCTCTTGGGCGGGATGGCGGCGACATTGCGCGAAGCTTATATCGCCCGAGCGGAGCGGCAGTTGGCCGAGCAGCGGTTCAATGATGTACGGAAGCTGGCCAACTCCCTGTTGTTTGAAGTGTACGACGCGATTGAAAACTTGCCGGGCTCGACGCCGGCGCGGAAGGTCCTGGTGGATCGTGCGCTGGAATACCTGGACAAGCTCGCGACGGAAGCCAAGGGTGATCTTTCATTACAAAACGAACTGGCACTGCAGCGCGAATTGGCGACAGCGTACGAAAAGGTGGGCGATGTGCAAGGCGGCTTTCGATCGTCGAATCTCGGGGACCCGGCCGGATTCGTTGCCAGCTATCGCAAGTCGCTGGCGATTCGCGAGGCGGTTCTGCGCGGCGAGCCCAAAGATGTCCAAGCACAGCGCGAGTTACTCCGAACCCACGGACGATTGAGTGACGCATTGATGGGCGCGGGGGATTTACAAGGGTCGGTGGATCAACTGAAACAACTGCTGCCGATCGCGGAGAAGCTTGCTGGGGCCGATCCTGGCAATCTGACGGATCGCCGGAATCTGGCACGGGCGTACTTGGATTACGGATGGAAGCGGTCCGGGTTGGGAGATTCGAAGGGCGGCCTCGTGGATTGCCGCAAGGGCGTTGCTATGTTGGAATCGGTGGCGGTGGCGCAGCCGAGCGACGAGACGACCCGGCGTTTGCTGGCCCTGGCTTACGATCGCGTGGGAGAGTTGCTTTCGGTTTATGAGAGCCGGCACGCGGAATCGCTCGCTATGCACGAGAAAGCGCTCGCGGTGGAGCAAGCCGTGCTGGCGCAAGATCCGCGCAATACCAACGTGCGGAGAATGGCGGCTTGGGACACGATGCGGACGGGCGAGGAAATCATCGCGGCGGATGGCGACACGGCTGCGGCGCTCGTCAAATACCACGAGGCGTTGCGTGGGATGCAAGCGCTTTCGGCCGCCGATCCGAAGAGCGTGCAGTTTCGCTTGGACGTTTCAGCGGTAGAGGCCCGCGTTGGCGCGGCGCAGTTGTTGAGAGGCAATGCCGGGGCCGCGATGGCCGAGTTGCAGCGTTCACTTGCGGCGATCGACGCGTCGCACGGGCCGTTAGATACCGACATGCTGGAGGTAAAGGCGCAGGATCAGTTTCGCATGGGGATGGTGTATGAGATGACGGGGCAATGGCCGCAAGCTCGATCGTGGTTCGAGCGCTCGCTACCCAGCTTGGAGGAAGCGCGGCGCAGAGGAGCGCTGCAGGGAGACGCCGCTGGGATGCTCCAAGAAGCACGGAAGCAGCTGGAAGTTGCTAGTCGCCGGTGACGGGCTCTTCGGCCAGGCGCGCGCCCGCAACGAATTCCTGATCTTTATACTGCAGTTGATACAGCTTCCAATAAATGCCACGCACGGCGAGCAATTCCTGGTGCGTGCCGATCTCGCGCAGCTTGCCTTTGTGCATGACGATGATACGGTCGGCGCGCTGGATGGTGGAGAGCCGGTGCGCGATCACGATGGACGTGCGGCCGACTACCAATCGTTGGAGCGCTTCCCGGATGCGCAATTCGGTTTCGGTGTCGACGCTGGACGTGGCTTCGTCGAGAATCAGGAAGCGTGGGTTGTGGGCCAGCGCGCGAGCAAAGTTGACGAGCTGCTTTTGGCCGGTGGAATAGCCTGCGCCGCGTTCGCGCACCGATTGTGCGAAGCCGTCAGGAAGGCTCTGGACGAAGTCGAGCAAATTGACGCGCGCGGCGGCCTCGGACATTTGATCATCGGAAATTCCTGGTGTGCCAAGGCGAATGTTTTCGGCGATAGTTCCGGTAAACAGGTGCGGGTCCTGGAGCACGATGCCGAAATTGCGCCGCAGAGTTTCAAGATCGAACTCGCGAATATCGACGCCGCCGATTCGGATCGCTCCGCGCTGGACCTCGTAAAAGCGGAGCAGGAGGCTCGCAATGGTGGTTTTTCCGGCGCCGGTGTGGCCGACTACGGCGATGGTTTCACCGGGTTCGATGCGGAAATTCACGTCGCTGAGCACCCAGTCCTCATCTTTATAGGCAAACCAAACGTGGTCGAATTCGATGGCGGCGGCAGTGCGGGGAAAGGCCGTGGGTTGGTTGGGCGAAAGAATCAGCGCGGTAGTGTCGAGAAGCTTGAAGACGCGCTCGCCGGCGGCCATGGCCGACTGCATGATGTTGTATTTTTCACTGAGGTCCTGGATGGGGCGGAAGAAGCGCAGACCATACTGGAAAAAGGCGACCACAACGCCGATCTGCATGGCGCCCCCGCGCACGCGAAAACCGCCGTAGGCCAGCAGCAGGGCGAGCGCGAGCATGCCGAGAAACTCCACAACGGGATAAAACCATCCGTAGGCGGTGATGGAGTCCTTGTAAGCTTCCATGTGATCGCGATTGATGCGTTCGAATCCGCGGCGGCTGCGATCCTCGCCATTGAAGAGCTGCAGCACCGAGATGCCGCTGATGTGCTCCTGCAAATAGGAATTAATACGCGCAATGGCGACACGAATTTTGCGGTAACTTTTTTGAACGGCGCGCCGGAACACCATGGTCACCAGCACGACGGCCGGCATGAGCGCGAGCAAAAAGGCGGTCATCCCGGGGCTTAACTCGAACATCGCGATGATGACGAAACCGAGCATGAGCAGATCGCCCAGGATCATGAGCAGGCCGGAGGAGAACAGTTCGTTGAGCGCGTCGACGTCGGTAGTCATGCGGGTGACCAGGCGGCCGACCGGATTGTGGTCGTAGAAAGCGAGGTCGAGGCTCTGGAGCTTGGCCATGATGTCGCGTCGCAGATCGAACATGGCTTTCTGCCCGACCGTTTGCATCATGTACTGCTGGCCGAAATCACACAACATGCCGAAGGCCAGGGCGAGAAAGTAGAGGAATGAAACCTGTCCGAGGCCAGTCCAGGGGTTCGCTGACAAAAATGGATCGAGGATCGTATGGGTGACTTTGCCGGACGGCGTGAGGTAGCGGTCAACCGCCAGCGCCGTGAGCAGCGGTCCAACCACTTGCAGCATCGCGTTGATGAGCAATAGCGCCAGCGAGAATGCAACGGCGGGTTTGTAGGGACGGATGTAAGTGAGCAGACGGCGCATCAGGCGCGCGTCGTAGGCTTTTCCTAAAACCTCTTCTTCCACGTAATTTCAGTTTAGCTGTGTTGGAAAAGGCCGCGCAGTTCAGCGCTTCGGGTCGCGTTCGGGCAGCGGGACGTGGTCGGCGATGTTTTCCGTGGTTCTCGGCGCCCAGCCTTCGTGGGCCGTGCCTTTGGCTTCGTTCTGGGCGATTTCGTCGGCAGATAGCGGAAGGTTGGTGGGCTTGTGCTCGTTAAGCTTCCGCAGCCGATCGGAGGAATCGTCAACGGTGGTTACACTGACATCTTTTTCGGTCATGAGAACACTCCGCCTTGTGGACGCCAGCGGGCAGCTTACGTTTCGGGCCGCCGAAAAGCCAGGACAGCGTTCAAGCCCCCGAATGCGAACGAATTGGATAAGGCGAATTCGACTTGGGCTGGACGGGCGATGTTGGGGATGACATCGAGATCGCAGGCTGGATCGGCTTCATTGAAATTGGCGGTGGGAGGCAGGATCCCGTTTCGGAGCGCGAGCAGCGTAGCGGCTGCTTCGATGGCGCCGGCCGCACCGAGCGTATGGCCGTGCATCGATTTGGTCGAACTTACAGCGAGCCGATCGGCGTGCTCGTCAAATACCTTGCGAATGGCCGTGGTTTCGGCCGCGTCGTTCGCGATGGTGGCGGTGCCGTGCGCATTGATATAGCCGATTTTTGCGGGTTCCAAGCCTGCATCTGAAAGCGCCGCGCGCATGGCTCGGGCCGCACCATCAGGCGATGGCTGCGTGATATGGAACGCGTCGGACGACATTCCAAAGCCGACGATTTCGCCGAAGATCGCGGCTCCGCGAGCGCGGGCAGCTTCAAGCGGTTCCAGCACCAGCATGGCTGCGCCTTCGCCCAGGATGAGACCGCGGCGGTCCTTTGAGAACGGGCGGCAAGTGTCGGGCGAGACCACGCGCATGGCTTCCCAGGCTTTGAGAAATCCGAGGCTGAACACGGCTTCGCTGCCGCCGGTAATGGCCATTTCAACAGCGCCGCTGCGAACCATCCAAAATGCCTGGCCGATGGCGTGATTTGAAGAAGAGCAGGCGGTTGAGACGGTGTAGGTGGGTCCGACGATGCCGGTCTCGAGCGAGATTCTGCTGGCGGCGGCGTTTTCCATGGTGCGGGGAATGGTGAAGGGATTTACGCGCGGAATATTGTTGCGATACAGATTGACGAAGCCCTCGTCTTCGGTGGTCTGGCCGCCGACGCAGGAGCCGGTGACGATGGCGGTTGATTCGCGCAGGCCGGTGGTCCACTCGATGCCCGCGGCGGCGATGGCTTCGCGCGCGGCAATGACGCCGAACTGAGCAAAGCGGTCGAGGAGCCCAAGCTCCTTCTCTTCGAAGAATTGCGCTGGCGCGTAATTGCGAACCTCGGCGCCATTGGAAAAGCGGAGCAGCGTGCGATCGACGGAGTCCAGTGGCGCGAGGCCGGAGCATCCCGCTTGCAGGGATTGCCAGAATTCCCCGGTGTTGTTACCGATGGCCGAGATGACGCCCAGGCCGGTGACAACCACGCGGTGAGGCATTCAAGCGCTGACCGCGGCCTTATTTCCTTGATCACCTTCGAGGAGCTTGGCTATGCCGTCGATCACGTCGCGGACGGAGCGCAAGCTTTGCGCGGCTTCGTCTGGAATATTGATATTGAATTCAGTTTCGACGGCGAAAAGGATATTTATACCGTCGAGCGAGTCGATGCCGAGTTCCTGAAAAGTGCTATCGGCGGTAATTTTGTCTTGGGGAAGATGCTGGGTAGCGGCGATTACGCTTCTGACTCGCGCGGTCAATTCTTCGTAGGACATAAAATATCCGTCACCTTCTCAAAATGAAAACCCAGCTCCATCAATTTTGGCAGAAGTTCGCGAACGGCCTGGAGTGTGGCGCCGATATCGGGGCGGTGATTGAGAACCCGGCCATCATGCAAACAGAGAATCGCGCCTGGGACCGCACCGCCAATAAGCCGGGAGACCACATCGGGCGTCTGCCGTTTCCAGTCTAGCGCAATGGTGCTCCACATCACGCCATGGAGCGAGAGACGGCGCTGGGCTTGACGAAGGCCGAACCAGCGCACTCCGTAGGGGGCACGGAAATAGCGGGGGCGGAGACTGGTCGCGTGTTCGACGGCTTCCTGCGCGGCCGCCAATTCGCCATAAATAGAGCTGGGCGATTTGAGCGCGAGCATGGGATGGGTGTCGGTATGGTTGCCGATTTCGTGCCCGGCCGAGGCGACTTCGCGGGCCACTTGCGGCAATCGGCGAACGTTGGCTCCGATTTGAAAGAACGTAGCCGGGGCGCGATGGCGATCGAGGATCTCGAGCAGCGCAGGAGTGGATTCGCTGGGTCCGTCGTCGAACGTGAGCGCTATAGACCGGCGGGAACCGGGACCGCGATGGACGGAAGGAGCGAGCCAGGCGCATGAGGGGACGCGAACGGCGTAGGTTAGTGCGGCGGCGGAGGCGGCAACGGTTCCGCTGAGGACGGTTTCGAGGATGGCTGGCAAATGGGACATGTGCCGTCGGGCACTAGGGTAGCAAGTGGGTTGTGGGAGGTGGGATTTGGGGGTCGGGCGTCACAAAAAAACGGACGCGGATAGGGCGCCCGGCCGAGGAGCGTCCACGGGGCGGATTTGGAGGAGGTGGCCGCCCGTGGAAGTGGAGGAAGGCTCGGTTAAGCGAGCAAGCCGCCGTGCCCGAGGCAGGCGACTTCCCATCCGGATACGCGATAGCGGGCCAGCATGGGGGGCAACATCAAGTCGACGACGTTGGGCTTGGCGGAGCGGAAGCAACCGGGAGCGGACATAACGGGCACGTCATCTTTGTAGCTGAGCAGAAACAGATTGCCCGGCTCGACCGGGGCAAGAAAGCGTTCCACCTGGCATCCGGCGCGGAGCATGGCGCGGCCGACCACGTCTTCCGGTCCCGCGGGGGCGGTGGTGGAGGCGATCAGCACAACCGTTGGCTTGGCGCGCAGCAGGTGTTGGAGGGCGCGTGCCACTGCGCTTTCCTCTTCCACCGAGGAGAGCACGAAGCTGGCGGCGGCTCCCAAACGTTCCAGACGCTGGCGCATGATGTTTTCAAACAACTGGCGCGCACGCTCTCCATTCGTCGGGTCGGTGTAGAGCACCGCCACCGTGGGGGTTCGAATGGGCCGGGCCTGCAAGATAGGTCCGCGCTCCTGGACAATCGAGATCACCGCCTCCAGTTCCGTTTTGGCCACCGCGAACGGTGCGCTTTTTACCGTAGCCACGCGATTGCCGGTACGCGCATACGAAAAATTAGTTGCCGTGGCAATCGCCATACTCACCGTGCAATTAATTTGTTTTAGAAGCTCATCATCCACCAAGACACAGCTGGGTTCGGTGGTAAATAGATTCGCTCGTCCTCCCGCGGCAAGACGGATTTCGAGCGTTCCACAACCGATTTCGCTCGCGACCTGCATAACAGCGTCGTCCTCGCCAATTTCTCCATCCTCGAGCTCGGTGACCCAAACTTCGTTCATGCCTTCGGTCTCGAGCATTCGAGCATCTTCTTCGCTGATCAAATGACCTTTAGCCAGCAGCTTTTTTCCGCCTGCGCGAAAGATGGTGCAGCAAAGGATTCTGCCTGTCGCTTGCTTGACGTCGATGGTCTGCGCCTTCATACGACTTGTGATCCCTTTCAAGTGCTGTCAAGTATGCTTCAATTTATACACAGCCCAAGTTAGAAATCCAGGAAAAAATCTCATTCAAACATCTTTTTTATAAAAAAAGTAGGCGCTGATCGCCAACGCGATCAAACGCGTTTCGGCTGAGGTAACTGCACTAGCTCGGAGGGGAAATCAAGAACTAGTGAGAGTAACGGATCAGTTGTAAGGGCTTTCACTACAGCGATCTCATCACAACAATCAAACTTGGGGCACGTCAGACAATCCTTCCAGACCTTCAGAGGAAGCAGGCCTCGGTCGACTTGATGAAAGCCCAGGCGCTGAAAAAAATCGAGCACATATGTGAAGGCGAAGATTGAATGTAAATGATTGTGACTGGCTTCTTCTTCAAGGGCTTGAACGAGGAGACGACCGATGCCCCCTCGCTTGTGAGCGGGGGCGACCGCGAGCGATCTTATTTCGCCCGATACAGGTGTGTAGAAGTGAAGCGCGCCGCATCCCAGCAGTTGTTGGGCGGAATAAATAACGGTGAAATCGCGAATGTTTTCAGACAGTTCAAATTCGGTTCGAGGCAACATAATGCCTTGCGCCGCATATCCGTTAATTAAAGTTAGTATCGCCGGGATGTCGCGCAGTGTTGCCTTGCGTATTAATTGAGGTTCTATAGCACCCAGTACCTCCGAGGCCGCCGTGGAACTAAGCATGACGCGGTACCCCTAGGTGAGTCACAAGGCGCGTACCTACGGGTTCGTGATCGGATAATCTTTTGGCCAATAAGTCGGCCAAGATCCCAGGAGTGGCCCCCGGTGCGATCACGACTTCGTCAATACCGGCATCCAAAGCTTCCGCAGCTGCGTCCAGCTTGGCCCGCATGCCGCCGGTAGCAATGCCATCATCGATCAACTGGCGGCATTGATCCAGGTTCAAGGTCGGGAGGATCTGATTGTCCGGCCCGCGCACGCCATCGACATCAGTCAAGAACAGCAGCTTGTCTACGCCAAGCGCGGAAGCCACCGACACGGCCATTTGATCGGCATTGACGTTATAGAAACGCCCTTGGCGATCGCCCGCAACACAGGCGATAACGGGAAGGTATTTAAATTCCATGAGTGTATGCAAGAGACGCGGATCGGAGCGCACCGGCTTTCCCACCAGGCCGAGTTCGTCGCTGATAGCGCGGGCTTCGGTGAGCAGCGCATCCATTCCGCTCAGCCCAACGGCGGAAGCGCCGCTGGCTACGAGCGCCGCTACCAATTCCTGATTCACCGAACCGGCCAACACCTTGAGCACGGCGTCCAACACGTCGGGCGTGGTGACACGGAGTCCATTGACGAATCGGCTTTCGACGCCGCGATCGGCGAGGTAGCGCGTCATCTGCTTGCCGCCGCCATGCACGACGACGGCTTCCAGACCATCGCGGAAGGCGCGGGCGATTTGATCGGCGATCTGACGGCGTGATTCGGGTGCGTCGAGCAATGTGCCGCCGAGCTTGATGAGCGCTTTCATAGAATTTTCAGGTGAGCCCTGCCGATTCCTCGCAACCGAGCATCAGATTCATGTTCTGGATGGCTTGCCCAGCGGCGCCCTTCACCAGGTTGTCGATGGCGCTGACTACGATCGCCCGGCCGGTAGCCGCGTCGAATTTTAGTCCGATATCGCAGAAATTCGTGTGGTTCACCGCGCTCACATCCGGCAGATTGCCGAGCGGGTAAAGGCGCACGAATTTCTCGGAATTATATTGGCGGCGGTAGACTTCGAGCAGCTCTTCGCCGGCCTGGATGCCGCGAGTGCGAACGTAAATGGTCTCGAGAATTCCCCGATGGATGGGCAGCAAGTGCGCGGTGAAACTGAACTCCGGCTCTTCCAGACCCGAGACCATGAGGACTTCGGGGACGTGGCGATGATCGAGAACGGAATAGATGGAAAAGTTTTCGGTGACTTCGCAAAAGCTGGTTTTGAGGCTGGGCTTGCGTCCGGCGCCGCTAACGCCCGATTTCGCGTCGCAGATGATTCCAGCGGAGCGATCCACTACGCCGGCCGCGATCAGAGGCTGGATGGCGAGGTTGGCGGCCGTGGGATAGCAGCCGGGGTTCGAGATGAAGCGCGCGCCGCGGATGCGCTCACGGCAAAACTCGGGGAGCCCGTAGACGGCTTCGGCCAACAGACCCGGCGCGGTGTGCTCTTCCTTATACCAGCGCGCGTATGTGGCGGCGTCGCGCAAGCGGAAAGCGCCGCTGAGATCGATCACCTTAATACCGGCGTCGAGCAGAGGGGGCGCAAGTTCCATGGAAACCGCGGGCGGGGTCGCGAGAAAGACGACCGCGAGTCCCTCGGCCTTGGCAGCTTCGGGAGTGCAGGGGATGCGGCGCGGCTGGGGCTGATTGATGGGTGCGGGACGGCCGCCCTGGTCCTGACGGTGCTCCATGAGGACCGGCTCGGCGTGGGGGTGGTGGGCGAGGAGGTAGACGAGTTCGGCGCCGGAATAGCCGGTGAAGCCGACAACGCCGGTGGAATATTTATTCATCGTACTGAATAATTATACTACAGTTGCCGATTGCTCAAAAAAAGCTTTTGCTACAATGCAGTCTTCTCAATGACCTCCACGCCAACGCAAGATCTAGCCGAGCTTCGTGACATCCTCAAAAAGAAGTCCGTCAAGTTCGGTACTTTCACTTTGGCTTCCGGCCAAACGAGCGATGTTTACGTAGACTGCCGGCCCACCACCTGCGATCCGAGGGCGATGCCGCTGATCGGCCGCCTTTTTTTGCGCAAACTGGAAGAGAAAACGTGGTTGCCGGAGGCTGTTGGCGGACTGACGATGGGCGCAGACCCGATTGCCTTTGCCATTGCCAGAGAGAGCCTGGACCGTCCTCCGATTATTGATTGCTTTGTCGTCCGAAAAGAACGGAAGCAGCATGGAATGCAAAAGTTCGTCGAGGGCCTCGATTGGACCGAAGGACGCAGGGTAGTGGTGGTTGACGATGTCTGTACCAAGGGAGAATCGACGGTCTTGGCTATCGAGAACGCGAAGTCGGCGGGGATGGAGATCCTGGGTGCAATTTGTCTCATTGACCGGGAAGCCGGGGCCACCGAACTGCTACGGGACAAGCATGGCATCCAGTTGGCTAGCATCTTCAAACTGTCGGATTTTAGACAGTAAAAGCGCCCCAACGACTACCCGCGGCGGTGGCTCTGGAACGGATCACGCTTCGCTGACGACGGAGACCTTCTGGCAGCCGTGTTCTTCGCAATGCCTGGCGATGGCGCGTTCCATTTCCACGGTCTTTTCCCAAGCCTCACCGCTGTCGAAAGTTCGCTTCCATTCGGCTATGGTTTTCAGGTGTCTAACCACCAGACGCTTATACTCCGCGCAATCCGGAGCGACGTTTGGTGAAGAAGGAACGACCACGGTCCAATATTAGGACCAAAAGCGTAGGTACGATACCTGGACAAACATCCAGGCTGGTTCCAGACTGGCTCCAGCCGGCGGGCCCAGGCTGAAGGTACCTAGACAAGCTATCCAGGTCCGTAGTCGAACTATCTCTTTGGTGAGACAAATTGTCCGCTACCTGGCCATAACGCCCACGGAAAATCATGAGGTTACACGAAGTGTCACGGTGGCGACGGAACTGCTGGTACTTCCCACGCTGGGAGGCGATCCGGAACCAACCCCGGGGCCCCGTGCCATCGAGTGCCCCATCGCCGGGTCGCGCTCCCAGCACTTACTAACAGCGCATTCCAGCGGGCTTTTGCGTCACAAATTCGGCAACGGCGTGCCGATGGCCGGATTCGTCCGGGTCGCCTTCGTGGTAATGCAGGATCGGCCAGCCTTCGAAAAACGAAGCCAGCTCGCCGGGGAAGGCGCGGGTGGGTGTGCCCTGCGGTTGATCGCCGCCGGCCAGATTCACAATCATGATCAGCAGGCCGCCCGGCCGGAGCGCCGCCTTCATGAGAGGAATCAAACTGCGCTGGAGATAGTAGCAAGAGAGAACCAGATCGAAGCCCTCCACGGGCGCGCCGATTCCGCCAGCTTCCAGATCGGCAACATCGGCGCTAACCGTGAGTTTTTGCTGGCGGGCGCGGGCGTGCAGAAGATCGATGGCGACCTCGGAGCCGTCAACGGCAAAGACGGCCCAGCCCCGTTGGGCGAGGTACAAGGCATTGCGGCCAGGACCGCAGGCGAGGTCGAGCGCAGCGCCGGGCGTTAGGTCGCGCGTAAATTGCACGACCAGCGGCGCGGGCGTCTCAAAATCTTGCTGACCGGTGCGGTAGCGTTGGTTCCAGTCGTCAATTCTGGTGGGCATCGCCGCGTTTTGCCGCGAGCTTGAACACGCGCTTGAGAATCCCGATGGCTCGGTCGATTTCCTTTTCGGTCGCGATGTAAGGCGGCAGGAAGCGCAGCACCGTATCGTGCGTGCAGTTCATGAGCAGGCCGAGCTCCATGGCATCGAGGACGAGTTGCTTGCCGGAGAAGCTCAGCTCTACGCCGATCATTAGACCCTGGCCGCGCACCTCGCGAATGAAGGAGAACTGCTTCTGCAACTCGCCGAGCTTTCCGCGGAAGTAGCAGCCCATTTCTTCGATGTGCGGGAGCAGCTGGTCGAGAATATCCATGAACTCGAGGGCGACGCGGCAGGCTAAAGGTCCGCCACCGAAAGTCGAACCGTGCATGCCTGAGCCGATCGACTTCGCTGCGCGATCGTTCGCGACAACCACGCCCATGGGGATGCCGCAGGCCAGCGGTTTGGCGGCCACCATCACGTCCGGCAGAATGACGGGGTCTACAAGTTGATAGGCGAAGTACTTGCCCACGCGGCCGACGCCGCATTGGATCTCGTCGAAGACCAGCAGCGCGTCGTAGCGGTCGGCCAGCTCGCGCGCCTTGCGCAGGTATTCAGTGGACATGGGGAAGATGCCGCCCTCGCCCTGGATCCATTCGATGACGATGCCGGCAGTGCGATCCGAGACCACTTGTTCGAGAGCAACTTCGTCGTTGGGCGGAACGAAGCGGGCGCCGGGAAGCAGCGGCTCGAAGTCCTGGCGGTATTTTTCCTGGCCTGTAATAGAAAGCGCGCCGAGGGTGCGTCCGTGAAACGAATTATGGAGTGCGACGATTTCGTATTTTTGCGGATCGATCTTGTGGCCGTGAGCGCGCGCCATTTTGAGCGCGCCTTCCATGGACTCGGCTCCGGAGTTGCAGAAGAACGTGCGTTGGAGCCCGCTGGCTTTGGCGAGGCGCTCGGCAAGCTGGCCCTGATAAGCGTGGTAGTAAAGATTGGACGTGTGCAGCAGCCGCGCGGACTGCTCGCGGATCACTTTCACCAGGCGCGGGTGCGCGTAGCCGAGCGCGTTGACGCCGATGCCGGTGATGAAGTCGATATAACGCTTGCCGGCGGGATCGAAAACGTAGCAGCCCTTGCCGCGGTCGAGCACCAGCGGATAGCGGGCGTAGTTCTGCAGCAGGTATTCGCCTTCGAGCGCGCGAACGCGGTCTAGAGCGCCGGTATCTTCCTGGACCGGAATCGCAGTGGACATAGCATCATGATAACTTGCTCGAAAACGCGCCGAGTAGCGCTTGCGCCTTGAGCAGCATTTCGTCCCACTCGTCCTCAGGCTGGGATTGGTAAACGATGGCGCCGCCCACGCCGATGCTCGCGATTCCGCGATGGAAAACGGCCGTTCGAATCACGATGTTCAGGTCGGCCGCGCCGTTGAATCCGATGTAGCCGATGCAGCCGGAATAGATGCCGCGCGCTTCGGGTTCCAGTTCGTCCAGGATTTCGAGCGTGCGCAGCTTGGGTGCGCCGGTCATGGAGCCGCCGGGGAAAGCAGCGCGGATGCAATCGATGGCAGTTTTGCCGGGCGCGAGTTCGCCGCGGATGGTGCTGACAAGCTGATGCAAGGTGGCGTAGGTTTCGACATGCATCATTTGTGGAACGTGGACGCTGCCGGGGCGGCAAACGCGTGCCAGATCGTTGCGGGCGAGGTCGACGATCATCAGATTTTCGGCGCGGTTTTTTTCGCTGGTAGCGAGGGCGGCGCAGAGGGCGGCGTCTTGTTGCGGCGTGGTCCCTCTTCGGCTGGTTCCTTTGATGGGACGCGATTCAACGGCGCCTGCGGCGTCGATGCGCAGGAAGCGCTCGGGTGAAGAGCACGCGACGTCGATGTCGTCGAGATGCAGGAACGCTGAATAGGGCGCGGGATTCTGCTGACGCAGGGCTTCGTAGTAGGCGAGCGGCGAGGCGTCGGTCGTGACGCGCAGTTGGTTGGTGAGACAGATCTCGTAACTTTCGCCCGAGGCGATGCGGGATCGGCAGACGTCGATGAGGCCGAGATAATCGGCGCGTTCGGTTGCAAGCTGGAATTCGAC
>DATHMO010000335.1:0-26939 GCA_035486995.1 Bryobacteraceae bacterium
CAGGAATCCGAGCTCGCCGATTTCCGGGATCAGCTCCTTGGGAAACCGCCCGTCGCGATAGCAATCGCGAATGATCGGGATCACACGATCCTCGACAAACTGCCGCGCGGTCTGGCGCACCAGCAGCTCTTGTTCAGAGAATAGCGAGTCGATCAGCAGGTAGTCGACGCCAGAGAAACGAGCCATGGCCCTATTGTAATCGGCGGATCTATCCAGAAACGCGCCCTCGAAGCTCTCGCCCAAATCGCGTAACCACGGATGCTGACTTCAACCGGTGAGATGACCTTGATGGCGTCTGGTAGCATGTCTGTCGCAGGAACGACGCCGTCAGCCCAGGACCCCTCGAATCCTGGGAGGTCTTGCAGTCGTCGCTGGAGGAGCCGTTCCAGCCCACAGCACAGCCAGCGCAGCGCGTTAGGTTCCTCCGACAAATTATCACTGTGCGCGGCCTCTATGTAGGTTCGAACAAATTCCGCGATCTTGGACTCCAGGTCAAATTGACCCGCATCTTCGGCCATGATTAACTAGTCACTAGCTAGTCAGTTTAGCAGGAGCAACCAATGAGCACCGTAACCGCCTTAGAAGCCAAGACCCGCTTCGGAGAACTCCTCGACCGCGTCGCTCGCGGCGAAGAGATCGTTATCACCAGGCACGATAAACCGGTTGCCCGAATCGTGCCAGAAGGACGTGACTCGTTGGAGGCGGTGCGTCTTGCGATTCAGAGTATGCGCGAAAATCGCAAGCGGATGGCGCAACGCAAGGGCTTCAAGCCGCTCACCGATAAGGAAATCAGGGACGCCATCAATGCGGGGCGCCGTTGAATCCTGGCTTTGTCGCGGATGCCTCGGTGGCGGTGGCTTGGGTCGTTGAATCCCAATCGAGCCAGGATACGAACAATCTGTTAGCCGAGGCCGAAGCAGGCGCTTCGGTGCATGTTCCTGTCCTATGGGCCTTCGAGGTTGCAAATGCTCTGTTGATCCTCAAACAACGAAAACGTATCGATCAGCAAGGGTACGACCAGGCACGGGTGGACCTTAAAGGCGCGCGACCGATTTTCGATGCAGAAGGCCCGCACTTAGTGTTCGGCGCTGTCAGCGAATTAGCGCTCAAATACCAGCTCTCGGCCTATGATGCCGCTTACCTGGAATTGGCCTTGCGCCGAGGCCTTCCCCTCGCCTCCCGCGACTCAGCACTCAACAAAGCCGCCAAGCGGGCCGGCGTTCGCACCCTGCTTTAAACGTCCAAATTCCGCACGTCCAGCGCGTTCTCTTCGATAAACTTCCGCCGGCTCTCCACATCTTCGCCCATCAGCGTCGAAAAGATGTTTTCGGTTTCAGCCAAGTCCTGCAAATCCACCTTCAGCAGCGTGCGCGTCTCGGCGTTCATCGTGGTCGCCCACAATTGCTCGGCGTTCATTTCGCCCAACCCCTTGTAGCGCTGGATGGAAACTTCGCGCATGCCCTCGCTCTTCACGTGTTCCAACAAGTCGCGCCATCCCGTGCGCGTCTCGGCGTCGGCTTTGCCTTCCTTCTGCACCTTGAACGGCGGCCGATTATTCTTGGCCACCTGCCGCGCGATCGCCCGCATCCGTCGATACTCAGGCTGCAGCACCAGTTCCACGCTGATGCTCCGTTCGGCGCTGGTCGGATCCAGATACACCACCTTCCAGGCCTCGTGTTCTTCCTCGCGTTCCAACCGCGCCTCGATCTTCGCCGCCTTCAACCCCGTCACCACCGGCTCCAGGTTCGCCTTCTCCTGAAAATCCGTCTTGGTGTCCATCTTGTAATCTATGTTCGCCAGCACTTCCACCACGCGCGCGTCACGCATGCGCCGCTCCATGCGCCGGAACATCTGTTGAAACTCATCAAGCGAAATTAGAAACGCACGCAGCTCCGCGCCCTCCAGTTTCGTCCCATCTTGCGCCTCCACCGTCAGGTTCTCCGTCGCGCGACGCAAAATCTCGCGCGTGAATTCTTTATCGTCCTTGATGTACTTCTGCGTCTTGCCCTTCTTGATCAAATACAACGGCGGCTGCGCGATGTACACGTGCCCGCGTTTGATCAGCTCCTGCATATGCCGGAAAAAGAACGTGAGCAGCAGCGTGCGAATGTGCGACCCGTCCACATCGGCGTCCGTCATGATGATCACTTTGTGGTACCGCAGTTTCGCGACGTCGAAATCCGTGAGCCCGATCCCGGTGCCGATCGCCGTGATCATGGACCGAATTTCCTCGTGCCCCAGCATCTTGTCGTAGCGCGCTTTTTCCACGTTGAGGATTTTGCCCTTCAGCGGCAGGATGGCCTGATACCGCCGGTCCCGGCCCGATTTCGCCGTCCCGCCTGCCGACTCGCCCTCAACCAGAAACAGCTCGCAGCGTTCCGGATCTTTTTCCTGACAATCCGACAATTTGCCCGGCAGCCCACCCGAGTCCATCGCGCCCTTCCGACGCGTCAAATCTCGCGCCTTACGAGCCGCCTCCCGCGCGCGCGCCGCATCAATCGCCTTCGACACGATCTTGCGCATCACCGCCGGATTTTTGTCGAAGTACTCGCCGAGCTTTTCATTCACCAGCTGAACGATAAAACCCTGAATATCGCTGTTCAGTTTACCTTTGGTCTGCCCTTCGAACTGGGGCTGCGGCAGCTTCACGCTTACCACCGCGGTCAGGCCTTCACGCACGTCGTCGCCGCTCAGGTTCTCCTTCACGTCCTTGAATAGCCCGGCCTGCTGCCCGTAATAATTGATCGTGCGCGTCAAAGCGCTGCGAAAGCCGCTCAGGTGCGTCCCACCGTCCACGGTGTTGATGTTGTTCGCAAAGCTGAAAATGCTTTCCGAATAGCCGTCGTTATACTGCAGCGCCACTTCCATCGTGAGCACTCCGCCATTCGGCATCTCACGCTCACCCTCGATGTAAATCGGCTTATCATGCAGTACCGCTTTGCCCTTGTTCAGGTGCTTGATAAATTCAGCAATACCGCCGCTATAGTGAAACTCGTGCTGCTTCGCTGGCTCGGCTCGTTCGTCCGTCAGAGTAATCGTGAGGCCCTTGTTCAAAAACGCCAACTCGCGCAGCCGCTGCGCCAGGGTGTCGTAGTTGAACTCCACCACGGTCATGATCGTGGTGTCTGGTTTGAACGTAATCTTGGTGCCGGTTTTCTTTCCAGCCTTCCCGGTTTGTTTCAGCCGCCCTTTGGGAACGCCCCGCTCATAGTCCTGCTCCCAAGTAAATGTGTCGTTCCAGATCTCCAGGTGCAGCGTCTCAGAGAGCGCATTTACGCAGCTCACACCCACGCCATGCAGGCCTCCCGACACCTTGTAGCTCTTCGAATCGAATTTGCCGCCGGCGTGCAACTTCGTCATCACAACCTCGGCCGCCGACACTCCCTCGTCCTTCATAATGCCGGTTGGAATTCCGCGTCCGTTGTCCACCACGGTCACCGAGTTATCGATATGAATCGTTACGTCAATGCGGTCGCAGACTCCAACCAATGCCTCGTCCACCGAATTGTCCACTACCTCATAGACCAGATGATGGAGACCGTTTTCTGTGACCGAACCGATGTACATGGACGGGCGCAGCCGTACGGCTTCCAACCCTTCCAGAACCTTGATGCTACTGGAATCGTAAACTTCCGCCGGAGTGATTTCTTTTGTTGCCATGTTTAAAAACTCAATCCTTTTTTCCGCTCACTGCTCAGGCCGCCCGCGCCGATTTTCAAATGCGCATCGGCATCACGACGTAGCGATACTTGTACCCCGCCTCGCCATTCACTGCCGGCCGCAGTTCGCCCGCGCTGTTGGGATCCTTGAAGTGGAACGTAACCTTGGCTTCGCTCGACGCGCGCAGAAAATCCAACAGGTAGCTGGCGTTGAACCCAATTTCAACTGAGGCCCCGTCATACTCCACCGGCAAGCTCTCTTCGCTCTCGCCAGTTTCCGACAGCGACGAATGAATATGCAGCTCGCCCTCCTGAACTCGCATCCGCACCGCGCGCGACCGTTCATCGGAAAATTGCGAGACGCGTTCGATCGACTTCCGCAGCTCTTCGCGATCCAGCGACACAGAGTGCGGATGATCCTTCGGCAGCACGCGCTCAAAATCCGGAAAGTTCCCCGTCAGCTTGCGGCTCAACAACAAGCGCTCGCCAAACTGGAAGAACAAATGATTCTCATCGCCTGAAAATGCCAGCGTCGCATCGGCGCTTGCATCTTGCCCCAGCTTCAAAATCTCGCCCATCGCTTTCCGCGGCAGCAGCGCCCGAAACGTGCTCGTAACGCTCGGCAGATCCACCGGATGCTCCACCATCGCCAGGCGATGCCCATCGGTGGCCACCATCGCGAGGCCGTCTTTCTTCAACAGCAGCAGCGATCCGTTCAACGTGAATCGCGACTCTTCCATCGAGATCGCAAAAATCGTTCGCGAGATCATCGACGCCAGTACGCCCACCGGAATCTGCGCCATCACATCCGGCATCTGCGGCAGCTCCGGAAAGCTCTCGCGCGACATCCCCGCAATCCGCGTGCGCGACCGCCCGCATACCAGGCTCGCCCACTGATTGTCCTGGAGCTTCACCTCGAGATCGGCGTCCGGTAGCAGCCGCACATAATCCAGCAGCCGTTTTGCCGGAATCGTTCCAGCTCCCTGCTTCTTCACCCGCGCCGGGCAAGACGACCGTATCCCCAACTCCAGATCCGTAGCCGTCAAATTGATCCGATCCCCCACCGCTTCCACCAGCACGTTCGACAGGATCGGTATGGTCGTCTTCTTCTCCACCACGCCCTGCGAAAGGTTCAATTCCCGTACCAGATCCGTCTTGCTGACCGTGAACTCCATCATTTTCCTCGCTCAGTCCTTCTTGTCAGTTGCCAGCTTTGTATAGCTCTATGACGTTGTCAGTAGAGTCATCAAATAGAACCGTATTCGTAGGGTCTGTTGAAATGTTGATTTCTCTCTAAATTATACAAAATTCAGAAGCTTCCCGCCACTGGAAGTTGTGGATTCCGGGCGCATCTTCGTCGCAAAATCGACCCCTGCCCCCGCTCTTCCACCGGCCGCACATGCCTTTTCGGCCATGGTCTGTGGGAAATAACGATAACCCTAATGGATTGAATCAACTAGACTGTGAATGATACTGTTCAAATCTTGATCCCGCTGGCGTAGCTTATCGATCTTCTGAATGGAGTGCAGCACGGTCGTGTGATGCTTGCCCCCAAACGCCCGCCCGATCTCGGGTAGCGACGCCGAAGTCAGCTCCCGGCCCAGATACATCGCGATCTGCCGCGGGTAGGCGATCTTCTGCTCGTTGGTCTTCTGCTTCAGCTGGGAAGGCTGTAGCGAGAACTTGTCGGCCACCGCCTTGATGATCGATTCCAGCGTAATCCGGCGCTCCTGCCCCACCGTCAGGTGCTTCAACACCTGCTGCGCCATAGTGAGCGTGATCGGCGATCCTGTGACCGACGAATAAGCCGTCAACTTCACCAGCGCGCCTTCCAGCTCACGAACATTCGACTTCGTTTTCGTCGCAATAAAAATTCGAACGTCTTCGGGTAGCGTAATGCCCTCCGCTTCGGCTTTCTTATCCAGAATTGCCATCTTCGTTTCCAGGTCCGGCGGTTGAACGTCCACCATCAAGCCCCATTCGAAGCGCGACCGCAGCCGCTCCACCAGTCCCGGCGTATTCTTCGGTGGCATATCGCTCGAAATCACGATCTGCTTCTCGTGCTCAAACAGCTCGTTGAAGGTGTGGAAGAATTCTTCCATGGTGCGCTCTTTGCCGGCCAGAATCTGGATGTCATCCACCAGCAGCGCGTCGGCCGAGCGATAGTGCCGTTGGAAAAGCTGCATCCGGTCGTTCTTGATGCAGGTGATCATCTCGTTCATGAAGCGCTCGCTCGAGGTGTAGACAATCCGCATGCTCGCATGGCGATCCGCCAGCGATCTTCCGATGGCGTGCATCAAATGCGTCTTGCCCATCCCCACACCGCCATAAATGAACAGCGGATTGTAGCTGCGCGACGGACTGGTGGCAACCGCGTGCGCGGCGGCGTGTGCAAATTGGTTGCACGATCCCACCACGAAGTTGTCGAAGGTGAACCTCGGGTTCAAACTGATGGTCGGCGCGAACACGATGTCGCTCTTATCATCAAAACTCCGGCCGCTGTTCGGCTGCACCGATCCCTGAATCTCGTACACGATCTCGCGCAGCGACAAATTCAGATCGCGAATCGCCGACCAGATCTCGCCCGAGTATTCTTGCTGAATCCAATCGCGCGTAGCTGTGTCCGGCACCGCGACCCGCAATCGCTCGCCCTCGCTCGAAACGAAGACGGTTCTCGACAGCCAGTTGTTGAAAGCATCGGTGCTGATCTTGCTCGATAACTGGTTCTTAATTCGGTCCCACGTGTTCATTCTTCCGTCACAATCCGCGCAGTTTTTGCACAAGTTTTCCACAGATTGTGGAAAAGCTAAAGTTCAAGTTGTTCGATTCTTTTGGAGGACCGCTCGGCTGGAGCCACACCCAGCGGTTCTTGCCGGAAACCGTCTTCTTCCTCGCTTTGAGGAAAAGTCAGTCTAGCACAACCAGCTAAGGCCTGTAATCTATTTTTTGGTGCCTTTTTCTGCCTATTTTTCAATAAGTTATGTAAAACAGTATGACTCTCAAATGTTGGTATCTCCCATCAGGGATTAGTGTGAATATCCGGTAAACTCCCAGGTTAACGAGGGTTGCTCCCAACGCCGTATGCGGAGTTTGACACAATCGCATTCGGCGCGCGACAATGAAGATCGTTCGGCGGGAGTAACTCAGCTGGTAGAGTGCGACCTTGCCAAGGTCGATGTCGCCGGTTCGAATCCGGTCTCCCGCTCCATCCTCCCTAGGCTCCCTGGAACATCCCGTTGGTGGCTACCGTATATCATCAGTGAGGACACTCATGCTGGGTTTTATTTTGTGGTGCATTCTGTTCGTCATGTGCTGGCCGCTGGCGCTGTTGGCCTTGTTCTTATACCCCATCGTTTGGCTGCTCCTGCTGCCCTTCCGAATCGTTGGCATCGCCGTCGGCGGGGTTCTCGAATTAGTGTGGTCCATCATCACATTGCCGGCCCGCGTCATTCGCCGCGTGGCCTGATCAGTGGGGCAGGCGGCCTCGCCTGCAGCCGACGCCCCCGTCGGCCCTATCCGTTCTCCACATAAATCCGCTTCACGCGCGCGTGAATCCCACACAAAACGCTATAGGAAATCGTTCCGGCTACCCGCGCCACCTGCTGCGCGTCAATCGACAGATCGCCTTCCGTCCCAATCAAAGTAACCGCGTCGCCCGGCGCCAGCGGCTCGCAGTGCGTGATATCGATCGTGGTCAGATCCATCGACACCGCCCCGATAATCGGCGCCCAGCGGCCCTTGGCGATCACGCGGCCTTTGTTCGATAACCGGTGCGGAATACCGTCGGCATAGCCTGCCGCCAGCACCGCGATGCGCGATGGCTGCGTCGTGCGATACATTCCGCCATAACCCACCAGAACCCCCGCCGGCAGGTCCTTCACCGCCAGTACCGCGGCTTTCCACGCCAGCGCGGGCCGCACATCCAGCAACCGCGCCGGAGCCGATCCTTTGGCAATCTGCGAAACATATCCGTACACCGCGTGGCCAGGCCTCACCATCCGTTGCCACGCACCGCGCCGCCCATAAGCGATCGGTGTGCTGCTCGACAAGTGCAGGATGGGCGGGTGTACGCCGGCCTTCGCCAGCTCCGCGCAAGTGGACTCAAACACCGCCAACTGCTCATCCGTCTGGGTGCTCGCGTAATTCGCGGCGGACGCGAAATGCGTCATCAGGCCCTCCAGCCGGGCGTGTTTCGCTCGGCCGATGGCTTCCAGAATCTCGGAGGCCCGGGCGCGCGTCCCCAGCCGTCCCATGCCGCTGTCGATTTTCAAATGATAGTCGGCGGTGATGTTGCGGGCCGCAACCAACCGATCCCATTCGGCGATATCGGCCAGCGAGTGAATCACCGGTGTCAGGTTGTAGTCGAGCAAACCACTCCGCTCGGCGGGCAGGAAGTCGGCCATCACCAGAATACGGCCCGTGATCCCGCGATCGCGCAAAATCGCGCCTTCTTCCACGTTGCTCACCGCCAGCCAGCGCGCTCCGGCGGCAACCAGCGCCCGTGAGACTTCCACCGCCCCATGCCGGTACGCGTCCGCCTTCACCACCGGCATTACTTCCACATCTGGCCCAACCACGTCGCAAACGGCGCGGAAGTTGTCGGCGATTTGTTTGAGGGAAATCTCAACCCAGCTTCGGTAGGCAAACGGCCCCATGCATCCATAGTAAGGGGCGTGCCCGCGGGGCGTGCCCGGATTAAGCCGGACTAACCAACACGCTCAGTTCGTTTTCTGAGGCCTCTTCCTCCTCCGCGCGCGCACGAGTGGTCCGCAACAACGCTTCGAGCGATTCAACCGACATCGGCCGATGCAGAAAGAAGCCCTGGTTGACGTCGCATCCCAAGGCCTTGAGCAATGCCAATTGCTGCGCCGTTTCCACGCCCTCGGCCACCACTTGCAGGCGCAGACTGTGGGCCAGCGCGATGATCCCGCGCACCAGCGTGGTGCATCCCTCGCCGCCAGTCTCCAGGTCCTTGATGAAGGAGCGATCGATCTTCACGCAGTCCACCGGAAGATTCCGCAGGTGGCTGAGCGAGGAATAGCCGGTTCCGAAATCGTCGATCGCGAAACGCACACCCAGCCGGCGCAACATCTCGATTTGCTCGATCACGTTCTCCAGATTGTTCATGAGCGCGGTCTCGGTGATCTCAAACTCGAGCCGGGACGCAGGCAGCCCGCATTCGGCCAGCGTCCGCTCCACCAGAGCCGTGAACCCGCCATTGATAAACTGCAGCGGAGAGACATTCACCGCGATCCGGGGTACGTCGTATCCCTCCCGCAACCAGCGTGCGCCATCGTTGCAAGCGGTTCGAGTCACCCATTCACCAATAGCGGGTATCAGTCCGGTTTCTTCAGCGATTGGAATAAACTCCGCCGGCGATACCCGTCCGGCAATGGGATTGTTCCAACGCAGCAGCGCTTCCACGCAATCCAGGCGCCCGCTTTTGTCCAGCAGGGGCTGGTATTCAAGCGTCAGTTCGTTGCGCGCAAGAGCCGTCTTGAGCTCGCGCTCAATCATCACCCGGTGCTCCATGGAATCGCTCAGAGCCGAGCGGAACATTCGGTACGTCCCGCCCCCGGCACGTTTGGCGCTATACATGGCCAGGTCGGCGTTGCGCAGCAGCGTGATCGGATCGTCGCCGTGATCGGGGAATATGCTGATCCCCAGGCTGGCTGCGATCATGCTATCGCGGGTGCTCAATTGGAACGGGAGCGCAAACGCTGCAAGAATCTTGTCCGCCACTCGTTCGGCATCCTCGGCTTGCGCCAGGTCCTGCACCAGGACAGTGAACTCATCGCCGCCCACCCTGGCCACCGAATCGCTCTGGCGCAGGCAGGTTTCCAGACGCCGCCCCACCTCGCACAACACCTCATCGCCCACGCGATGGCCGAGTGTATCGTTGATGTGTTTGTATTTGTCCAGGTCGATCCAGATCACTGCCGCCTTCTTGCCGTGCCGCGCCGCCGACCGCATGGCCTGCTGCACCCGATCCTGGAACAACAACCGGTTCGGTAGCCCGGTGAGCGTGTCGTGCTGCGCCTGGAACGCCAGCCGCTCGTAAAGCAGTGAGTTTTCGATCGCCACCGCGGCCAGTTGCGCCATGGCATCCAGCATGGCTTGCCAGGTCACGCCGCTGCCGGCCGGAGCGAACATCTGCAGCATGCCAATCCGTTCGCCAGATGCTTCCCGCAGCTCTCTCGGAGGGCTGGCTTCATATCCAAATGCCGCCTCCACCTTCCGGCTGAACTGCGCGAACTGCTCGAGAGCAGCCGGAGCGGGCCCGGCCGGAGGAGGCGGGTGCAACTCCAGTGCGCTCGCGAGTTCTCGCGGCAGATTGGCCCCTACCTGAAAACGTAATTCGCCCGCATTGCCGGCCCAAATCGCAACTCCCGCCTCCGGGTGGCTCCGCGAAGCCAGCGCGGCAATCTTATCGAGCGTCCGCGCCAGCACCGCATGCGTGCTCACCATTTCCAATATGAAGACGCGTTGTTTGGCGAGCTCCTCCGCCCCGGCCAGCGCCCGGTGCGTCTTGCGCAGCGATTCCAGCGCCCGAAGCCTGGACCGGTTGGATTTAATCAGCAACGCGACAATCAGCAGCGTGGAAACAGCAAACGCCGCCAGCGCCCCGATGCTGCGCTTGAGTGTCGCGTTCACCTCGAAAGAATCGGCCCGCGCGCGAACTTCCAACGCCGCTTTCAGCGCGTGCAGGCTCCCCAGCGCCAGGGCGAACGCCGGCTTTCCCCGTCCGGACTCCACCCGCAAAGCCTCCGGCGCATTGCCCTCCAGAATCAACGCGATGATATCGTCGCGTGCTTCATCGTATTTGTTCCAGGCGCGCTCGAACTCCTTCACGTTCCCGGTAATTTCCGGGACGCCGAGCATCCGCAGCCGGTTCAGTTCGTCTTCCACGCGCTGGTTGGCCGCTCGCGCCTCCGCTACATAAGGGAGTTGATCGTTGGGATCCGTCACCGCCAGCGCATAAAGAAAAGCCCGCCGGCTTTCTTGCGTCTCATACTCCAGCCCGCTTTCCATTTGCGACCCGCCCGTATCCACGCGGTACAGATCCCGTGCCCGCACCACCGCCTCGTTCAGCGCACGGCCGCCGAGAATGGATCCCAGAATCGCCGCCAGGATCATCGCCCCGAGCAAGACTCTCCGCAACCAGTCCCTCATCGCAGGCGGTATCCTTCTTCGCCGGGTAATTTGCCTTCGATCCGCACCACTTGAACTTGGCCGCACTCCGGGGTCGGGAGCGACGCGGTCTCGATGATCGCGATGGCCGCCGGTACGTTGAACACAAACTGGCAAGCCGCCGCATCGCTGTTCAGGGTCTTCACCGAAACCGGCGCGTCGCCGCGGTACTCGATGTTTTGCAAACTCCTTTTGTACTCTCCCGGCGTCGTGTTCAGCAAGCGCTGCATAAGATAGAGGAACGGCCGCGACCCCGCGTCGCGCTCCACCAGCACTACCGGCCTGTCATTGGGCCATTGCCGATTCGAGCCTCCAAACAGGGATGTCAAATCGCGCAGCCGTATGTCGTGCGTTGGATTGGAACGATGTACCACCACCGCGAAAACGCGCGCCGGCTCCGCTCCGTAGTGTGGCAGGGGAGCCGCCAGCAGGGCCGCGACTAATGGAATCATGCGCACCATAGATCAAAATGTAAAAGCGATCTGCGCCGCTGCCGTGACGTAGCTGGGCCGCAGATAATCGCTCTCTTGCCCCACTTCCAGCTTCAGCGCCACGCTGTCCGTCAGATCGTACCGGATCCCGCCCGTATATACGTTCCTCCAGGGTGCGTACATGCGCGCGGTCGCCGTGCTGAGCAGCCCGGCTCCATACACGTTCAGATATTCCACGCGTGCGTACGGCTTCCAGGACGACGCCACGCGATACGCAATCTGGCTATAGAAGCCCAGATTCGTCGCCGATCCAAGCGATGGATCCTTCAATCCGATCAGCAGCCCTTCGTTCAGGAATTCCACCCGTCCCCTCACGTAAACGAAGTGGACCGTCCACACCGCACGGTCCAGCGCCACTCCCGTCGCAGGCGAGAACAGATCGTGATAGCTCGAAAATCCGATTTCCAGCCCCGGAATGCCGTGAGGTTGCGAATAAATCGCCAGATTGGTCGCCCGGTTGAACGACTCGTCGAAAGGGAGTCCTGCCGTATCGCCATAGTTCCGCGAACTCCCTACTTCCAGCACGTAATGCAGATTCAGGCCTCCCGACGGTATTCTGCCGTTGACGCTGACACCTACCGCGTGCAGTGGCAGGACCCCTCCCTGATCCTCGAACGTGAACATCTTCGGACGGCTGATCGCCGTTTGCAGCCATGACCCACGCAGATAAGCGGTGCTGTAATATCCAATGTCAGTCCGGAAGGAGCCAATATCGGCGTTGAAGAAATCGTTTCCCCGATATTGCAACAGCATCCGTTCTACATTGACCGCCACATCGGCCACCAGCGCCTGGCTGTCGGTCTCGAGCGCTACTTCCATCAGAGCCGTCAAATGTTGCGATAGCCGCTCGGTGGCAAATAGATCGATCTCTCCCAGTTCGAAGTCCTTGACCTCCGTTCCATCCGCGTTTCTGGTAAATGCCGCATCGGCGTAGCCGTGGAAAGTGAACCGGCTCGCATTATCCGTCGGCGCCGCCGTGTCCACATTCGCTGCCGGTGTATCCTCAACGGCTGGCGGAGGCGCGGGTTGCGGTGCGATGGGCGCAGGTTGAACCTGCCCTTTCTGCAACGCCGCTACTTCCCGCTCCAGCGCATCCACGCGATCCAGCAGCTTTTGAATGATCTCGTCTTTGCTAGGCTCTTGACCAAACACCGGCCCGGCAGCGGCAAACATCGCCAGCCAAAGCGCGAACTGCGGTAACGGCCGAAGGCTCACACAGCCCTCATCGGTCCGTGGTACAGAACTTTGAGTGCTACCTGCGCTGGCCTACCAGCAGCGCTTCGTAGCGGTCCGTCACCGCTTCCCAACCGTAGCGCTCCGCCACGCGAGCCATGGCGCGCCGGCCCCATTCCCCCCGCTCTTCCCCACTCATCGCCAGCACCTCCCCCAGCTTCTTACTGAGGTTGCCGCGCTCAAACGCAATCCCAGCGCCCTCCGCTACCTCGGCGTTCTCCGCCGTGTTCAGATACAACACCATCGCCCCGCGTCCCATGGCTTCAATCAGCGCCGGATGCGTACCCCCCACCTCGGTGGCATGGATGTACCCCAGGCAGTTGGACAACAATTCGTGATAGCCGGCCCCATAGATCGCTCCCGGCATCACCACGCGCGCGTCCCGAGTATCGCGAACCCGCTGGATGTACTCTGCGGCATACGGCGCGTCGCCGATCAAGGCCAACTTCACGTCTCCGCCCACGCTCTCGAACGCCTCGCGCACCAGTAGCGCATTATTCTCCGGCTCCATCCGGCTGACGTAGAGAAAATAACGGCCGGTTTCGAGCGCCAGCTTTCCCAGAACTTCGGACGTCGCCACTTTACCGGTCTCGGCGCCGTAGGGAATGAATTCGGTGCGCTTCCCGTAGCGCTCCAGATAATACTCGGCGATCTTCCGCGCGTCCGTAATCACTACGCTCGGGCAAAACGTCGCCAGCCATTCTGAAATCGCATACCAGGCCTTCGCCACCCGGTTCCACTTCTTGCGCTTGCGCTCCAGGCCGTCTACATTCAACAGCGTCGGGATGCCGGCGACGCGCGGCCCAAGCGTGAAGATCGCATTCGCGCCGTTACAATAAAGCGCGACGTCCGCACGCCGGAAAATCAGATGAATCGTGGAAAAAAACGTGTGGACGATAGTATCGAAATACTTGTGGCGCCAGGTGGGCAGATACACCAGCCGCACGCCGCGATATTTCGGATCCGCATGCCGCTCCCGGCAATACACGGCGACATCATGCCCGCGCGCCACCAGCCGGGTGGATAACTCTTCGGCAAAGGTTTCAAACCCGCCATACCGGGCAGGAATCCCACGCGTGCCGAGAATCGCGATTCTCACGCTTTGAATCGGCGTTTATCGGCGTTCATCGGCGGCTCGTTTCGTCAGCCCCGCGCTGCCTTCGACCGCGCCAGTGCCCGGGACGGCTTCGGTTTGCTGGCCGGCGCACTCACCGGCCGATAGCTGAACCAGTGCGCGATGTACGCATCGTCCACGCGCTTGCGGCTCATGATTTCGCGCCGCTTGGCCATCACCCGCTTGAAGTTCTTGGCGATATACCAGAACGCCTTCAACGAACTTTGCTCCCTCACCAGACAGCAGGAAACCACCACCACGTCGCGCATGGTTATGGACAGCCAATTCCTGCGGTACAGATCGCCGGTCATGTTTTTCATGCGCATCAGGAACCGGTTCTTCACCGAGTGCATGTTGATCACCGGAGGCAGCGCCCGCCGGTTGCCCGGCAGTACCTTGCGCACATGATACCCGCGCGCGTGCGGCGTATAGATGCAGCGCCAGCCCAGTAGCTGCGCCCGCCAGGCCACGTCCGCGTCCTCGCGATACACGAAAAAATCGGGATCGAAAAATTCCTCGCCGAGCGAAATATCCTCGATCATCGCGCGCCGGTACAGCGCCGCCGCCGCCGTTGCGCCAAACACAAATTCATGATTAAGATAATGCCCGTTGTCGATTTCCTGGCTCCCGCGGTCCAGGTGCCGCAGCATCGGCGTGAAATAGATCCCCGTCGAATCCACCAGCGGTTTGTCCGGCAAATCGAAACTCGCCCGGATGGCCAGCAGCTTCCCGCACACCGTACCGATCTTGGGATCGAACTGCCCCGCATCCGCCAGCGCCTGAATGAAATTCGGCAGCAGCAAGACATCCGGATTCAACGTCAACACCCATTCGCCGGTGCT
Organism: Bryobacteraceae bacterium; assembly: GCA_035486995.1. GTDB lineage: Bacteria > Acidobacteriota > Terriglobia > Bryobacterales > Bryobacteraceae > Palsa-89. The sequence goes on from DATHMO010000335.1 coordinate 14,531, forward strand.
GATCGAGATAGCCTGATTCTGCGCCGCCGCGAACCCGATGTTTTCATCGTTATAAACCACGCGGCAGCGATCCACGAACTGCTCCAGAATATCCACCGTGCCGTCGCCCGAGGCGTTGTCGATCACGATGATTTCCATGTTGGGATAACGCTGCGCTAAAACCGATTCCAGGCACCGCTTAATAAACCGACCGCTGTTATAAGTGACGATTGTGACGGAAACCCGATCGTTACAAGACATGTATGTGGGTCGTGTCTCTATTCTTTTTATTTTTACAAATGGTGTTGCTCTGTTGCCTTACTGCTATTGCCCAAACAGTTTGGTTCACCGACATGGCCAGAGATTAGACTGCGTCCCGCGAGCCGGCCGATCTTCCCGTAGACCCGAATTGGCCTGAAACTTCGCCGCCACACCATCTCAACGGCTGTTCGAAACAAGGAACCGAGCATCACTGCCGCAGTCACCCAACGGTACCCCGAGGGGCGAAAGTGCTTCGAGGCGTACTTTAGCAGGCTAACATACCAATACACCTCGCGGCATGCCCAGTCCAACCCTGCAATACTGTGGCCACCTTGATGTCGCGCTGTAACTTCCGGCACATAGCGGATTTTCAGGCCTAACTCACTCGCGCGCTTACAGAAGTCCACGTCCTCAAACCACAGTGGATGAAACTGTGTGTCAAAACCGCCCAACCGCTGCCACACTTCGCGCCGGAACATCAGGAATGCTCCCGCCGGTTGCTCGGCCTCGCCCCCTCGATTCAGATCCAGATCCAGACATCGATAGCGCCGGTTCACTGCATTCCCAGGCAGCAAGCGATTGATCCCCAGCACTTCCAGCATCAACGTCAGCGGCGTGGGAAAGCGCCGCACCGTGAAACCCGCTTGTACCTCGCCCGCTTCGTTGAGTAGTTTCCCTGACGCTATTGCTGTCGCTGGCTCGTCACACGCTGTCTCTAATGCGTCAATCCGCGATGTTAATTGCGTGTCTGGATTCAGCAGCAGGACTAAGTCGCTGTCCAGCGCCGCCACTCCCTGATTTACCGCCCCCGCAAATCCCAGGTTCTGAGTATTTGCAAGTAAGACCACCGCAGTCTTCCGCCGCACCAGCGCGCATGTATTGTCGGCCGATGCGTTATCCACCACCACCACCGGTAAGTCGCCGCAGGAATCCAGGCATCGTTCGATCACTTCCGCCGAATTGTAAGTGACCACCACGACGCCCGTGCGATTCATGTCAATGCGAAATACAATCGCCAGAACAGATCGAACCCCGTCTCTCGCTGCAGTTCCAGGATTTCCTTCTCGCTTTCTTCGATGATGGCAGGAAAGTTCGCGCCGTGTTCCGCCCGCGCGGTTTCGCTCGCCTCGCGCCAGCCGCGAAACCCCCGTATTCCTTCGAATTTGCCCGCCAGGTAGCTTAAGAAAGTCCCGTGGCGTAGAGCGACGAATCCCCATAAAGATTGTGCGACGAAGACAGACCAACCATAGCGTTTGACCCAATCCGCCGGATAGTGTTTCGCCACCAGTAGTACTTGATTGCGAGAGATTTTCCGCGCCGTGTCGGGATGCCATCCGCCCAGCGTCGCGCTGCCCGCGTGATAAGCGATCGCCTCCGGCACATACAACCCACTTAGGCCCCGCTCCGCGCAGCGCAAGCCGAAATCCACGTCTTCCAAGTAACTCCCGAACGTCTCGTCCAGTAACCCGGCGCGGCGGAATAAGTCACTCCGGAAAACCCCTGCGGTAAGTGGCGCTAAGTGGATGCGCCTCCCCCGGTTCCAAACTTCCGAGTCCAGCCGCCCATGCCCGCATTTCCACGCACAGCCGCCCCGGCAAACCGCGTCGAACGACCCATCCATCCGCCCGCGCACCCCGGCGTCCAGCAACTTGCCGGTTGCAAACCACGCGTCACCCGGCTCCAACGCCGCCATCAATCGCTCGAGCCAGTCCGCCTCCACTGCGACGTCATTATTCAAAACCGCCACCCAATCAGAAGTTGCCCGCTCAATCCCGCGATTCACCGCCGCCGCGAACCCCCGGTTCGTTTCCAGCCGTATAACTTCGGCTCCCGCCCGCTCCGCCACCGCCGCCGAATCGTCGCTGCTGCCGTTGTCCACCACAATCACACGCTCGATCGGATAAGTCTGCCGTCCCAAATCTCCCAACACCTTCGCCAAAAGTTCTCGCCGGTTCCATGTCGGAATCACGATCGCGACGCCGCCCATCAGCTCGCTCGTCTTCGAGAAAAGCGCTTCTTCACCAGAAAGAAGAGGTTGTAAAATCCGTCCCGCCACGGATTTAGCTTGATCTCGCCCAGCCGCGACGTATAGAGAATCGAAATCTCCGCAAAGCGCACCCGCGGGCTCTTCAGCGCTTCAATCTTGATCTCCTCGGAAAACGCCATGCCGTCCGATTCGAGATTTATCTCCTTCAAGATCGCGCGCCGGAAAACCCACATCCCGGATTGCGAATCGCGCACCCAGCGGAAGTAAAGCACGGACATCGCGAGCGACAAAATCCAATTGCCCATCCGGTGCTTCAGGCTCATAGCGTTCTGGTCGCGCACCGGAAACCGCGATGCGTTCAGGAAATCCACGTCTAAATGCAGCAGCGCTTCCAGCAAATACGAAATCGCATCCGGCGGATAACTATGATCCCCGTCCAGCGTAATGATGATGTCCCCGGTGGCCGACGCGAACCCCCGCTTGTACGCCCGTCCGTAACCGCGCACCGGCTCGCGAATTACTTCCGCTCCAAACGATCGCGCCACATCCGGCGTCCGGTCCGTCGATCCGTTGTCCACCACAATCACCTGGTCCACGAATTCCGGCATGCGCCGAAGCACCTGCTCGATCCCTTGCTCCTCGTTCAGACACGGAGTGATGACTGTGATCCGTTGCGACTTATACACGTTTGGATTGGTACCATATTCTCATGAAGTTGTTTTGCGCCCTGACTGCTTTCGCCGCCACCGCTGCCTTCGCCACGGTGAATCCTCAACTTCACGAGGTGAAGCGCGTCTACATCCTCGCGATGAGCGCCAGCATGGATCAGTACCTGGCCAATCAGCTCGCCAAGGCCGGCATCTTCGAAGTGGTAACGGACCCCAAAAAGGCCGACGCCATCATCACCGATCGCGTGGGCGAGTCCTTCGAGAGCAAACTCGACGACCTGTATCCGCCGCCCGCGCCGCCCAAGAAAGCCGACGAAACCAAACCCGCCGTCGATTCCTCCACCGACGCCCCCAAGCCCGAGCCCAAGAGCCTGCGCGATCTCAACAGCGACAAACTGGCTGGATTAGATCTCAGTGGCGCCGCCCGGCCCAGCACCATGGGTCGCGGCAAAGGCAATATCTTCATCGTCGACCGCGGCAGCCGCGCCGTGTTGTGGTCCATCTACGAGCCGCCCAAGAGCAATAGCCCCGGCGAACTAACCAAGACTGCCGAGCGCGTGGTCAAGCACCTCAAAGAAGATCTGACCGATAAGAAACCCGCCGCCGAATAGCCCGCTTTATGCCGCGTGGTGCGGCAAATACCGGAACGGCCGGATACCACTGCTTCTCCAAAAGTAGACCAGAATAATCAAGCTCGCGATCGCCGCATATGCACACCATAGCGACGTGAACGCATACCGCTTCACCTCCATCACCACCAGCAGAATCGCCAGATTCGCAGCCCCGAAAATGATCATCGCCCGCACCTTCGAGAAAAACAGCGAACCGCACGTCGCAATCACATACAGCACCGCGACCGCCGTATTATTGGTCGCTTGATTGATATACACAATGCTGTTTCCCTTGACGTACAGCTCCAGCGGGTATGCCGTCAATGCCCACAAAATATACAGCGTCGTTGCCGCGCCCAGCACCAGGAATGGCTGCATGCGCCGGCGGCTCTTCGCGTCAGGTTCGAACAGCAGCACGCTGAGCGGCAGCAGGAAAGGAAGCAGCCCCTGCGCATACAACATGTACGCCGCTCCCATGTCGTGCGTCACCGTGGGAGAAAGAATTCCGTCCAATCCCAGCCACACAAACCCTTCGATGAACTGATGAATGCCGAATAGCGTGGGCAGCGCCGCGAAAAGCAGTTCTCGTCTGTGCTTCACCTTCGTCAAGGTGGCGACGCCGATAGCGGCCAACGCCCCGCTGCCAACAAAGTTAGCTGTTGCTGAAAAACACACGCTTCACATTATCATCGATCCGCGTTCATCTGCGTTTATCGGCGGCTAGAAGTTTTCCCTCTTTTCTCCCTCACCACGTCCCAATAGCTCTCCACCAACCGCTCCGTCAACACCCGCATATCCCGCGTCTCCACCACCCGCTCCCGCGCCCGGCACGCCAACCCCCGCGCTTTATCGGGATCGTCAAACAGTTCCACAATCTTCCCCGCAAACTCCCTCGGATCGGCGGCCAGCGAACAAATCTCGCCGTCCTTCCCCGCCAACCCCTCCGCGCCCAGCGGCGTCGAAACCACTGGAATACCGGCCGCAAACGCCTCGAGCAACTTCACCCGCATTCCCGAACCGCTCAGGATCGGACACACGAACACCGCGTAGCGTCCCAGCGGCTCGCGCACATCCTCCACGAATCCGCGCAGCTCGATATTGTCGGGTAATTGCGGCAGCGAATGCCTCGGCGGCGGGTCCATTCCAACGATCACCAGGCGTGCTTTCGGTCTGCGTTCCAGCACCGCCGGCAGCACCTCTCGCGTGAACCAGTTCAGCCCCTGCCGGTTTGGAAGATGCCGAAAGCTCCCGAGAAACAGCATCGTTTCCGGCTCGCGGCCAGCGGCACGAAACTCGTAGCGCGACGTCGCGATCCCCGCGCGATTGTCGTCCAGCCGCCCCCGCAGCTCTGGCAAGAACGACAACAGGTAGTTCGCGTTATCTGGACTGCACACCTGCACCCGATCGAACCGCCGCAACTCGCGCAGCTCATAGCGCAGCGCCCTCAGGTATTCATACCCCGCCGTTGCTTTCGCGATCAGACTTCGCGGATTCGCCGCGCCCCGCGCGATCGATTGAAAATAGATGTCATGCTCGAACAGCACACAGGCAATCCGCCGGTAATCGCCGCCATACTGAGCGAGCGTCGTATATTCCAGCTGCACCACATCGATCTCGCGCAGATACATCTCGCGATGCAATCGCCATTCCAGCTCCTGGCTCGCGAATTCGCGCACCGCATGCGGCAGAATCGAGCCGAATTGTTTCTCGTTGCCTTCCGGCCGCACCAGATATTCCGCCGACGCTACTTGCTTCTCCAACTCCGTGTGCGGCTCGCGCTGCCACTCGTAATCCAGCAGGATCAGCAAATGCAAATCGCACAACCGCGTTAATTCGAGCGCGGTCTGGTACATGAAAACTCCGCCGCCATGGATCGGTGGACAAATCGGATATGGCGAGCAGAACAACACGTTGAGCCGCTCTCGCTCATTCGCCAATACCGCAAACCGATCTCGAAAATAGCCGCCCAACGGCCTGCGGAATGCCTCGGTATCGTCGATCACTGCCAAACGCCGAGCCCGGGCACGCGACCGCGCCGCTCCACCCAATTGCCGGAATGCCCGCCACAGTCCCGTGAAATTCGCGCGCTCCGGTGAATCTCCAAATAGCTCCGTCACCACCGCGCCCGCATACGCAAAGCAGAAGTACGATATCAGCCGCCGCCACTCGTGAATGTTCTTCCAGCAAAACAGCGCGAAATTCTTCTTGAGAACCAGATCGATGTGCGCCGCTGAAAACTTCTTCCCGATCGTCCCCCGATGCTCGTGATACACCACGCTGCGCGGTTGATAGAGGACTTTCCAACCCCGCTTCCACGCCATGTATCCGACATCGGTGTCTTCCATGTAAAACGGCGCGAGCAGTTCGTCGAACCCGCCCAGCTCGAGGAATTTTCGGCGGTCAAACGCGCACGACCCTCCTCCGCCATACGCGCACGGATACAGCGTCTGGATTGCCGGATCGTCGCGATGCCGCACCCGAAGCGATCCGTTCTCCCACCAATATTGCGTGAGCCCGGTCTCTTCGCGCACCTTGTTCGGATCGCTGAAGAAAATCTGGCACGCGACGGAGAAAATCGTTGCGTCCGTGAAACCTTCCAGCAGCGGCGCCAGGAAATCGCGCTCCACCCGCATATCGCTGTTGAGCAGCACGACGATGTCGTTCTTGGCCGCCCGAAAGCCCGCGTTCGATCCGCCGCCAAAGCCGAGGTTCTTTTCGAGCGCCAGCACTCGCACCGACGGGAAATGCTCGCGTAGAAAATCCGCGCTGCCGTCTTCCGACCCGTTATCCACGACGATGATCTCGCTGTCCGGATTGCCGCTCAAAGCTTCCACGATCGAGGGAATGTATTTCTGCAGCAGATCGCGCCCATTCCAATTCGGAATAACGACACTGGCAGCTTTGTTGTTCGGCCGCTGATCCGGCACAAGTTTCTTACCGCGAAACAGCGCCGCGAGATCCGCGAGTGCCAGCGCCGCCGCCGCGATCAACAGCAGAATCGGAAACAGCACAACCAGCGGAAGCGCCTTGACGAACCGCCAGAGGATGATAAGGAGCGTTCTCACCGGGGCCTTATCTCAAAGTGACCCGGGCCCGAGTCCTACTGTACGCCCCATCTTCAGCCAACGCGACGCGCGAACCATTTCCAACTTAGCCGCTAGTTCCGCGCGCTCGGCCTCCGCCGTCTGTGCCCACAGTGTCCGTTCACGCACCGTAGCCTCCGCGGTATCCAGGAGACTCACGCAGTGCGCCAGCTCCCGGCACTTCGCTTCTAATTCCGCCGAAGCTTTGCGGGCCCATTCCGTTTTGACCCGGTCCTCTTCTTCCATCCGCGCCACTTGCGCTTGATAACCAGCGGCCAGTTCCCGCGCTTCGTCTTGCAGGCCGGCAATCCGTTCGCCGGCAGCCTTTAGATCCAAGTCCAAACCTTGCGCCCAGAGATTGCGCTCTTCAAGCTCGCGGGTTTGTGCGCGATAAATTTCGAGCAGCGCCTCGCGTTCCCCTTTGATCTGCTCAAGCTGATCTTCGAGCGCTTCGATATGCAGTTCGCGCTCCCGCAGGATGTTAGCTGCTTTCGGAACATAAACGAACGATTTTGGTTCGGGCAACGGGCCCGCCGAACACATGCCGATGAAGAAATGCGCGTCCTGCGCGCTTCCGCTTCCCCGATCGATGCGCGCGTCCGCCGGCCAGAAGCTTAGGGCCGGATGAAACGCGAACGACTCCACGCCGTTTTGCAGCAGAACTCGCACGTTCGGAAACACCCGCTCCAATTCGCGCACGAATTCTTCCGCTTCAAATTCATGTTCGTGAAATGGATTCGGTCCCGTGTCGGCGCGCGACTCGGCGTAATAGCGTTTGTTGGGCGACGAAATAACGAGCAGGCCTTCCCGCGTCACCAGGCGCGCGCATTCGTCAAGAAACGCCCGATAATCCGCCAGGTGTTCGATCACTTCGAACGCAACCACGAGGTCGAACGAATGATCCGGCATAGGCACCGCCATGCAGGACGATTCCAGGAACTGGAGGCCAGGGATCGGAAAGGTGGTGCGCGCGTATTCGATCGCTTCGGCGGAAATGTCCACGCCGGTCACCGTCGCCGCGGATTGCGCGAGCTCGGCCGAGCCGTATCCCGTACCGCAGCCCGCGTCGAGAACACGTTTGCCTGTGGCGTACCTGCGTGCGAAAGCGTAGCGGGCGACATGCTCGCTCCACAGGTCGTCGTTCACTTGCCCCGGAACTACCCGTTCTCCGGTGAATTCAACCAACGGTGGGCTCCGCGTGCGGAAGTGCTGGGCTCGCCTTGAAGCTGCGATTCAAATCCACGCGGCAAGGCAGATGAAGGTGCCCGTACACGTCGCCGTCCGTGGGGGTCATTTGCAGCACGATCGCGTTGTCCACCCAGTCACAAGTCCGATACGCCTGCAGCGTTCCATCGGCAACCGCGGGCGAGAAGGAGAACGCCGATGGATAGAGGTGCGGAAGCTGAAGATGAAAATCGACGGTGTAAATGTCGCCGGCTGTCATCGGCGGAAGATCGAATGCCTCGCGAGCGTTATTGGTGCCGGCGAAATCCAGCCCGATGTGATTGCGCATCATGAACCCCACGATCGGCAGCGTGAGATCCTCTATCGCCCGGACACTAATGCGAACAACAATCGTCGTGGAAGGTTCGAGAACGAAAATGGGTTGGCCGGTCACATCCAAAATCGCGATACCTAGCACTTCTGCACGTCCGTCGCCGAACCGATGATCGATGTTGGGCAGCGTGTCTACGATTTCCGGCGCCTGCACTCGTCCGTGCGGCGCGCGTTGGGCTTCCCGGTGCGTCGCCGTGAGATAGACATTGTCTTTTTCCACCATCGCGGCCATGTAGCGCGTCGTCACCATATCGGTCTCGCCGATTTCTCGGATGCGTCCCGAGTCCAGCCACATCGCGCGGTCCCCAATCGCCTTGACTTCCGAAATGGCGTGCGACACGAAGAGAATCGTCACGCCCGCCGCGCGCATTTCGTGCACTTTGCGCAAACAGCGCTGTCGAAAATAGATGTCCCCCACCGAGAGCGCTTCATCAACGAGGAGGATCTCAGGTTCGACGTGAATCGCAACCGCGAACGCCAGCCGCACCGCCATGCCGCTCGAGTATGTCTTCACCGGTTGGTCGATGAACTCGCCGATCTCTGCGAACTCTTCAATGCGCGAAAACTTATCGTCGATCTCTTTTTTCGACAGTCCCAGAATCGCGGCGTTCAGATAGACGTTTTGACGTCCTGTGAATTCGGGATTGAAGCCCGTCCCCAGTTCGAGCAGTGCTGCCACGCGCCCACCCACGTAGACATCGCCTTTCGATGGATACAGAATCCCCGCTACGATTTGCAGCAGCGTGCTTTTTCCTGAGCCGTTCTCGCCGACAATGCAAAACGTCTCGCCGCGCTGGATCTCGAAGCTCACATCATCGAGCGCGGAAAAATCATGATGGAAGGAAATTCGATTCAGGCAGGCGAGTTCTTTGAGGCGAGCGGCGGGCGACGGGTAGATGGGATAGTTTTTCGAGACGCCGCGAAATTCGACGATAGCTTGAGGCACTAGATCGAATTTATCATCTCACGGGGTCCAAGCGGATTAATGAAGCAGTGGTTGACAGATCCGCCGGACGCCTCCTACCCTTAAAAGAAGCGCTGCAAAGAAGCCACTGCCGGTGTAGCTCAGGTGGTTAGAGCGACGGTCTCATAATCCGTAGGTCGCAGGTTCGACTCCTGCCGCCGGCACCATCAAGGCTTCTCAGAACCAGTTGAAGTGATCCACTCGTAAAGCCTCTGCAGCTCCGCCTGCGAGTAGTATTCGATTTCGATCCGGCCGCGCTCCTCGGATTTCTCGACAATCCGCACTCGCGTTCCTAACGTGGCTTCCAGTTCAGCGACGGCTGCCTTGATGTTCGGATCTTGCAGCGGTGTCTCGGAAGGCTCCCTCGGCTCGTTGACTTTCTTCACCAGCCGCTCCACCTGCCTCACGGAAAAACCCTGCGCTGCGGCTTTTTCGGCCATCTGCAACTGTACTGCAGGATCTATGAGCCCAAGAATCGCGCGCGCGTGTCCCATCGATAACCGCCGCTCCGCGACCAACAGCTGAACTTCTCGGGGGAGCCGCAGCAATCGAATCGAGTTGGTGATGGTCGTCCGATCCTTGCCGGTTCGCGCCGCGATTTCCTCGTGGCTCAAGTGCATTTCTGAATGCAGCCGATCGAACGCCTGCGCGGTTTCCATCGGGTTCAAGTCTTCGCGCTGGATGTTCTCGATCAGCGCAATTTCAAGAATCCGTTCATCCGCATGATCCTGGATAATGGCCGGAACCTCGACCAGGCCGGCAAGTTTGGCCGCTCGCAGCCGCCGCTCGCCGGCAATTAGCTCGTAACTGCCGCCCTTGCGCCGCACCAGCAGCGGTTGAATTATCCCGTGTGTTTCTATGGAGTTAGAGAGTTCTTCTAACCGCGTAGTGTCGAATACCGAGCGAGGTTGCAGAGGATTCGGCTGGATTTGATCGATTGCAATCGACGCGATCTGCGGTCCGCCCAACGCGGTCTCCGCTGCTGGTTGGGGAACAGCAGTGGCAGCAGTTGGTCGTTGCGGTAATAGCGCCGAGAGGCCCTTACCCAAGGCTTTGCGTTGCTTGTCCGGCGTTATGTTCACGGGCCAGGACCTCCTTTGCCAGTTGTATATAGCTTTCGGCGCCGCGAGATCGCACATCATAGGCGATGATCGGTTTGCCGTAGCTGGGTGCCTCCGCGAGTCGAATGCTGCGCGGAATGACGGTCTCGAACACCGATTTTTCGAAGAACCCGCGTAAATCGAGTTCGACCTGGCGTGTCAGATTTGTTCGGTCATCGTACATGGTCAGAAGAACGCCCTCGATTTGGAGCTTGCTGCCGAACGACCCGCGGACGCGGTCGATGGTATCCATCAATTGGGAGATTCCTTCCAGTGCAAAGAACTCGCACTGAATCGGAATCAGGATCGAATCTGCGGCAACCATTGCGTTTAGAGTCAGTAGGTCGAGCGCCGGCGGGCAATCTATCAGGATGAAGTGGTATCGTGCCCGGATTGATGCCAGTCTCTCCCGAAGCCGAAACTCCCGATTCTCGATCTCCACCAGTTCGATGTTGGCCGCAACCAGATTCTTGTCCGAAGGGAGGATGTCGAGGCCCTCGAACTCCGTGGGAACAATAGCAGAAGCGATATCTGCCTCACCCAGAAGGACTTGGTATAGGGTTGGTTTCCCCTCACCCTTCGTGATTCCGAGGCCGGTGGTCGCGTTGCCCTGCGGGTCGGAGTCTACCAAGAGAACCCGAAGATCGTTGGCAGCCAGAGATGCAGCGAGATTGATAGCGGTCGTGGTTTTGCCGACGCCGCCTTTTTGATTGGCAACCGCTATGATTTTTGCCACTTTTGATGTTTCACGTGGAACATCCCACGTGATTGTTCCACGTGGAACCATAAACGCAGAGTTTTCGGTCTCCCCAAGGTAACCGAACTGGCTCTGCCCACGCAATGCGAGAATCGCCGCGGAGCGCAGAAAAATCGTCTTCGCCAACCATCAGGCCAATATTTGGAGCCAGGCGAGGGATGTTGCCGAGCACTTCGTTGGGATCGACTGCGCGGGCGACTGCCCAATCGGCATGCGCGGAGAGATTTTCCATTCGCTCCGCGAGGACCGATACGTTTCGCAGATGGCGGGTGGACTCACGAAGGAAAACTGCTTTTCTCTGGACAGATTCAACGAGTGTGATGTGCCAATTCGGATTCAAGATCGCCATCGGAACGCCCGGAAACCCAGCTCCCGAACCAAGGTCCAACACAGAAATGCCCTCGGTGGCGGATGGGAGATGCGCGGCGAAAAAAAGCGATTCGCAGTAGTGGCGAATCACCATGTCTGGCCCGGGCTTCACCGTGGTCAGATTCATACGTTGATTCCATTTGATGAGGAGCTCGTAGTGTCCGTAGAGCTGAGCGACCTGCAATTCACTCAGGCCGGGTGGAAGGAGCCCGGAGAACCAATCAGGCGTGGGCACCGAGGCTCAGATAGACGTCGAGCACCGCAATTGCTGCGGGCGTAATTCCGGGAATGCGGCCGGCTTGACCAAGGGTCTGCGGCCGAACACGCTCCAGCTTTTGCTTGGCTTCGGTCGACAGCCCGGGAATGTCCGAAAATTGAAAGCTCGTGGGAATCCGCCGAAGCTCCGATTCGCGCAGCCGGTCGATTTGGCGCTGTTGCTGCGAAATATAGCCGGCATACTTCGCCTCGGTTTCAACGGTGGCGAGCAGTCCGTGTACTGGCTCTTCACCCAGGATCTCGGCGGTGGGCAAAGATGCGATCACATTCTCGGGCCGCCGCAGCCACTGAACGAGCCGCTTTGACTCGAGATACGCGACGAGCCGGGCCTTTTGATCTTGCTTGCGCAGATAGAGCGCCCAACGATCATCGCTGACCAGGCCAGCTTCGCGGCCGATCGGGGTGAGCCGCTCGTCAGCATTGTCGATGCGCAAGTGCAGGCGGAATTCGGCGCGCGATGTGAACATCCGGTACGGCTCGTCGGCACCCTTGCTGATCAGGTCGTCGATCAGGATCCCGGTGTATCCCTGGGTGCGCCCGATGATGATCGGATCTTGCTTTCCAATTCTGCGCGCCGCGTTAATGCCCGCGATCAAGCCTTGGCATCCGGCTTCTTCATATCCGGACGTTCCGTTGATCTGCCCCGCCAGGTACAATCCTTCGATCGACTTCACTTCCAGGCTATGCTTCAGCTCGCGCGGATCGATGGCGTCGTACTCGATGGCATAGCCGGGGCGAATCATTTCGGCGTTTTCGAGGCCGGGGATTGAAGCGATCATCGCCGACTGGACATCGAT
>DATHMO010000336.1:0-8785 GCA_035486995.1 Bryobacteraceae bacterium
GGCTAAGAGGCAATACCTATTGAAAAGGGCCTATGAGAACTACGCGGCTTCGCGCTCAGGAATCGCCGTGTGAGTCTTGGCGACGCGGACTGCTTTGGCGATGCCGAGGAACTTCAGGATCGAAATCTGAATCCAGGAGAAATCGATTTCATACCATGCCAGGCCGTGGCGGGCCGAAGTCGGGTGGGCATGGTGGTTGTTATGCCAGCCTTCGCCGAAGGTGATGAGCGCGATTAGCACGTTATTACGAGAATCATCGCGGGTCTGGAAGCGGCGGGTGCCCCATAAGTGCGTGATGGAGTTGACCGTCCAGGTGGCGTGCAGCCCGAAGGTGAGGCGCATGCAGGTGGCCCACAGCAGCATCGGAAGGCCGCCGAAGATCAGTAACAGCGCCGAAACCACGACGATCGGAATCCAGTGGTAGGTGTTCAGTGTCGCGTAGAACGGATCGCGAGCCAGGTCCGGGGCGTACTTAGACATGAGCTTGGTGTCGTTGTGTTTGGATTCGCCCACCAGCAGCCAGCCGATATGCGACCACCAGGCGCCGTCGCGCGGAGAATGCGGGTCGCCGGGCTTGTCGGAATACTGGTGATGGATGCGATGCGTGGCCACCCAGAAGATGGGTCCGCCTTCGAGCGATAGCGTGCCGCAGAAAGCCAGGAAGTATTCGAGAGCGCGGGGAAGTTTATAAGAACGATGGGTGTGCAGGCGATGGTAGCCCATGCTGATGCCCAGGCCGACGCTGGCCCAATAAAGCAGAATCGTTACCAGAAGGGCGCGCCAACTGAACATAAACAGTGCAGCAATGGCGCCCACGTGCAAAACCACCAGAACGCTGACGATGGCCCAGTTCAGCCTCCGGTGTTCATAGATAGATTGGATGTCGCTTGTCACGAAGTCTCCCTAATTTCCTAGAGGTAAGTTCCAACGTAACAGGGATCTCTCTTGTGCTTTGTAAGAGTTGTGTAATATCGCTTTCAGGTTGACGGGCGGGCCCGCGGAGATCGGCTATTCCCCTTAGATGGGCCATAATCAATGCATGCCTGTCTCCGCAGACACTCTCCGATTGCAGCTCGATTACTCGGCCTGGGCCAGCCAGCGCTTGTTGGACGCCGCGGCCAAGCTTCCGCCCGAGGAACTGACGCGCGATTTCAAGACCGCGGACAAGAGCGTCCTCGACACGCTAGTCCACGTATTCGCGGCGGATCGGGTTTGGCTGTCCCGGGTGCTGGCTGAGCCGCGGGCGACCTTTGTAGATCCGGAGGACCGCGATCTCACGGTGCTACAAAGCGAGTGGCCGGCGCTGCAGCAGCGTTGGAAGCTATGGCTGCGCGATTTCGGGGATGGCGACGTGGCGCGGCAGATCTTCTACCATGACACGCGCGGGAATCCGTATACGACGCCGGTGTGGCAGATCGTACTGCACGTGGTGAATCACGGGACGCACCATCGGGGACAGGTTTCCGGGTTCCTGCGGACGATGGGACACACCCCGCCGCCGCTGGATCTGATCGCGTATTACAGGACGCTGTAGTTCCGCTTGCTCACGCGTACGGCTCAGCTCCTGGCTTTCTTGATTTCGGCGACCAGGGCGGGCACGACTTCGAACAAATCGCCCACAATCCCGTAATCGGCCACTTCGAAGATGGGGGCGTTCGCGTCTTTGTTGATGGCGACGATGGTTTTCGCCCCTTTCATGCCCACCAGGTGCTGGATGGCGCCCGAGATTCCGACTGCCAGGTACATTTTGGGAGACACCGTCTGGCCAGAACTACCAACTTGACGCTCCATGGGGAGCCATCCGTTGTCGCAGATGGGGCGCGAGGCCGCGAGCTCGGCGCCGAGAGCCTTGGCGAGTTCCTCGACGATCGGGATATTGTCCTTTTCCTTGATGCCGCGGCCGACCGAGACTATGATCTCCGCAGATGTCAGATCGACGGCACGGGCCGATTCGCGGAAGGGTTCCAGCGGTTTGGCGCGAATGATGGCGGGCGAGAGGTCGGGGCGAAACTGCTCCTGGTTGCTGGTCCCTGCTTCCACCTGGTCGGCACGAAAGGCCCCGGCTTGGATCGAGACGAAGTGAGGCTCGGGTCCACTGGGTTTAACGTCCGCGTTCAACTTGCCCTGGAAAAGTTGCCGGATGAAGACCGGCGCGCCGGATTCAACGCGCAGCCCGATTGCATCGCTGATCAGGACCTTGTCGAAACGGGTGGCGAGCTTGGGCGCGAAGTCGCGAACCTGATAGGTATGAGGAAATAGAACGATGGACGGGCTGATCTTGCGGATCAGCTGTTCCAGGGCGGCGGTGAAGCCGTCGGCGGTGTAGGTGGCGAGCAGGTCGTGCTGGATGGTGTAGACGCGATCGAGCTTCTTGCCGGTGAGTTCCCCGGCTTCTCCGATGACCGCGGCCGACGCGCTTTGTCCAATTTGTACGGCAAGCTGTTGCCCGGCGGCGAGCGTCTCCCACGACATCCGGTGCCAATCGGCACCGCGCCGCTCCATGACTACGAGGACACTCATATGACGCGCACCTCGAATCTCAGCTTTTCCACCAGCTTCGCGGCGGCTTCCTTGGCGCTGCCCTCGATTATCTGGGTCTGTTTGGTGCGCTGCGGCAGGTAGACTTTCTCGATGGACGCCGTAGGCACAGCAGTCACGCCCAAGTCGGCCGCGGTGAGCCGCTTCACTTCCTTGGTCTTCGCCTTCTTGATGCCCATCAGGGTGGCGTAGCGCAGCTTGTTGATGCCGGATTGAATGGTGAGCACGGCCGGCAGCGGCATCTCGACGTTTTGAAACCAGCCGTCTTCGAGTTCCCGTTTTACCCGGATACCGGATTCAATCTTCTCGACAGCCATGATGATGGTGGCGTGCGGGAGCCCGAGCAGTTCGGCCATAACGACGCCGGTCTGGCCGTATCCCAGGTCATCGGACTGCAGGCCGGTGAGGATCAGATCCGGCTGCTCGGCTGCAGCCGCTTTAGCCAGAAGCTTTGCCACGCCGAGAGTGTCGAAGGCGGCCAGGTTGTCTTCTTCAATGTGAATGGCGCGGTCGGCGCCTTTGGCCAGAGCTTCGCGGATAGTTTGCGAAACTCGCGCGGGTCCCGCCGAGAGCGCGACCACTTCGCCCGAGTGCTGTTCCTTCAATCGCAGCGCTTCCTCGAGCGCGAAAGCGTCAGGCTCGTTGGTCTCGAAGCTGAGATCGTTCTCCTGAATCCAACGGCCGCTCGAGTCGATGCGGAGCTGGGAATCGCGCGATGGAACCTGCTTGATGGCGACGAGGATCTTCATCAGTCGCTATAGCGTTTGAAGATGAGGCAGCCGTTGGTGCCGCCGAATCCGAACGAATTCGAAAGTGCGTATTCGATTTTCATGGGGCGGGCGTGGTGCGGGACATAGTCCAGATCGCAGGCTTCGCCGGGGACATCCAGATTGATCGTCGGAGGCGCAATCTGATCGCGCAACGCCAGGACGGTGATCCCCGCTTCCAAGCCGCCCGCGCCGCCGAGCAAATGACCAGTCATGGATTTTGTGGAGCTGACGGCCAGCTTGTAGGCGTGATCGCAGAAGACGCGCTTGAGCGCCGTGGTTTCGATGCGGTCGCCAACCTCGGTAGACGTTCCGTGCGCGTTGACGTAATCGATTTGTTCGGGCGCGATGTCTGCGTCTTTGATGGCCAGGCGCATCACGCGGAACGCGCCGTCGCCGTCTTCGGAAGGACTGGTGATGTGATACGCGTCGCCACTCATGCCATAGCCGACGATTTCAGCCAGGATGGTCGCGCCGCGCTGCTGTGCATGTTCCAGCGCTTCGAGGACCAATATGCCCGAACCCTCGCCGACAACGAATCCGTCGCGTTGGGCGTCCCAGGGCCGGGAAGCTCTCTCGGGTTCGTCGTTGCGCTGCGAGAGAGCGCGCATGGCCGCAAATCCACCGACACCCATGGGCGTGATGCAGGCTTCGGCCCCGCCGCAAATCATGACGTCGGCGTCGTCGCGCTGGATGATCTTGAACGAATCGCCAATAGAATGCGCGCTAGTGGTGCAAGCGGTGGCGGTAGCGGAATTCGGGCCTTTGGCGCCGGTACGGATGGAAACGTAGCCTGAAGCCAGGTTGATGATAGTGGCGGGAATGAAAAACGGCGAGATGCGGCTGGGGCCCTTTTCGAGCAGCGTACGGTGCTCGCGCTCGATCACTTCGAATCCCCCGATGCCGCTGCCGATGACAACGCCCACGCGTTCGGCGTTCTGCGCGTCCACCTTCAAACCGGACTGCGCCAGCGCGAATTCCGAGGCCGCGATGCCGAACTGAATAAAGCGGCCCATCTTCTTGATTTCTTTTTTCTCGATGAACTGCGCGGGATCGAAATCCTTGACTTCTCCGGCGATGCGGCAAGCGAAAGCGGTGGCGTCAAACTGCTCGATTCGCGAAACACCGCTCCGCGCCTCGCGGATGCCCTGCCAGCTCTTCTCGGTACCAATGCCAAGCGAACTCAGCAGGCCGACTCCTGTAACTACAACTCTACGCGACAACGATTGGCTCCAGACTGGCTCCCGGCGGCTTACTTCTTTTTCTTGTTCTCGATGTAATCGATGGCGTCTTTTACGGTGGCGATCTTTTCGGCGTCTTCATCAGGGATATCAATGTCGAACGCTTCTTCAAAGGCCATGACCAACTCCACGATATCGAGCGAGTCCGCGCCAAGATCATCCACGAAGGAGGCGTTGTTGTCTACTTGGCCTTCGTCCACCCCAAGCTGCTCTACGATGATCTGCTTCACTCTCTGTTCAACCGACATGAATCCTCCCCACAAATATCAGCAAACGATACCTACAAACTCATTGATTCTAGCGATGGTAGCGGCTTGCCGCAACTATGCCCGCGGCAACTGCGCCGATGAAGGCTCGGTTTGGCTCCGATTCGTCCACGCGATCAGGTCAAGAAAACGGGCTGACTGTCACCCCAATTGTAGCCCAGTCGGAGAGGTTTGCCAGACGCCAGCTTGCGGAAGAAGCCGGCAGCGGGGGAAACTGAGCCATGACAACTGCCCAGGGGCTTGCCCTGCTGTTCTCGCGCGACTTGACTCGACTGATTCAGGAACTCCAAGCGTTTCCGGCCGATGAGACTCTGTGGCAGCGAGCGCCGGGAGTGAAGAATTCGGCGGGGAATCTGGTGCTGCATCTGGAGGGCAATCTGCGGGAGTACGTCGGGCGACAATTGGGCGGAATGGCGTACAGCCGGGCGCGTGATCAGGAGTTCGCTCTCAAGGGCGTCTCGCGCGACGACCTGATCCGGCGCATGGAAGAAGTGAAGGAGCTGGTCGCTACGGTTGTGTCGGAACTCGCCGATCATGAGTTGACGAAGCCGCATCCGGAGCGAGTGCTGGAGCGAGACCTGTGCTCCCGCGATTTTCTCATTCACTTGCATGGGCACCTCAACTTTCATCTGGGGCAGATCGATTATCTGCGGCGGATTCTGACCGAGGGCTCGGCGGTCGCGTTCGCGGGACTGTAATGGCGCGATTCATTTACTTGCATGGGTTCGCGAGCAGTCCGGGTTCGCGCAAAGCTCGATTTTTCGCGGAACGGTTTCGCGAGCTCGGGATCGGCCTGGAAGTCCCGGATCTGGCGGAGGGCGATTTCCGGAATCTCACGCTGACGGCGCAGTTGCATGTCATCGCCCGGATCGCTCGGGAGGAGCCGGTGTCGCTCATCGGTTCCAGCATGGGCGGGTATTTGGCGGCGTTGTACGCGGCGCGGCATGCGGAAGTGGAAAAGCTGGTGCTGCTGGCGCCCGCGTTTTCTTTCGCATCGCGATGGCCGGAGACCTTGGGCGATGGCGCGATGGATCATTGGAAGCGCACCAACACCCTGAAGGTGTTTCACTACAGCGAAGGGCGCGAGGTGGAGCTGGGCTATCAGTTGGTGGAAGACGCCGTCCGATACGAAGCCTATCCCGACGTGCGCCAGCCGGTGCTGATTTTTCACGGCCAGCGCGACACGGTCGTTCCACCGGAATATGCGTTGACATTCGCCGACCGGCATCCGAATGCACGCGTGCGGCTGCTCCAGTCGGATCATGAATTGGTGAACGTTTTGGACGAGATGTGGATGGAGACCGAAGAGTTTCTATTCAGCGGAAAACTCGATGCGCTGGTAAATGGCTGAGAGAGGCACCGAGACGCCTATCGACGCAATGTGGAGAATGCCGTCGGGACGCTGATAGCCGCGAGTGTATTCGATTCGCACCCGCGATTCCGAAGGCACTCGTTCCACCATGTTTGGAGCATGACCAGGCAACCGATCTGTGATTGACCTGGTCCGCGCATGTCGAACAAACGCGGCAATTGACGCTCGATATACGCCCGATGGAATGGGCCATCACTCTCAAGCAGCAAGCTCCGCACGTATTTGTCGAGCGGCGGAGTGGTCCAGGCGTTCAATGGATACGCCAGACCCTTCTTCTTGCGCGCGGCGATCGCCGGAGGAAGATGGCGCCTGGCCAGCATGGACAAAATCACCTTCTCACGGCCTGGCTGGACTTTCAAGCGGGATGGAAGGCCGAACGCGAATTCCATGATCGAGCGATCGAGAAACGGCATGCGCACCTCGAGCGAATGCGCCATGCTCAGTTTGTCGATCGTAAAAAGAATGGAGTTGGGCAGACGACCCGCTAGTTCGAAACTGAGCCGCCGCTGCAGCGAGTCAGTACACGTTCGAAGTACGTCGGAGCCGATGAGAGCCGGCTCAATGTCGGGACCGTCCACGCGAAACTCTGGGCGCAGCAAAAGTTGCTTGTCGCGGGGCGTAAAGATGCGATTGAATTCGGCGTCGGCCATTCGATCCTCCCGCGCGCTCACCAATCGCAGCCCTCGGCGCAGACGTGTTGGCCGCGTGATGAGGCGATCATATCCCGCCGCGACGAATCGCGCGGGCCCGCTTGGCACGAGGCTGCGCGCAGTGTATGGATAGTTGACCTGGAATCGCTGATAGCCGCCGAAGAGTTCATCGGAGCCTTCGCCGCTGATGGTGGTCTTCACATGGTGGGCGGCTAGCGAAGCCAGTGCGTACAACACACCCACCGGTAAATCGCAGCATGGCTCCTCCATGTGCTTGGCGGCTTTGGGTAGCAACTCGGGGATCAGGCTGCTGCGATATTCGATCTCATGATGATCGGTTCCCAAATGTTGCGCCATGAGTCGCGAGAAGCGGCTCTCATCGGCGTCCGGGGCGTCGGGAAACACGACGGAAAATGTTTCGAGCTTGCCTCCTCCGGCTTCGGCCGCCAACGTGGCCATGAGAGACGAATCCCAGCCCCCGCTCAAGAAGGCGCCCACCGGAACATCGGCGGCGAGATGAGAGCGCACGGCAGCGGTGAGTAAAGTGTCCAGTTCCTGGGCGTAGCCGGCGTCGCTTCGCGCAGGATCGGACGGACGATAGCGAATCTGCCAAAACACGCCGCGCGATTCGCCGGCGGAATCGATGGTGAGGTATTCACCGGGTCCGAGCTTTTCCACACCCCGGAATGCGCTCATCCCGGCGGGAACGAAACCGGCGGCGAGGTAGACATCGATCGCGCGCGGGTCGGGTTCGGGTTGGATGAGACCAGATGCGAAAAGGGCTCCCGCTTCGGATGCGAATAGAAAACCTTGCTCGGTCCGCGCGAAATAGAGCGGCTTCATGCCTGCGCCATCGCGAGCCAGAATCAGCCGGCGCGCGCGGGTGTCGAAGATGGCAAGAGCAAACATGCCGCGGAGCTGGTCAAGGAACGCCAGGCCGGCGTGTTCGTAGAGGTGCAAGATTGCTTCTGTGTCGGAACATCCCCGAAACCGATGGCCGAGTGACACCAGCATCCGGCGGAGTGCCGAGTGATTGTAGATCTCGCCGTTCAGCACCGCAAAGATCGTCTCGTCTTCGTTGGCCATCGGCTGGCTGCCGTGCTGGAGATCGACGATGCTGAGGCGGCGGGCGCACAATCCAGCACCGTGGCCGGCACAGACGCGCGAACCGCCCTCATCCGGCCCACGATGGAACATGGCCTGCTGCATGCGCCCGAGGGCGGCTTGGATGTCCTGGGGAGCGAGGCCGGTGTTGACGATTCCTGCGATGCCGCACATCCCCACATGCTATCGTGCCGGCACGCTGGCAAGGGCAAGACCGGCGGGGCCTGTGACACATCCCGGTTAGCCGGTACAGTGTTCCAGGTGTTTGTTCTAGGGAAATAAGCTATTGCCTCGATTGGCCGTACCGGACATTGGTGAGAAAGTGTTAGAAAGTCGACACGAGAACTGAGGAGCGAATTGAAAAACACTTTCAGTGTGGTATGGAGGTCGAGGATTTGGACGGACCGAAAGGCCCAGGATCTCGTCGAGTATGCTTTGTTAGCCGGGTTCGCGGCAGTGGCGGCGGGAGCGATTATTCCTGGCGTGGCGAATGAGATCGGCGAGCTTATCAGTAAGATTCCGGGCCTGCTGCCAGGATCGGGTACCCACGGCTCCGTGAAATAAGAGAGCCGGGCTAAAGAGGGGAAATGGAGCTGGCGGAGGGGCTTGAACCCCCGACCCTCTGATTACAAATCAGATGCTCTACCAACTGAGCTACGCCAGCAGGGACTAGAATCCATTCTACACACCGAACTGGATTTCGACTACCTTTGCGAAGAGCTGCTAAGCACATAGGGCTTCCGCTTCACCAAACTGTTGCGCTACACTATGGATTACGCCTAGCGAGTCCTGGCGAAGGCTGGGCTTCGCGCTTCCAGACAGTTTCCTTGCAAGAGGATGCGTTTGT
>DATHMO010000337.1:0-10859 GCA_035486995.1 Bryobacteraceae bacterium
TCATCAAGGCGAGTTGCCTAATTGATGTGCGAGAATTGGGGGAACTGCCACCGGGGAGCAGAGTTTGCTCGCTGCCTCGTAAATTCGCATGCTGCTGAGTAGAGAATTCATTAGTTATCTGTCACGGCAACTGGTGAAGCGGATGACGCCACAGATCATCGAGACGAGTAGTACCGACTCGGCCGCCGAGATGATCAGCCAGTTGATCGAAGAAGAGCTGCAGGTGGAAGATCGCCTCAACGATGAAGTGCGCGATCTGTTAAGCCAATACAGCGAGTACATGCGGCGCGAAGGCGTCAGTTACCAGGAGATGTTCCGCCGGATCAAGAACACCTTGATCTCGCAGCGCAAGGTGATCCGCGCCGCCGGCCGCGACACCGGCGACAACATGAAGCTGTCGCGCGATAAGATCAACGACATCTCTCATAAAATGGTCGCGGCGTTCCGCAAGTCGCGCGAGTTCAGGCTGAAGAAGGATCCCAATGACGTCCGCTTGGCCGTGGTCCAGGCCATGACGGAGCTTTTGGGTGTCGAGGAAAAAGTGGACCGGGCCGCCCGCACCAAGATCCGCTCGCAGAAGAAGGAAATCCCGGAAGGCACCGAGGAATGGGATCTGCTGCACCGGCGTTACTACGCCGAGGAACTCAAAAAGTTCGGTATCGATCTCACGCGTTGAGAGCTGCTCAGCACTTAGCGCTTTTGCTCGACGAGTGGGTCCATCTCAGCGGTTGCGTTGAAATCTACTGGTTCAGCAGCGGGCGCCTTCTTTGGTGGCGCCGTGGCTTGCGGCGCGGCTACTGGCGCGGATGGCGGAGGCTCCGGGGGCGCGCTGGCGTCGCGCAACGCCCGTATGCGATCGTGGGCGGTCTGCACTTCCTTGAACTGCCGCTCGATGATCGACGCTATTTCAGCGGGCAGCGTCTTTCCGAGCGCGGCGCGATACGTCTTGAGCGACCAATCCTCGCCTCGCTCAGCTTCCACTAAAACTCCGTGAACGTCGTGTCCGGTAACCAGGGCCTTTAGACTGATCCAGCTTGCGTACAGCATGCCGCCCAACCCTTGCGGGTCGATGGTTTCAAACCCAAGAGCCTTCACCGCCGCCTGCAACTCAGCCGCGAACTGCGCGCGCTGGGCCGAATACTGTTCGAAGATCTCCTTCGTGGCAGGGGCATTCACAGCGTGGGCTGCCCCACGATAGCCTTGCTCCGCGTCGCGGCAGACGGTGATCACATCATGAACAGCCTGAGCGTAGTCTTGTAGCGTGCCGGGCATTGTTAAACTCCAGTCCGTTAGACTGTCCTGGGTCGCAATAGTTTCCACCGAGTGCTTGGACGGCTTATGATAGATCGTTGAAGCTTGTAATTCTCATCCTTTTCTCGCTCCTTCCCGTTGCCGCTGCCACCGCCACGGCTTGGAGCCCAACGGGCGCGATGGCAGAACCGCGGCGCGACCACGCCTCTGTCCTGCTTCCCAATGCAAAAGTCCTGGTGGCCGGATACCTGACCAACCTCGCCGAACTCTACGATCCCAACACGGGCCAGTTCACAGGGGCTGGCAGGATGCAATTCCTTCACGGACAAGCGCTCACTGGCACGCTTTTGAAGGACGGCACGGTTTTGATCGTCGGCGGCACTGATGCGCCTTCGGGCGTGGAATTGTATGACCCGGTATCGGGCCAATTCACCACCAAGGGATCTACCGTCTCGCCGCACAGCTACCACACGGCGACGTTGCTGAACGATGGAACCGTTCTGGTCGCCGGTGGCTTGAATGGCGGCCAAAGCAGTAGCGCGGCCGAGATCTACAACCCCGCAACTGGCCAGTTCACGAGGACGGCATCGATGGGAACCCCTCGTGAAGGCCACACCGCGACTCTGCTCCCCGATGGTCGCGTGTTAATTGCCGGCGGCGTCGAAGCATCGAGTTCCAGCGCCGCAGTCGCGTTAAACACGGCCGAGCTTTTCGATCCCGCATCAGGGACGTTCTCGCCAACCAACGGGCCGATGGCGGCCGAACGCTACGCGCACTATGCGGTTTTGCTCGGGACTGGGCAAGTATTGGTGGGCGGAGGATTTCCGGGCATTTCCGCCGAACTGTTCGATCCCGTCGCGGGAACATTTGCGCTGACGGGCATTATGACGATTTCTCGCGGCGGCGCCACAGCGACCCTTCTTCCCAGTGGGCAAGTCCTGGTGGCCGGGGGCTTCGTTGGTTCGGGCCCCTCTGTCACAAACACGGCGGAGCTCTACGATCCAGGGACCGGAACGTTCACTGCAACCGGAAGCATGAATTCGGCGCGCGAGGAACACGCCGCCACGGCGCTGTTTGACGGACGGGTGCTGGTAACCGGTGGCTTCGGAGGAACCACCGATTTGTCCTCGGCTGAACTCTACACACCAGTTGCTCAGGGGTTGCTGGCGTCGCAAAGTGGTCTGACGTTTCGGGCCGCCCAGGGCGCTAGCCAGACCGTTTCTCAAAACATAGCGGTTCTCAGCACGGTGGAGATCCCATGGAAGGTGTCGGTGAACACGTATGCCGGCGGAAGCTGGCTCTCGACAAATCCCGTGAGCGCAACCACCGACCTTGCGACGGGTGCGCTCGCCATGACCATCAGCGCGAATCCAAGTGGCTTGGCTGCCGGCAATTATTACGGCGTCGTGACCATCGGTCCCACCGATGGCGTTCATCCGGCCATCAACATCGCTGTCGTTCTTAATATCGTTGCCCCGAATACCAACGTCCCGCCGCTAGTCTCGCCCGGCGGTTTGATATTCCTGGCCACGGCGAACGGAGCATTGAGTTCTCAATCTGTCGGCATTACGGACGTAGCTTCCTACGCGGTTGGCGCTACGCTGACTTCGCCACAGTTCCAAACCTGGCTGTCGGTCTCCCGGCAATCTGTTGTAGTGGAGAGCGGCCAAACGGGTTCGTTCTCCGTTTCGGTCAACACTAGCAGTCTCGCCGCTGGCGTATATCAGGGCTCCATCAATTTGGCGTTCACCGACACCACCACACAAGTTGTCGATGTGTTGCTGGTGGTCACACCCACCGCAGTGCAAGCCCCGGCGGTTTTGCCCAAAGCTCCTCAGCGCGCCGACTCGACTGGCTGCACTCCGATGCAATTGCTACCGGTTTTCACCACTTTGGCCAGCGGCTTTTCAACTCCCGCGGCCTGGCCCACGCCAATCGTGGTGAATGTGGTGGACGACTGCGCATCGCCGGTGAACACGGGAACGGTCACCGTTTCTTTCGGAAATGGCGACCCGCCGTTGTCACTGCTCCCGTTCGGGAGCGGGAATTGGTCGGGCACGTGGACTCCCAACAGCGTGGTGTCGGGCTTCAAGATCACGGCAACCGCACAAACGCCAC
Organism: Bryobacteraceae bacterium; assembly: GCA_035486995.1. Taxonomy (GTDB): domain Bacteria; phylum Acidobacteriota; class Terriglobia; order Bryobacterales; family Bryobacteraceae; genus Palsa-89. The sequence continues at coordinate 3,370 of DATHMO010000337.1, forward strand.
AACCTGCTTTGCAGGGAACGGTGCAAATCTCCGGAGGGGTGCCGCTGAATCCGGCGGTCCCGGCAGTGAACCCGGGCGGTGTGGTCAGCGCGGTGGATTACACCAGTTCACCGGCGCAGGGATTGCTCGTATCGATTTTCGGCTCACAATTAGCCGACAGCACCGCGGGCGCCCAGAGCCTTCCGCTTCCCCAACAACTCAGTGGGACCACGGTGGTGATGGGCGGCGAAGAGCTTCCGCTGCTGTTCGTGAGCGACGGCCAGATCAACGGGGTGGTGCCTTTCGACCTCGCTCCCAAAATGCAGTATCAGTTGATCGTTCAACGGGGTACGTCCATCTCCGTTCCAGTGACCGTCACTGTCACGTCCGCACAGCCTGCCATCCTATCGGCCAACGGATCGGGTAGCGGACAAGGGCAGATCTACCGGATCGACGCTGCCGGGAGCGCCGCGCTGGCCGACGAGCAAACTCCGGCGCAGGCCGGCCAGGCCTTGGTCATTTACTGCGCGGGCTTAGGCACCGTGGCTCCGAACGTTCCGGCAGGCGCAGGCTCTCCGCCGGGCGGCCCTGTCAGCAACACGACCGCACCGGTGTCGGTAACAATCGGCGGTCAGTCGGCGCAAGTCTTGTTTTCGGGACTCGCTCCCGGGTTTGCCGGCTTGTACCAAGTAAACGCCGTGGTACCGGGCGGCATCGCGGCAGGTAACCAGATTCCAATGACAATTTCGGTGGCCGGGCAAAGCAGCACCAGCGCGATTACGATGGCCGTGCAATAAGCCTAGGAACCGGGCGTTTTTTCGAGCTGCTGCCTGGCCCAGACGCGGTTTGGATTCAGCTCTAAGCAACGTTCGAACGCCTTTTGCGCTTCACCGGCTTGATTGGAGCGCCGCAACGCCAGTCCCAGCCACAGCCAAGCGTCGGCGTTCTTGGGATTCAGTTCGATGGCCTTGCGGAAATCCTTGATCGCGAGATCGATGCCGCCGCCGAATGCGGTAGGCAGATAATAGTTCCCGACGCCGTGGCTTACATAGGCCATGGATGACTTCGGGTCGAGTTCTATCGCCTTGTTTACTGAATCCAGCGCGCACTTGCCGTATTTCAATCCAGCCAGCGAGCTGCTGGAGACCATCTGCCCGCATAATGTGCCCAGGACGCGCTGGTATTCGGCGGAATCCGGCTTGAGGTTGACGGCTTTGTCGGCGGCGTCCATGCCGGCCTGCGCGTCGTTCTTCGCCCCCGCTTTATCGTGCAGTTCGATCGCGACTTCCGCGGCATAGGATTGCGCCAGCGCGAGACGGTATTGAGCGGCCGCGTCGTTGGGCTGCTTATTCGCCTCCGCGCGAGCGTCGGACGCAAGCTTTTCCAGCGCGCTGCGGTCCTGGTTATCGCGGGCCTTGATTAGATCGGAATCGTCGGCAGCCGTCCCGGCTACGATCGCGGTTACAAATAAGATGAAAAGCCTCATCTCTCGATCGGACGCACACAGAGCTACAACGTTGCAACTTTTCGCTGGACGAGGAGGAAATAGAGCCCCAGGATCGTGAGCAGGATTCCGTTCCAGGTTAGTACCACGGGCGCTGTAAATTCCTTTACAAGCGCGCCAACTACCAGACTTCCCACTGGCATACCGCCCCGGAACGCAACGTTATAAACGCTTATGACACGGCCGCGCATATTGTCAGGTGCGACCATTTGAACCAGCGAAGTGATACTGGTGAAAACCGCCAAAAGCATCGCACCGGAGAAAAATATGAGCACGCAGCTCAACACGAACCAGTGGGAAAGCGCGAATCCACTGATTAGGACTCCGAGTCCGGTCAGCATCAACAGAAGGGTTCGGCCCATGTTCTTGTGCTTGCCGGCGGCCGCCACCGTCAGGGCTCCAGAAATGGATCCGATGCCGGAACAAACCAGGAAGATGGTGTAGAATTGGGGCCCCCCGTGAAAAACATCCTTGGCGAAGACGGGAAGAAAAACGATCAAGGGAAACGCCAGCAGCGTCATCATGAAAGCCAGGACGATAAGCGCCACCATGGTCCCTTGATTGCGAATGAAACGAAATCCTTCCTTCATGCTGGTCAGCACGGATTCACCCGTCTTGGTGGGCACAAAGTGCGGACGAATCACTAACAGCGAAATGATCACCGCGACAAATGAGATGCCGTTCAATCCGAAGCACCACGCGGCGCCGAGCAGGGTGAGGGTCACGCCGCCGACGGTGGGGCCAAGCACGCGCGCGGTATTGAATTGGATGGAATTGAGCGCGATGGCATTGGGCAGATCCTCGGACTTGACCAAGCTGGGGATGAGCGCCGAGTAGGCCGGCCCACCAAAGGATTGCGCGGTTCCAGCGACAAAGGAAAGCAGCAAGATAGGCCAAATGTGCTTGACGTTTTCCACGCCACCCAGGAAAAGGGCAGTCATCGAAAATGCGCAGGCCATTTGCACGAACTGCGATCCCAAGAGTATCTTTTGCCGCTCCGTACGGTCCGCTAAAACGCCGCCTACCAGAGAAAACAGGACGATCGGGATATTGCCCAGGAACGAGTCGAGTCCGAGCATGAACGACGACTTGGAGATCTCAAACACGACCCAGGCTTGCGCGAAGGTCTGCATCAAGGTCCCAATACTCGAGGTGCACGCGCCAATCCACATGATGCGGAAGTCGCGATAGGCGAAAGCCTTGAAAACTCTGCTGAGCAATGTTGTACTCGGGAGCTACGGCAAAGGCTGCGGACGATGAATCAGGTGCAGAATATTGCCATCGCCGTCGCTGAAAAAAACCAGCCGGTTGCCCTGCATCGCGATGGGTTCGGTGAGAAACTGAATGCCTTGTTCCCGCAACTTCTGCGCGGCGGCGTCGAAGTCGTCCACCGAAATCGCCATGTGACGAATTCCCGGATCCTTCATCTTTTGCGGCGCGCGATCCCCTTCCGAGGGAATGATCTCGATCACGGTACCGTTGCTGGCGCGCACGAAATAATTGCCGCCATACGTGTAATTGATCCGAAACTCAAGATTTTGCACGTACCACTCCGCCAGCCGTTTTGGATCAGGCGACGCGATGGCGGTGTGCTCCAGTCCTTGAAACATAAACCAGGATTGTATCAGAGTACGGCCGGCATCCTATTGGAACAACTGCGGAGCGACCTGGTTCAAATACTCGCGCCAGTTGGTCCAGGTGTGAGCGCCGGCGCTTTCTTGAAACATTGGATGGTAGCCATGTTTTTGGAACAGTTCTACGGTCGCCTTGGTGGTGGGCAGCAGGAAATCGTCTTTGCCGGTAGAGAACCAGAACAGCTTCCAATCCTTCTTGCCGGCGGGATTGTCCAATTGCGCCGAGTGCTGCTGTTCCCAGCTCGGATTGGCGGCGGCCACTCGAATCGGATTGCCGAGCGGGACGATCCCGATGACGCCCGAACTAAACACCCCGACGTAAGCGAACATATCGGGATGTGCGACGGCGATGTCCAGCGTTTGCGCGCCGCCCATGGAAAGTCCCGCAATGGCCCGATGGTCGCGGCCGCGATCGACGCGATAGTGCGTTTCGGCGTAGGGCATGATGTCGTTGACGAAGTCGTTCACAAAATCGTCGTAGCGAAAGCCGGTTGCGGGCGCCGCATCAACCGAAGTTGTGTGTCCGGCCGGCATGACGATCACCATCGGCTTGGCCTTTTTGGCGGCGATCAGATTGTCGAGAATGAAGCCCGCGCGGCCGACAGAGGTCCATGAATCATCGCAATCGCCCGCGCCATGCAGCAGGTAGAAGATCGGATACTTCTGCGAGCTGGTTTCGTAGCCGGGCGGCGTGTAGACGTGCATGCGCCGGAATATGCCCAGGCTTTTCGAATAATACGTGACGCTGGCGACGGCGCCATGCGGCACGTCTTTCGTCTCCATGAAATCGGCGCCGGGAACGTACACCATGCTCCAGGCGTTGCCGCGCGACTCGCTGACCGAGGCGCTCCGAGGATCCAGCACCGACACTCCGTCGACGCTGAAGTTGTAACGATACGCGCCGGGATCGATCGGCCCGATGGTAGTTTCCCAGACGCCGGTTTCCGCCTTCGTCATGTCGCCGGTCAGCGCCATCCCGAAAATGTCGGTGCTGAATAGCCGGACTTGCTGCGCCTTGGGTGCGAGAATCCTAAAGGTGATGTGCCGATCCGAAGCAACCTCGGGCGACGTAACAGTGGGAGGCTGCGCGAAGGCCTGAGAGACCATCAAGAGAGCGGCGAGACCGAGCGGGTGGTATTGCATGCAGGATCGAGTATACAATGGCTCGGCAATGAGAGAAATCCCATCCCTGTGTCTTCTCCTGGCTGTGGCTGCGCCGTTTGCCCTGGCTCGAATTCCCTGCGCCGACATGCTGAAGTACCAAGCGCCTGGTGTCAAGCTGGCAATCACTAAGGCCGACGCCACACCCGCAGCCGCGCCGGGCACGTTGCGGATCTCACCGAATTTTCCGGGAACGATCCCGGTCGCGGTGCCTGCGTTCTGCCACGTCGAGGGAGTGATGGATCAGCGCACCGGAGTGGACGGAAAACCATACGGCATCGGTTTCGCGCTCGCACTGCCCGATGAGTGGAACGGGCGATTTCTATTTCAGGGTGGCGGCGGGTTGAACGGGAACGTCGCGTTGCCTCTCGGTTCACAGGCGGCTGGCGACATGCCCGCTCTCGCCCGTGGATTCGCCGTGGTCACCACCGACAGCGGACACAAAGGCTCGGTCTTTGACGGAAGCTTCTTTCGCGATCAAGAGGCCAGCCTCAACTTTTACTACGTGGCCATCGGAAAAGTTGCGCCTTTGGCGAAACAGATGATCGCGTCCTACTACGGGCGTGCCGCCGAGCATTCTTATTTTGACGGCTGCTCCACCGGCGGCCGCGAAGCGATGATCATGTCGCAGCGGTATCCAGAATATTTCGACGGCATCATTTCAGGCGATCCGGCAATTCGCACCGGGCATTCCAATCTCGCGCTGGGGTTCATCACGGCCGAGTTTGATCAAGCGGCGCCCAAGGATGCGAGTGATAAGCCCGATCCGAAGAAGACTTTTTCCGATTCGGATCGCAAGCTGATCGTCAGCTCCGTACTCCAAGCCTGCGACGCCAAGGACGGTTTGAAAGACGGAATGATTTTCAACCAGCGCGCCTGCGATTTCGACCCGGCGGCGCTGGTTTGCGCTGGGGCCAAGGCCGAGGGCTGCCTGACGCGCGCCCAGGCGGATGTTTTGAAGAAGGCTTTCGCTGGTCCGAAATCATCGCACGGAGACGCCATCTATCCCGGCTTTCCCTTTGATGCTGGGATCGCCGACGTCGGCGGAATCCCCGGGTTGCTCGGCGGCCCCGTCATCCCCGTTCAGACCGGCGCCGATTTCACACACTTCGATACTGATCGCGAAGCGGCCCGCGTGGATGCCGATCAAACCGCGCGTCTCGGAGATAGTTTGTGGACGAATCTGAGCAGTTTCTCGGGACACGGAGGAAAGCTGCTGTTCTATCACGGCCTGAGCGACCCCTGGTTTTCGCCGCTCGAGACTCTGCGCTACTACGAAAAAATGGCGGACGAAACCAGCAATGGTTCCGCTGCATCCTGGAGCCGCCTCTATTTTGTCCCCGGCATGGGCCACTGTCAGGGTGGAAGCGCGACGCTAGACCAGTTCGATATGCTGAGCGCCGTTGTGGATTGGGTGGAGAAAGGTGTTGCGCCGGATCGCGTGATCGCCACCGGTCACGATTTCCCAGGCCGCAGCCGTCCATTGTGCCCGTATCCTCAGCATGCCGAGTACATGGGCCACGGCGATTCGAACGACGCTAGCAACTTTGTCTGCAAGAACTAGCACGCTACTCTAGAACTGATGACATTCTTGAAGGACAGTCTGATCGAGCTGATCACCGAGACTTCCACGAACCTGCCTCCCGATGTTCGCGCCGCGATGGGAGTGGCGTTGGAAGCCGAGATCTCCGGCACCCAGGCCGCGCAGGCTCTGGGGATCATCGCGACCAATATCGACATGGCGCAGGAAGATTCCGGGCCCATTTGCCAGGACACGGGCATGCCGACGTTCATCGTCCACACACCGGTGGGCGTCAACCAGCTTCAAGTGAAACGCGCGATTCGTGAAGCCGTCGTGGAGGCGACAAAACGCGGCAAGCTGCGGCCCAATTCGGTGGATTCGCTGACCGGAAAAAATAGCGGAGACAATTTGGGAATCGAGACGCCGGTGATTCACTTCGAGCAGTGGGAAGAGGACGAGATCGAAGTGAAGCTGATCTTGAAAGGCGGCGGGTGCGAGAACAAGAACATTCAATACTCGCTGCCGATGGAGTTGGAGCACCTGGGCCGCGCCGATCGTAATCTGGAAGGCGTACGCAAGTGCATTCTGCATGCGGTGTGGCAGGCGCAAGGACAGGGTTGTGCGCCGGGCGCGGTGGGAGTTTGTATCGGCAGCGATCGCGCACACGGATATGACTTAGCCAAGGGGCAACTGTTCCGCACGTTGGACGACGTGAATCCGGTTTCCGAGCTGGCGAAGCTCGAAGCCGAAATTATGGATGAGGCCAATCGCATTGGCGTCGGTGCGATGGGATTTGGCGGCAAGGTATCGCTGATCGGTTGCAAGATTTGCGCGGCCAATCGCCTGCCCGCGAGCTATTTCATTTCGGTGGCGTACGATTGCTGGGCGTTCCGCCGTTTGGGTGTTCGCTTGGATGCTTCGAGCGGCGCAATCACGGGTTGGTTGTATAGGGATCCCGATCGTGCAGTCCAACGCATGGCGCGTTCGGAGGGCTTCCCGCTGACCGGCCGCGAAGTGGTGCTCACCGCCCCGGTTTCCGAGGAGCAAGTCCGGGCATTGCGCGTCGGCGATGTGGTTCTCATTTCGGGCGAGGTGTTCACCGGTCGCGACGCGGTGCATGCGCACCTGATGAAGAACGCGCCTCCTGTGGACATGCACGGTTCCATCCTTTACCATTGCGGCCCCGTGATGCTCAAGCAAGGCGACGGCTGGGTGGTGAAGGCTGCCGGTCCAACCACAAGCAGCCGCGAGGAGCCGTACCAGGCGACGATCATCGAGAAGTACGGAGTGCGCGCGGTCATCGGTAAAGGAGGCATGGGTCCGAAGACTTTGGCGGCCTTGCAAACGTCGGGCGCGGTGTATCTCAATGCGATCGGCGGCGCGGCACAGTTTTATGCGCGGACAGTGGAAAAGGTGCTGGGAGTGAACCTGATCGAGTTCGGAATCCCCGAAGCCATGTGGCATCTGCGCGTGAACAAATTCGCGGCCATCGTCACGATGGATTCGCACGGCGCGAGCCTGCACGCGGACGTCGAGCGCACCACTGGAGCGAAGCTCGAAGAACTGCAACAGGCGTGATCGTCTGTTAGAATGGTGTGTTGTCTCGGGCCAGGTAGCTCAGCTGGTAGAGCGCAGCCCTGAAAAGGCTGGCGTCGGCGGTTCGATTCCGTCCCTGGCCACCACATTCTAA
>DATHMO010000338.1:0-39549 GCA_035486995.1 Bryobacteraceae bacterium
GAACGAACCAGCGGAATCCGCGTCGATCCACCCACCATGACGACTTCGTCGATCTGATCCACCGCCACGCCGGCGTCTTTGATGCAAGCCCGGCAAGGCCCGAGCGTGCGATCGATAATCGGCGTAATCAATTTGTCGAACAGCGCCCGATCGATCTCGCGTTGATATTTCTTTCCGTGATACTCCAGCTCGATCGCAGCCGCGGGAACAAACGAGAGCCGCTCCTTGGCTTGGATCACCGCGCGCCGCAACCGCTGCACGCCTTCGGGATCTCCCGACAAATCCGCGCCCCACTCGCTAGCCACATCTTCGAGCGCGATGCGCAGCAGCAAATTGTCGATATCGTCGCCGCCCAGATGCGTGTCACCGTTGGTCGCCAAGACCTCGAAGATGCCGTCATGGAGTTTTAGGATCGAGATGTCGAACGTGCCGCCACCAAAGTCATACACCGCGACGATCCCGTTCTCGCGCTTGTCCAAGCCATAGGCGAGCGCCGCCGCGGTCGGCTCATTCACCAGGCGCAAAACCTCGAGGCCTGCGATGCGCCCCGCGTCCTTAGTCGCCTGACGTTGGGCATCGTTGAAATAAGCCGGAACCGTGATCACGGCTTTATCCACCGCAACGCCGAAATAATCCTCGGCATTTTGCTTTAACTGCCGCAGCACCATGGCCGAAATCTCGGGCGGCGTGAACGTGCGATCGCCCAGCTGGAGCTGGATCACGGATTCGCTGCCGGACGCGATGTGAAACGGAAACAGCTTCAGCTCTTCGCCAACATCGGCGAGCCCGCGCCCCATCAGCCGCTTCACCGAATACACCGAACGCTCGGGCTGCGTCATCAACAGCTCGCGCGCCGGATTCCCGACCACCACTTCGCCATTCGGCGCGATGGAAACGACGCTCGGCACCAGTTTGTCGTCATCAGCGCCCGGGATAATCCGAGGTCCGGTGAGATCCATGAACGCCACCAGGCTGTTGGTGGTTCCCAGATCAATTCCGACAATATGACCGGTGGATGTGAAATCAATTTCCATGTTAGTTGCTGGTTGTTGGTTGTTGGTGGCTGGTCTCGAGTGTTTTCTGAACCTCGGACACCAGGTTAGAGATGTATTTTCGACGGTTCAAGACATTGCGGATTTCGCCGAGCACGTCACGCGATGGCGCGGCATCGTACTTGGCAAATAGCGCCGCCAACTCCTGATCGGACCCAGCCAGCATCCCCGCGAAATTCTTCTCGGCCTGCTCCAATTGCGGCCGCGCCGAATCGTCCCCGCCACGCATTTCTTCCAGCGCCATGTTCAACTCGAACACTTCTTCGAGCAACTCCGGCGGAACATCCTTCGAACGCTGCTCGCCAACGTCGAAGCCTTCCAACCCGAGCAAATATTGCGCGCGCTTGATGGGATCCTTCAGCGTCCGATATGCATCGTTCAGCGCGGACGACATATCCAGCGCCTTCTGCCGCTCGGCTTCCGGCTGGCGCATAAATCGATCGGGGTGCAGTTCGCGGCTCAGTGAATAGAAGCGCTGTTGCAGGTCATCCAGCGAGAGATTGAGACTCCGCGGAAGACCGAAAATCTCGTAGAAATCGCTCACGCCGAGAAGGTCATGCGGAAAATGACGTTCCGCAGCCGCAGCTTTTCTTCGCGTTCGGATTGTCGAACTCGAAGCCGGAGTGAATCAGCGAGTCTTTCCAATCCAACGTCATGCCGTTCAGATAGACCATGCTCTTCGGATCCACGAAAACCTTCACGTCCTCGAATTCATAGACCGTGTCAGTGGGCCGCGGCTTCACATCAAACTTGAAAAGATAGCTCAGGCCGCTGCATCCACCGCCCAGGACGCCCAGACGCAGTCCTCCCTGGACGCCATGCTTGGCGAACTGCTCGCGGATCTTGCCGACGGCCTTGGGTGTTACGGTAACCATCGCCTATTTAGATGCAACTTGAGACGTGACCGCTTCAGTCTTACCGGCCTTCGCCTTGTAGTCGCCGATGGCGGCCTTGATCGCGTCTTCAGCCAGCACCGAGCAGTGAATCTTCACCGGCGGCAGGCTCAGCTCGTTGACGATGTCGGTGTTCTTTATTTCGAGCGCTTCGTCGACGGTTTTCCCGCGCAGCCATTCCGTCGCCAGCGACGAACTCGCGATCGCACTGCCGCACCCGAACGTCTTGAACTTGGCGTCTTCGATGATGCCGGTCTCCGGATTCACCTTCACCTGCAGCTTCATCACGTCGCCGCATTCCGGCGCGCCTACCATGCCGGTGCCGACGTTCGGATCGCTCTTGTCCATCGAGCCGACGTTCCGGGGATTATTGTAATGGTCGATTACTTTGTCGGAATAAGCCATGTTGGTATCCTCTTCTGTCCTTATCTTAATGCGCGGCCCACTGGACCTTCGATAAATCGATGCCCTCTTTCGCCATCTCATAGAGCGGCGATAGTTCGCGGAGTTTCCTCACCACGTCGATGACCTTAGCCGCGACGTAGTCCACTTCTTCTTCAGTATTAAACCGGCCGAGACCAAAGCGGATAGACGAGTGCGCCAGATCGTCGCCGGCGCCCAGCGCCTTCAGCACGTAACTCGGTTCCAAAGTCGCCGACGTGCACGCCGAGCCGCTCGAAACCGCAATATCGTTGATACCCATCAACAGCGACTCGCCTTCCACATACGCGAAGCTGATGTTCAGATTGTTCGGCAAACGATGTTCCATCGTGCCATTAATGTACGTCTCATCCAACTCGGATTGCAGCTTGTCCTTCAGCTTGTCGCGCAGGTACGCCATGCGCTTCGATTCTTCGGGCATGCCGGCCTGGCACAACGCGCACGCCTCACCCAATCCGACGATGCCCGGAACGTTCAATGTTCCCGATCGCATACCGCGTTCATGCCCGCCGCCATCCATCTGCGCAGTGAGCTGCACGCGCGGGCCTTTGCGACGCACATACAGCGCGCCGACGCCCTTGGGCCCATACATCTTATGGCCGCTCAGCGACATGATATCGATGTTGTCCTTGATCACGTTCACCGGCACTTTGCCTACGGCTTGCGTCGCATCGGTGTGCAGCAAAATCCCCTTCGACTTCGCGATCTTGCCGAGTTCCGCGATCGGCTGGATCACACCGATTTCATTGTTCGCATACATGATGCTGATGAGGATCGTTTTGTCGGTGATAGCCGCCTGCAGTTGCTCCAGATCCACGAGACCGTTGGTCTGCACCGGCAGGTACGTCACGCGCACGCCGTGCTTCTCCAAGCGCTTGCAGGTATCCAAGATCGCTTTGTGCTCGGTGGCCGCCGTGATAATGTGGTTGCCCTTCTCGGCGTACATCTCGGCCACGCCCTTCAGCGCGAGATTGTTCGATTCCGTCGCGCCGCTGGTGAACACGATTTCCTTGGCCGTGGCGCCGATCAGGCTCGCGATCTGCTTGCGCGATTTCTCAACGGCTTCCTCCGCTTCCCAGCCAAAGCTGTGATTGCGGCTGGCGGCGTTCCCGAACGTCTCCAGGAAATACGGCTTCATCGCTTCGAACACGCGCGGGTCCATCGGCGTGGTCGCGTGATAATCCATGTAAATCGGCAGTTTCATTTTCCCGTCCTTCATCACATCGTCGCCGGCGGAGCGGCTAAATCGTACAATCGGTCGCCAGCCTTGGCCAACGGATCTTCGCCTTCGCCCTTCGGAGAATCCGCCGACATATCTGAGATGCTGATGCTCGCCAATAAGCGCAAGATTCCTTCGTGCACCTTCTGCAACGGGTCGCGCACAATGCACTTATCGGTGTGGCAGCAATAGCCATGCTCGGTGAAGCAGGCCGTCAAAAACACCGGCCCGTCGATGGTGCGAATCACTTCGTAGGCCGTGATGTCGCGCGGGTCCCGAGCCAGCTTGTAGCCGCCATTAGTCCCATGCTCGGACTGCAGGAATCCGTTCTTCACCAGCTTCTGCAGGATCTTCGAGAGCAGCGCCGCCGGGATTCCGTAAGTCTCGGCGATTTCCTTCGCGCTGGAACTCGTGGGCGAATTCATCGCCAGGTGCTTGAGAGCGATGAGCCCGTAGTCGGCTTTCTTGGTGAGCTTCAGCATCGAAAATCCGATCTGGGACCGGAACAGTCCTACATCCATAATCACGCCGGATGTATCTAGTTGTCAAGTAGATAGATATCTACGACCGAAAGCATCGCAGATGCCTAGGGTTACGCTCAGGGCTACCGAGCCGCTCGCTGGAACCACAATCATCGCCGCCACCATAGTCTAAAATTGAAATCGGTCGCCACCCAAGCCCCGGAGCCCCTCACCGTGCCGCATACCGAAATTACCAAACGAACCCAATCCCGCTTCCGGCCAGTCCTCCACAAAGGCTGCCACCTCGCCTACCAGATCCAGGGCAGCGGACCGCCCGTCGTCCTTATCCAAGGCGTCGGCGTCCACGGCGGCGCTTGGGCTCCGCAAATCAGCGCGCTCGCGCCACACTACGAATGCCTCTGGTTCGACAATCGCGGCCTGGGCCGCAGCCAACCGCTCGGAACCCGGCTCACTCTGGAACAAATGGCCGAAGACACGCTCGCGCTCATGGACGCGCAGGGCTGGGCATCGGCGCATCTGGTCGGCCACTCCATGGGCGGACTCATCGCGCTCCACGCCGCGCTCTCGGCCCGCGAACGTGTGCGAAGTTTGTCACTGCTGTGCTCGTTCCCGCACGGTCGCGACGCCACGCGGCTCACCCCGTGGATGATGTGGACCGGCCTGCGCACTCGCATCGGGACCCGGCCGCAGCGCCGTAAAGCGTTTCTCGAAATCGTGATGCCGCCCTCAGCGCTAAGAGAGGCCAATCATGTGACCCTGGCTTCCGAACTCGCCCCGCTCTTTGGCCACGACCTTGCTGATCAGCCGCCAGTCGTGATGAAGCAACTTCCGGCTATGGTTCGCTACAACGCCACGCCGCGGCTGCACGAACTCGCCGGATTGCCGACCCTGGTAGTCAGCGCCGAGCACGATCGTATCGCCCCTGTTGCAATCGGCAAAGCCATGGCCGCAGCCATCCCCGGTGCGCGATTCGTCGAAATCCCGGACGCCTCGCACGGCGCGTCGCTCCAATATCCCGACCGCATCAACGCCCTATTGCTCCATCATTTGCGCGAAAATTAAAGGCAACCGTCATGAAGTTCGCGGCGATTCTTCCGGCTTTAATGCTCATGACCGGAACCGTCCGCGCGCAAGCGCCCGCCGCCAAGCCTGGCAGCATCGAAGGCGTCGTTACCAACTCCGTCACGAACGAGCCAGTGAAGAAAGCCGTCGTCACTCTCGAAGACACGAAATCCCACGGCAACAACCGCACCGCAACGACCGATGCGGTGGGTCACTTCCAATTTGACGGCGTCAATCCCGGCGCCTATTCTCTAGCGGCCGATCGAGACGGATACCTCGGCAGCCAAAGCAGCCCGCTCGTACGTTCGGCGCAAGTCACTGTGGCCGACGAGCAGCACGTGCAAGATGTCGCCCTGAAGTTGCTGCCGCTCGCGACCCTGAGCGGCCACGTGCTGGATGACGACGGCGATCCCATCGTTCGGGCCGATGTCTCGGTGCTGACTTACGTCTATAACCAGGGCCCCAAGCAACTCAACCAGGCCGCATCCGCCCAGTCGAACGACCTCGGAGAATTCGAAGCGCTCAATCTGCCGCCCGGCCGCTACTACATCCGCGTGATGACGCTGCTGAACTGGAACATTCCGCCGCACACGCGCTGGAGCCATCCCGAGGAAGCTTATCCACTTGTCTTCTACCCCAACGCGAGCGAAGCCGCCCAAGCTACAGCCTTCGACGTCGCACCCGGCGCTCATGTAACCAACATCGATTTCCGCCTGCGCAAGATGCCCGCCTATCACATCCGCGGAATCGTGAGCGACGTTACTGCCCGCAAGCTCGACGCGAACGACCGGGTCATGGCTGAAATTTCGGGATCGAACTTCGGAGCAGGTTTATCGCAGTCGAGCGTGCAAGCCGACGGAAGTTTTGAGCTGCGGGGGTTGGCGAGCGGCTCCTACGTGGTCTCGCATATGCGATTCGTTCCCGGAGAGAATGCCTTCTCCACTCACCAGACGGTCCGGATCGCGGACTCGGACGTAAACGGCGTGTCGCTGGTACAGAAGCCTCTGGTGAACGTTTCTGGAACAGTCACGGTGGAAGGCTCGCAGCCCGGCAAACTGGACCTTCAGATTTCTTTGTCACAGCCTAACGTCCGCGGTGGCGATCACATCGGCGCCGATGGGAAATTCACCATCACCGATGTTCCCCCGGAACTTTGCCATCTTCAAGTGTTCAACGTTCCGCCCGGCAAATACGTGAAGTCGATCCGCTTCGGCGACCAGGAAGTGAAAAATAGCGAGATCGATCTCTCCAACGGCGCAAGCGGGGCGCTGAACATCCTCTTGGGCGCGGATGGCGGCGAGGTGGATGGAATGGTGGAGAACGCGAGCGGCCAACCCGCGGGCGGAGTCCAAGTGACGCTCGCACCGGCGGAAGAATACGACGGACGCGACGACCTGCTCAAACGCATGAGTACCGATGCCGCGGGCAACTTCAAAATCCCCGACGTTGCTCCGGGCGAGTACAAAGTCTTTGCCTGGGAGAGCGATCCGCAAGACAGCACGCAATCCGCCGAATTCCGAAAACCGTTCGAGAGCCGCAGCGTCGCAGTCACTATCGGGCCGAAAGACAAAGCTTCGGTGCAACTGAACGTCATCACCGCTGAAGACATGGAGAAGGAGCGGAGCAAGCTGCCATGATCTCGATCGTGACTATCGCCATGCTTCTGGCCCAGCAAGTTTCCGCTCCGGCGTCCGCACCAGCCGCGCCTGTCGTACCTCCTCGTGTCGAAGGCAGCGTCGTGAATGCTCTTACCGGCGAACCTGTGCGAAAGGCCACGGTCATCCTGCGCGCGCACGACCAAGAGCACGCACTGAGCTACGCCGATGAGACCGACAGCAACGGGCATTTTTCCATTTCCGATGTTGCGCCCGGCGAATACGCCGTCATCGCCGAACACTCCGGCTACTTCGTGCGAGCTGCCGGCGCCACGGGAGCACCGCCGCCGAACATCAAAGTAGAAAACGGACAGCCAGTCCCTGCCGTCACCATCCAGCTCACACCGCTCGCAGTGATCACTGGTCGAGTGTTGGATTCTGACGGCGATCCCGTGCGCGGCGCCAGCGTCAATGCGATGCGCTACACGTATTCGAACGGCCGAAAGCGGCTGGTAGATTTCGATCAGGTCCAAACGAACGACAACGGCGACTTCCGCCTGTTCGGGCTTCGCGCGGGGACTCTGTACTTGAAAGCCACCCACTTTCGCCAAAAAGGAGCCGGCCAGCCCGAAACAATCTCGTCGTATTACCCGGGCGCGGCCGATGAGGCTCACGCGGCGCCGATCGTGTTGCGCGCCGGCGCTCAAGTACGCGGCATCGATATCCGGCTGCAATCGGGCGGGACCTATACAATTCGAGCTCACTTCCTCGAACCCAACGCGCCGGGGACGAACACTCCTGTTTTCCTCATGGGCGCTCAGGGATTTATGCCCGGCCAGTCCGTCTCCTTCTCCTCGGACGGCATTGTCTTTACCTCGGTGTCGCCTGGTTCCTACGAAGTTGTCGCCATCCGGCAAGCGGAAGGTGAGCAGCCGGCTTATGCTCGACTGCCCGTGGACGTGGTGAATGCCGATGTCGATGCGGGCGCGTTGAGCTTTCAGCCTGCCGCCGACATCACGGGATCGATCCGCGTGGAAGGCGGCGCGTTCAACGGCCTCGAGACGCTGCGCGTCAATCTGCAGCCGACCCATTCGGGACCGATGATCGGCAACTTCACCTCCCAGGTGAAACCGGATGGTTCGTTCTTGTTGAAGAATGCTCCTCCGGCGGTCTACGACGTCGTGATCAACCGGAGGCCGGGAGTGTATCTGAAAGCGATTCGCATGGGGGACAAACAACTGGCTGACCGGCGCATCGACTTGGCGTCGAGGCACGATCCGCTCACGATCATCCTCGGCGCCGACATGGGTCTGGTGGAAGGCTCGGTCGCAAACGCCAAAGGCGATCCCGTGGTGCGGTCACGCGTCACCGTAATTCCTTACGGCGATCACCTGGGCCGCATCGATCTCGCCCGCACCGGATTCAGCGACGAGAAAGGCGAGTTCAAGATCAAGGACGTTGCGCCGGGCGATTACAAAGTCTTCGCGTGGGAAGACGTGCCGGTGGGAGCGCCGCAAGACCCGGATTATCGCAAGCCGTTCGAGAAGCAAGGGGTGGCAGTACGGATGCAGCCGAACGGGCACGAGACAATTTCCGTGACCTCCATCCCAGCCGCCGCTACCAAGAGCGACGATCAGTGAGATCTATGGTTGTAAACCGGGCGCAACATACGTATAGAACAGCGCGATCAGGCCGATAATGCACGCCAGTAGCGCGCTGTGCTTCAGCGTGAAGCGGAACAGCTTGGCTTCTTCATCCGGCGCCATCCCAGTAGCGGCCGCGGCCACCGCGATGCTCGACAGGCTGATCATCTTGCCCATCACGCCGCCGGCGGAATTGGCCGACGCCATCAACACCGGATTGAAGCCGAGCTTCGACGCCGTCACCACTTGCAGATTGCCGAACAGCGCGTTGGCCGAGGTGTCGGAACCTGTCAGGAACACGCCCAGCCAGCCAAGAATCGCGCTGAAGAACGGAAACGACGCGCCGGTGGCCGCGAACGCGAGCCCGAGCGTTCCAGTGGCGCCGGAGTAGTTCATCAGGAATGCCAATCCGAGCACGCAGGCCAGCGTGATGAGCGAAAACGTGAGCTGGCGCATGGTGCTCGCGAAGATCTTGATCGCCCGCACCGGGGGCACCCGCAGCGCGAAACACGACAAGATGCACGCGATCATGCAAGACGTTCCCGAAGCCGACAGCCAGTTCAGGTTGAAGATGGCGGCGTAGGGCGAGACCTTGGCGGTCACCGGAGGAATGCGCGCGATCAAATTGTGCAGGCCCGGCCAGGCGATCGGGATGCTGACCGAATTCAGGGGCTTTTGCATCGGCGCCCAGCCCCACAACAGCACGCAGATCACAAGCAACAGATAGGGGCTCCAGGCCAGGAACACTTGTCCGATCGAATGGTGCTCCGTATCGGCGGCCTTGGCGGCCGCGCTGAGTTCGTACTTCTCCTTGTCGCTCGGCTTCCAAAACAGGAACAGCACCACCAGCACGCCGAGCGCGCAGAGCGAAGCGATCAAATCGGTGAGTTGCGGGCCGACGAAATTGGAAATGGCGAATTGCAATCCGGCGAATGTTACGCCGCACAGCAGCGCCGCCGGGAAGACGCGGGCCAGCGCGCCCCAGCCGCCCATCACCACCACGAGATAGGCCGGCACGATCAACGAGACCGGCGCGCACATGCGGCCAACGCCCGCGCTCAAGCGCATCAACGGGAGGCCAGTGATGCCGGCCAGCGTGACAATGGGAATCGCGATGGACCCGAACGCGACCGGCGCGGTATTGGCCAGCAGGCAGATAGCGGCGGCATGAAACGGTGAGAACCCGAGGCCCGCGAGCATCGCGGCGGCAACAGCTACAGGCGTTCCGAATCCGGCGGCGCCTTCGAGAAATGCGCCAAAAGCGAACGCGATCAGCAGCGTTTGCAGCCGCGGGTCGCGCGTCAAACTGCGGAGCGAGTGTTTAATCGCTTCAAATTTTCCGGTATCGAGCGTCAGGCGGTACAGGAACAGCGCCCAAATCACGATCCAACCGATGGGGAATAATCCGTAGGCGGCTCCATACGCCGCGGCCGAGAAGATTCGCTCCACTGGCATGCCATACAGAAAGAACGAAACCAGCACCGTGGTGCCGAGGCCTGAGACCGCCGCGATCCAGGCCGGCGTCCGCCGAACGCCCAGCAGGAAGAGCAGAACGAATATAGGCAACGCGGCAACAACCGAAGACGCGAGAAGGCTTCCGTGGATTGGTGTGTAGTTGTGCTGCCACATGAGGTGAACGTTATGTATATCAGAGCGCCTTGGTCGGGTTCAAGTATTTCATGTTACGGGGTGTAACGGGCTCAGCTTGGTTTCCCGCCGGGGGCCTGTTGGCTTGACTCGGAGAAACCCTGGTCCCTACAATAAGATGTGTCCATATAAGGAGGCCGCATGCTCAAGTCCATTGGCTTACCTGAACTCCTGGTGATTTTGGTTGTCGCCGTTCTGCTTTTCGGCGGAAAGAAGCTTCCAGAGTTGGCGAAAGGTTTAGGCGAAGGCATCAAGAACTTTAAGAACGCTGTAAAAGACGAACAGCAAGACGTCGACGCAAAGAAGTAGCGTAAGGCTTCCAGGACTCGCTCGCAAGTTGAGCGGACCAAATCGACTTTAGAAAAGCAAAACCCCCGCGACACCATACGCGGGGGTTTTTGTTTTTTCGAGCGCTCGAAAAACTACGCCTTTTTCTTCGGAGGTACAATCGCGTCTTTCACGGCCTTGGCAACCCTGAACTTCACCACTTTTTTGGCGGGAATCTTGATCGTCTCGCCGGTGGCGGGATTGCGGCCCAGGCGCGCTTTGCGATCCACGCGCACCAGACGGCCAATGCCGGGGATAACAAACACGCCGTTCTTCTTGGTCTCGCGAACGGCCAATTCAGAGAAACTGATAACGAACTGCTTGGCTACCTTTGTGGTGGTACCGGTGGCTCCGGCCAGTTCCTTGATTACTTGCGTCTGCGTCAACCTTGTTGCTGCTGCCATTTACTTCTCCTTGTATGGTTCTTCCAATTTCCGGCGCCAGCTTGCCAAAACATAACCGCACCGAATTGTTTCTACCAAATCATACGGGATGCCAACCCGCTTGTAAAGAGAAGAATGCTCCAAATCTGCGTTTTTTCTCAGCTTTCTGAGCCTAGCACGTTCGGGGAGCCGATGGAATGGGCTTTTGACGCTATTGCGACGCTCGAAAGCCCGAATTCATGCGGTGCGGGCGGTTTGCGCCAGATCTAACGTTTCGCTCGACGCGCCGCGCGGTTCGGCTGCGCCGTTGGTCAAACCCAGCCGAACGCGAAGTTCGGAATCCAAACGCTCGGCCATCTCCGGGTTAGCTAACAGAAACGTTCGCGCGTTTTCACGCCCTTGGCCAATGCGCTGGCCGCCGTAGCTCATCCAGGAGCCGCTCTTTTCCACAAGTTCCTGAGCGACGCCCAGATCCAGGAGATCGCCTTCGCGCGAGACTCCCTGACCGAATAGAATGTCAACTTCCGCTTCCCGAAATGGCGCGGCGACCTTATTCTTGACGATCTTGACCTTGGTTCGGTTGCCGACAACTTTCTCGCCGTCTTTGATCGCGGCCATGCGACGCACTTCCACGCGCACCGAAGAATAGAATTTCAGCGCACGGCCCCCGGTAGTGGTCTCAGGATTACCGAACATTACGCCGATCTTCTCACGCACCTGATTAATGAAGATAAGCAGCGTATTGGTCCGCGCCACCGTGCCGGTCAGTTTACGCAGGGCTTGCGACATGAGCCGCGCGTGCAATCCCATGTGACTGTCGCCCATCTCGCCATCCAACTCAGCTTTCGGCACCAAGGCGGCCACCGAATCCACCACCACCACATCGATGCCGCCGGAGCCGATGAGCGCCCCCGCGATTTCGAGCGCCTGTTCGCCATAGTCCGGCTGCGAGATGATCAGGTTGTCCACGTCTACACCCAGGTTCTTGGCGTACCCGGCGTCCAGCGCATGTTCGGCATCGATGAACGCGGCTGTTCCGCCGGCGCGATGCACCTGCGCGATGGCCTGTAACGCCATGGTGGTTTTGCCGGAGGACTCCGGCCCAAAAATTTCGACCACTCGGCCGCGCGGGAAGCCGCCGACTCCCAACGCGGCATCCACCGAGATGGAACCGCTGGAGATCACGGCAACGGGCAGAACGGTGCGGGACCCGAGCCGAAGCACCGAGCCTTTGCCGAATTGCTTGTCCATTTGACTCAGGGCGGCGTCAATAGCCCGCTGACGCGCGACGGCATCCATTGAACTGCTGGGGGAACCACCGGGGTAAGTACTGGGTGAACTGCTTTGGTCTTTCACGGCGAAATAGTGCCAGTCCGGCCTGGGTTGTCTCAGAGGTTGTCTGATGTGATAGAGTTATGGAATCCCGCGCCCGCCATTCGTGCTTTTCCTGAATCGAGATTATTATTGTGAACTGCCACACGACCGATAGAACTCTCATGACTCGTGCCATATTCTTCCTAGTTCTCTCAGCCTTCCTAGCCTGCTTTGCCAACGCGCAAAGCCTGGTGCTGGTCTCTGGTAACGGACAAATACAGGGCCAACAGGCTCTCACTACTAACCCGCTGGTGGTGCAAGCCAACAACGCGAATGGAAAGCCGGTCCCGGGCGTCCCCATCACGTGGACTGTAGCTCCGGCAGAATCCGGCGGCACTCCCAATGCGGACTCGGTGACCGATGCAAACGGGCAAGCGAGCGCATTCTTCATAGGCGCCGTGCTGCAACCGGAAGGTTCCTTTTTTTCCTCTACGGTCACGGCGACTTCCACCTACGGCAGCGTCACCTTTTTCGTGACCACCGTGCCATATTACGGAGCGCCACCCTACTTCCAGTTGGTTGCGCCAGCGCTACCCGCAGTGCTGACAGGCGCAACCGGAGGTACACTTCCGGGCGCCGTGCAGGTGAAGGTTCTGGCCGGTCTCGGCGAGGAGGCGGGGCACCCGATTCCGAACGTCGGGGTCCAGATGATCAACGCCAATAATCAGGCGCAACCGCCGGCAGCGCACTGCAATGGTCCACAAGGATTGGTTCTCACCAACTCCTCGGGTCTTGCGACCTGCGATCTGGTGATCACCGGGGCGGCGGGCAGTATTAACGCGCTTGCGGCGAACGTCGGCGATTACCAGAGTACGGCCGCTTTTCAACTCGACGTCACTCAAGGCGCACCGTGCACATACAGCATTGCTCCCACTTCCAGTTTGGTTGCCGCCACGGGCGGCGCTGGAAAGGTGAACGTCACCACGAGTGCGAGCTGCGGTTGGGCCGCCACCAGCAACGTGGGTTACATCACCATCGTGTCCGGGTCATCAGGTACCGGGAATGGAACGGTGGACTACAGCGTGGGTGCGGATACGACTGGAGCGCGCGTCGGTACATTGACGATCGCGGGCAAAACGTTCACCGTCAACCAGGGCTCCGGGACCCCCGGTTC
Organism: Bryobacteraceae bacterium; assembly: GCA_035486995.1. Classification (GTDB taxonomy): domain Bacteria; phylum Acidobacteriota; class Terriglobia; order Bryobacterales; family Bryobacteraceae; genus Palsa-89. Next base: position 13,233 of record DATHMO010000338.1, read on the forward strand.
CCTGGCCATCACTACGCCGGCCAACTTGCCAGGTGGAACGGTCAACCAGTCTTATTCGGCAACTTTATCCGCTAACGGCGGAAACCCACCCTATACCTGGTCGATCACGGCGGGCGCGCTTCCAGCGGGACTCACGCTGAACTCCACCACGGGTTTGATCAGCGGCGCTCCGACCGGGACCGGCACTACATCGTTCACCGCCAGCGTGCAGGATAACAGCTCTGCGACGGCCTCGATGGTCTTCTCGGTCACCGTTAGCTCCTCGTCATCCACGTTCGTCATTACTAACACTTCGTTCCCGGACGGCACTGTCGGTATGGTCTATGCGCCACAGACGATCACATTCAGCGGTGCATCCAATTCCATTTTTGGCGCGCATCCCACGTTCCAGGTGTCCGCCGGATCGCTGCCGAATGGACTAGGCCTGACGGTAAATCCTGACGAGTCCGTTTCGATCACGGGCACACCGACCAGCGTCGGTGTTTTCAATTTCACCTTGACGGGCACCGATACCGTGGGCGATACCGCAGCGGCTAACTTCACAATCACGATCACGGGACCGACCGTTCAGGAGACGATGACCGCGAGCCCCGGCATGCTGGCTTTCACGGTTCAGTTGGGATCTCCTACCGGCCCCCAACCCCAGGCGCTTTCCATTACCGGAAGCAGCGGCCTGTTGGCGTATACCAGCCTCGCGGCAACCACCACCGGCGGAAGCTGGCTGACGCTCCAGAATTCGGGCGGGAACACGCCCGGGACTATCAATGTCGCGGTGACAAACTATTCCAACCTGCAAGCGGGACCCTACAGCGGAACAGTGACGATCAGTTCACCTGCTTCGAACAGTCCGGTGACGGTGCCAGTGACCTTGACCGTCCTGGCGGCGCCGGCGCTCAGCGCCAGCCCACTCCAAATTAATTTGACCCAGGGACAAACGACCGGCTCGAATCCGAACACGCAGAGCATTCAGGTTACGGCGGGAACGGGGCAAACGTCGGGGGCATCCATTGGCGTCAGCGTTACGGCCACCACTAACAAAGGCGGCAACTGGTTGACTGTCACTCCAACCGCGGCCACTACGCCGGCCACACTCACGGTGACCATCGATTCAGGAGGCCTCGCGATAGGCACTTATCCGGGGATGATCACGATCACGCCCACTGCGGGATCCGTGCAACTTGTCCCGGTGACGCTCAACGTGATTAATCCGCAAACGCTGAGCGCGGCTCCCACTTCAGTCGCATTCACCTACCCGCAAGGAGCTCCCACGCCGACGGCGCAAACCGTCACGGTGTCGAGCGGGACGGGCCCGGTCTTGAGTCTCTCCACCGCGGTCACGACCTCGAACAACGGCAATTGGCTTTCGGTCACTCCCACCGGCGGCTCCACTCCGCTGGCTCTTTCTATTGCGGTGAATCCGGCGGGACTCACTCCGAACAAATACACAGGAACCATCACGGTCAGCGCATCAGACGATTCGGTGACTCCCTTGCCGATTCCAGTGACTTTGACCGTCACGACCGGCGGCCCCAACATTACTTCGGTTGTAAACGGTGCGAGTTTCGCCGCTGGACCCGTGGCGCCGGGTGAGTTCGTGACGATTTACGGGTCGGGCCTCGGTCCGGCAGCGGGCGCCGGGACCACTTCCACGGGAACCATCGGCAGCACCCTGTCCGATACCCAGGTGTACTTCGACGACGCCATCGCGCCAATCCTGTTCACCTCGGCTGGGCAAGTGAACGTGATCGTTCCCTATCAACTGGCCACCAAGAGTTCGACGAACCTGACGGTGTGGTACAAGGGGACCGCTTCTGCCGGCGACGATCTGCGGGTGGTGGATTCGGTGCCCGGTATCTTTGTTTTGAACGCGGCCGGCCAAGGCGCGATTGTCAATCAGGACGGGACCGTAAATTCGTCCACCAACGGCGCGGCAATTGGATCGGTGGTCAGCATCTACGCCACCGGTCAAGGCGAGACCAATCCGCCTGGAGTGGACGGGGTGATCGCCACAACCGCTTCGCCGCAACCTCCGCCTTTGCCGGTGACGGTACTGATCGGAGGACTGCCCGCGACGGTGTCATATGCTGGAAACGCGCCGGGTGCGCCCGAAGGGTTCATGCAAATAAACGCGACGGTGCCGTCGGGCATTCCGGCGGGGACCAGCGTTCCGATCGTCGTTTCGGTGGGTACGGCGTCCAGCCAGACGGGCGTCACCATCGGCATTCATCCCTGAGATCGGTCGCGTAGGGAATGTGCCCGGGCAGCGTAAGTCCGCCCGGGCGCCGGCATCGGGCGTTAGCCAGCCCAGGCGTTAGCCTGCAATTCCCAAATAACGGAAGCCGAAGCGTTCCAGCCGCGGCCGGTCAAGTGCGTTGCGGCCATCCAGAATCAGCGGCGCTCGCATGCGGCTGGCCATGACTTCCCAATCCAGTTCGCGATACTCCTGCCATTCGGTAACGAGAATCAGGGCGTCGACGTCGTCAGCGGTTTCCTCCGGAGATTGGCAGCAAACCACGGCCAGGTCCGGATATTCGCGCTCAAAGCGATCCATCGCGACGGGATCGTGCACCTTTACCTTACAGCCGCGGTCCAGCAGCTTGCGAGCGATGTCGATGGCCGGCGCTTCGCGCAGATCGTCCGTGTTGGGCTTGAACGCCAGGCCTAGCAGCCCGATGGTGCGGCCCTTCAGGATCTTCAGTTCGCCCAGCAACTTTTCGACGACGCGATCGCGCTGCCGGCGATTGATCTCGCGCGCGGCTTCGACAATCGGCATCCCGATGTTGTATTCCCGTGCCGTCGCGACTAGTGCCGCTGTATCCTTGCCAAAACAAGAGCCGCCCCATCCAAGACCGGCTTGCAGGAAGCGTGTTCCAATGCGGGCATCCAGGCCGATTCCCTTGGCCACCTGCAAAATGTCGGCACCCACCTTCCCGGCGAGCTGGCCGATTTCATTGATGTAGGAGATCTTGGTGGCGAGAAACGCGTTGGCGGCGTACTTGATGAGTTCGGCCGAGGCCAAGTCGGTGGAGATGAGAGGCACCGCGCCCACACCGTCCGGACGCGGCAAGTACGTGGGGGGAGCGAAGGTTTGATCGAGAATCGGACGGTACAGCGAGTACAACGTTTCGAGCGCGCGGTTGTTGTCGGAACCGATTACCACGCGGTCCGGGAACAGACTGTCGTGCAGCGCAGTGCCTTCGCGCAGGAATTCGGGATTGGATGCCACCGAAAAGTGTCCGTTGGCTTTGCGGCCATGCTGCTGCTCGTAGGCTTCGCGAACCAGCGATCCCACCCAGTTGCCGCTTCCGATCGGAACGGTGGATTTGTTCACCACCACCAGGAAATCGCCATCGTAGTGCTTTCCGATTCCGCGCGCGGCTTCGCTCAAGTAGCGCAGGTCCGGGCTGCCATCCGGGGAAGGCGGCGTGCCAACCGCGATAAAGATGACATCGGCGTCTTTCACGGCGCCTTCATACTCAGTGCAGAACTGGAGATTCGGCTGCGCGGCCGCCATCAACTCCGTGAGGAAGGGCTCGTAGATGGGGGTTTTGCCGGCGCGTAAGAGGCCGATCTTCTTTTCGTCGGTGTCGATGCAGGTGACTTTGTGGCCCAGATAGCCCAGGCACACGCCTGTAGTCAAACCGACATAACCAGTTCCAATGATTGATACTTTCATTCCGTTTGCTCTCCTGTCCTACCGTAGCAAAGCGTTGGACGCCGCCCAAGAACTCATAGTACTAATTTCGGCCTGGCAGAGTACTAAACCGGTCCTACCAGCTTGTCTCGGCTGCGCGAGTTAGATTCAGGTTGCATGGACGCGGCGGTGTCGCGTAGAATCATCTGACCTTATCTTTTATGCGACGGCGTTCCCAACAATTTTCGGCACGAATTATCGTATCGGCAATTCTTGGCGCACTATTATTTCCGGGACTCGCGAGCGCGGCCGAGCAATGGACCAAGCTCGAGACGCCGAATTTCGAACTATACACGACCGCGGGGGAGAAAAAAGGGCGGGAAGCCATTCTATACTTCGAGCAGGTCCGCAGCTTTTTCCTCCAGGCCAGCGCATCGAAGAGGGCGCCGGAAGTTCCGGTGCGAATCGTCGCGTTCCGGTCCGAGAGCCAATACAAACCTTATCGCATGAGCGAGAGCGCGGCCGCGTACTACACACACACGCGAAACCGCGATTACATCGTGATGCAGGATATATCGAGCGAACTTTACCCGGCCGCCATTCATGAATACACGCACCTGATCATTCAACATCTGGGACTCAAATTGCCGGTCTGGCTGAACGAGGGATGGGCTGACGTTTACTCCAGCCTGAGGCCGCGGGGAAATAAGGCACTGGTGGGGGACTTACTGCCCGGACGGGTTCAAACATTGGTCAACTCCAAGTGGCTGGATTTATCCGTGCTGGCTTCGGTGGATCACAATTCGCCGATGTACAACGAGCGCGACAAAGCCGGGATCTTTTACGCGCAAAGCTGGATCCTGGTACACATGCTGTATCTTTCGCCCGGCTATTCGGCGAATTTCACCAAATTTGTTGTGGCCGTCGCGAACGGGCAAGACACCGCGCAGGCTTTCCAGAGCGTCTATGGCAAGGGGCTGAAGGAAGTTGCGGCGGACCTGGATCGCTACGTCAAAAACAACAAATTCTATGGCGCGCTGTTCGATGTGAAGCTGGAGAAATCGGCCGAGGATCCGCAGGTATCGGAAGCGACGCCTCTCGAGTCGGGATTGGTTTTGGCGGACTTGCTGTCCTTGGTCCATAAAACGGAGGAGGCGCGGCAGGCCTACGAACAACTGGCGAAGGATCATCCGGACCAGCCGGAGCCGGAGGAATCGCTGGGCTATTTAGCGTGGCAGGCAGGCGACCAGGAATCGGCGCGGCAGCATTTTTCGCGGGCGTACGCGGCCGGCACCAAGAACGCGCAGTTGTGTTACGACTACGCCACGCTCGAGCGTCGAGAAAGTAAGGACGTGGTGCCGTTCCTGCGGAGAGCCGTGGAATTGAAGCCGGATTACGTGGAGGCGCGGATGTTTCTTGGTCTTTTGTTGGCGGACCAGCGAAGCTATGCCGATGCGATCGAGCAACTGCGCCAGATCAAGAACATCGGCGCCGAGCAAGCGCCACGGTATTTTTCGGCGCTCGCGTACTCGTATTGGAAGACGGGCGATCTGGACCAGGCGCGGAAGAGCGCCGAGGCAGCGAAGAAATGGGCGAAGACACCGGCGGAGACTGAGCAGGCAGATTCGATCCTTCGGGCTCTGGACGCGCCACCGCAAGCCGCGTCAGCTAAGCCTGCGGCTCGGGAAGCCAACACGCCGCCGTTCATAGCGCGCCGTCCCGCGCCGGCTTCCGAAGTTCACGAAACGGCCGCTGCTCCCAAGAATCCGTTCGTGCAGCCGGGCGACCAGATGGCGCACGTGGAAGGCGTCGCGCAGCGCCTGGACTGCAGCGGCGTGTCCGCGCGGTTTCACATCTTAGCCGGAAAAACGGCGATGGCTTTCGAGATCCCCGATCCCGGCAGTGTGCTCATCAAACACTCCGGCGAAATGCAGCACGATTTTGCTTGCGGTCCGCAAAAAGCGTACCACGTCGCGGTGGATTATGCGGTGAAACCGGATGCGAAGAAAGGCACCGCGGGTATCGTCAGGGAGCTAGAGTTTTGATCAAAGCTCATGATCTTTCCCAACTTTGTCGACCATCTGGTTTTCCGTGTGGCGGATCTGGAGAGAACCGAGCGTTTTTACAGCGCGCTTCTCGGCCAGCCTCTGAAAGAGGACGACTACGTGATGTACATGGCGGGCGATACGCGGCTCTTTTTCACGTGTTCCGCCGAGAGCCGGCGGGGCGGCGCGCATGAGAAGGAAAAGGTCGGCCTGAATCATCTCGCGTTTGGTGTGCGCACCCGCAAGGAACTCCAGACCATTCAGGCGCAGCTGGACGCTAGTGGAATTTCGAATAGCGGAATCAAGTTCTGGCAAGACGGCGTGACCGAATATATTTGGATGGACGATCCCGACGGCATGCGGATCGAGTTTTGGCTGCGCCCGGAGTAAGATTCCTTGCCCTACGGATGGGCGTATTGCAATGTCCACGCGAGATGCAGCTGTTGCGGGATGTAGCAAACGCGATCGTCGCAGGCCTGATAGCGAAGCGAGCCCGTGACTGTGAATTCCCCCTCAGCGCCGGACGGGCGGCCGATGGTAATATCGCGCGTCAAGCGGAAATGGTTGCGATAGGCGGGCACGGTTTCGCCGATCGCTTTGAGAAACAGCTTCTCGGAGCGCGGAAACTCTGGCGCGTGCGCGGTTGCGTCTGGAGACTCCTGCATCTTCCAATCGATCGGGATGTACCCTTCGACGCCGGGCGCGTAAACGTGCATGCCTGGGTCGAGATCGAGGTCGAGTGTCAGCGCGATGCGATCGCCGGACGCTACTGTAGCGTCGCTGGCCGCGACTTTCGCCGTGATCTGTTTGCCTTCCACTTCGGTGGTTGGTTGGTCAGGCGTCCATCCGAAGCGATGAACTAAAATCGCGGCGGGAGTATAGCGGCCATCTGTATCGCTGTCGAGAAACTTCGCCACGATGACGCCGCGGCCGTCCAATACGTACCAGCCGGGATGAATCTTTGAGGGGACGGCGGCGACTCCCAAACCAAGTTTTCGGAATGCTTCCCGATTTCGTTCGATGTCCCGCGATTCCGGGCCTGCGAGGATCACTGCGCCCTTCGGCCCAATGGCGCTTTTGATGTTTCCGGGAAACGGACTCCCGACGGGCGGCCCGACATCGTTCGCACCGAGGCTCAGAAACGCGCAGAGTAAACTGAGGATTGTGAGACGCGGCTTTCGCATATGCTCGCTTGCTCCATTATTGCTCGCACTCGCTCCGTTCGCTTTCGCGCTGGACTACCAGATCAACGCGAACATTCACTACGACAAATATACGGAAACCGTGCTCGATGTTTTGCAGTCAAGCGCGCCGGCGCTCGGGGATCGCCCAGGCGTGATCGTCATCCACGGGAGCCACGCTGACAAGGAGATGATGTTTGATCCATACTGTCTACCATTCGTGCGGCACGGCTTGGTGGTGGCGAACGTCGAGTATCGAGCCGCCTCAGCGGACGACGTGCTTGATGCAGCGAAGTGGTTTCGAGAACACGCCGCGCAAAACAAAGTGGATCCGAAGCGGATTATCGTCGTAGGCGCTTACGAAGGCGGCCAGTTGGCACGTATGGCGGGGATGATGCTCGGGGCGGCCAACATCGCCGGAGTGATCGATTTCTACGGCACTTCCGACATGGTCAATGCTAAAGGCCAGCCGCCGGTTCTCGCGCTCAATGGCTCCGACTTGTGGCCTCAAATATTCCAATGGCTGAAGAAGCACAAAATCAGTAATTAATCGGCCGCGACCGAAACAAACTGCTCAACGATTCCGGCTCTTCGCGCGTATATACCTGTGAAGTGACCGCCGGAGAGCTAACACTGCCGATCTTCCCCAGAGAACGCGCCAGCGGACGGTTTTTTGAGGAGTTGGTGGGCGCTCATGGGAGCATGGTGCTGCGGACGGCGTACCGTCTTCTGGGCCGTTTGGAGGACGCGCAGGATGCGGCCCAGGAAGTGTTTCTGCGGCTGTTCCGGAGTCTGGACCGGATTGACGGCGATCCCAAAGCGTGGTTATACCGGGTGACGGTAAACGTTTGTAACGATCATCACCGGAAGCGGATTCCGGCAATCGAATTGGACGAGCATCGGGCCGACCCCGCTCCCAACCCGGAACGTGCGCTGACGCTGGCAGAACGACGGCGGTTGTTGATGGACGGGCTGGCTATTCTATCCGAACGGGAGCGGACCACCGTGGTATTGCGCGATATCGAAGGTCTTTCGACGGCTGAAACGGCGGCCATTCTCGGCGTAGAAGAAGGCACCGTGCGCAGCCACATCTCGACTGCACGAGTGAAATTGGCGAAATATGTGAGGAGCAGGCAATGAGGTGTCAACAGTGACGTGTGAGGAAGCTGAGTTGCTTTTGGCGGGTGGCCATGCGGACGCATCCGTCGAAGATCACTTGCGATTCTGTGCGAACTGCCGGGCGCTCGAAGAAGAAATGGCCGCGAACGCGCTGGCGTTGCATTCGCTCCGGGGCGCGGAGTTGCCGGGCTTGAAGATAAGGAAACGGCAACCTGCTCGACCTTGGATCGCCGCTGCGGCGGCCGCGGCTCTGCTGGTGTTGATCGCGCACCAGGCATCCGAGCGCAGACCCGTTGTGGTAGCGTCACTGCATCCGCGAACGGAGACCACGCCTGCGAGTGTGACTGAGACGGTGAAAGCGTTTCCCAAACCGGCGCCAAAGATCTACGTGCGCCGTAAGCCGAAGTCCGTTCCTCGAAGTACGCCGCCCGCCGAGCCGCTGCTGGTGAAAATGCTGACGTCCGATCCGGACGTTGTTGTGTATTGGGTCGTCGATTAAGGAGGGATCACGATGAAGTTAGCACTGGGAATCGGATTATTGATGGCGGTCGCCGCCTGGGGTCAGGAGCCACCCAAGAGCACGCAAGCGATCATTGATGTGAAGTACGCGGACGTGGTCCGCCTGGCAGGTCTGCTGCAGCCGATGTTTAGCGCGAACTTCAAGGCCGACTCCTCCCTGCATGTGATCGGCGTATCCGGGTCTCCGGACGTTGTGGCTGCCGTGAGCGCCGCCATTCAGAAACTGGATGTGCCGCTTTCCGCAGAGCCTGATGTGGAGTTAACGGTGTATCTTATTTCCGGCGTTGCGCAGGGGACGGGAACCGATGACGTGCCCCAGGAACTTGCTTCGACGGTGAAGCAGTTGCATGGGTTGTTTTCCTACAAGGGCTATAAGCTGGCAGATACTCTGGTGCTGCGCGGGCGCACGGGTCGGCCGTTCGGCGGCAGGGATACGGAAACCGAAGGCATGCTTCCCGGTTCCCCCAACTTGAGGTACCACCTGAATTTCAGCAGCCTGGAGGTCTCTCCGGGGAATCCGAGGACCGTGCACATCAATGGGCTGGGGTTCAACCTGCACGGCCCACGCATTACTATGACCACCAAAGACAACAGGACCATCGACAGTACGGAAACTCCGGCCAATATTTATACAGATCTTGATGTTCGCGAAGGCCAAAAGACGGTGGTGGGCAAATCCAGCGTGAACAGCGCTGGTGACGCGTTGATCCTGGTGATCGTGCCGAAGATCGTAGATTAACGAAGCGCGTGCTGGCACAGGAAATCGAGGATCGGCGCGGTCTGAGCGGGAATGAAGTGCCCTGCTTCGGGAATATAGCGGATCTGGACGCCCGCGACATTGCGCTCGAGCCGCCGCTTCGTACCGTCAGAATCGATGAGCACGTCCTTGCCGCCAACGATCGCGAGCACCGGCATGTTCAGGCTCTTTAGCGCGTCGTCACTGAAGACGGGCAGCTTGACCCTGCGAGGGCGGAAGTTTTCTTGGATGAGTTGAAAGAATTGGAGGAACGATTGAAGCGCCGGTGACGGATTGGCGGGCGCGCGTCCAAGAACAACTTCGCTCGCCTTGCGTTTGCCCCAGCTGCCCAGCATCTGCAACGGGAGAAGTTTGAGAACCACCTCAACTTTGACGCGGCCCACGCCGCCGGGACACACGAGCACCAGGTTTTCGACGCGCCCGGGCCGCCGGATGGCGTAATCGAGCGCGAGCCACCCGCCGAGCGACACGCCGGCCATCGAAACACGCGTGAGCGACAGCGCCTGAAGCACATCGTCGAGCCACAGCGCGTGGGCATCGGAGGAGAGGGGCGGGCGTGAGGGCGCGCTCAAGCCGGCATCGCCAATCATATCCACCGCGTAAATCCGAAGATGTTTGGACCAGGCCGCAACGTCGCCGATCCACATCGCCGAATTCGCAATGCTGCCATGCAAGAGCAGCAACGGCGGGGCGCTTTCATCGCCGCACGCGATAATGAACGTCTCGCCCTCACGCGTGGGCACGCGAAGCTGCCGGTTGGGCACGGGCCAGTGTTTCAAGATTTCTAGATAGCGTTCGCGAACCGCGCGCTCGGCTTCGTCGGATTTGTAGACGCTCGTCATTTTTCTGACTCCAGAATCAGGTCGATGAGTTTGAAATACGCAGCATTGCTGTCCATGCTGCCGACCAGAATGATTTTCATGTGCCCGCGTTCAGCGTTATAGATGGTCTCGATGCGAATTCCCTTGGCGCCGCCCATGAGCGAAGTCATCAAGCGGTTCGCTGTTTCGGGGCTGATGGCATCGATCTCGACGATGCTCGAAACTTCGACATGACGTTCGCGGCGGACCGGCTCGGGCGGTGGTTCGGGGCGCCCGGTCATGGCTTCCAGATCCTCGCGCGAGATTCGATATTGCTTGCCGATCCGCACCGCTTTGAGGCGGCCTTCACGGACGTAGCCGCGCACGGTTTTCACGTGGAGGCCGAGGCGATCGGCGACTTGTTCGACGGAATAGAGGTCCATGATACTTCCCTAAACAGACTCTACCACAGGACCTCTTAGGGATCAATAGGGAAGTTTATAGGATTTTACGGCCGGTTAATCCCCAGCCGACGCATGCGGCTCCGCAGCGTGCTTGGATTCATTTTGAGAATCGCCGCCGCGCCTTTGGGGCCTTCGAGGATCCAGCCTGTCGATACCAGCACACTCTCGATATGTTTGCGCTCGGTGGCTTCGAGGCTCAACGATTGGTTGCGGGCTGCAGTGTTCGCCTCTGAAGCGAGCAGCGGCATGTCGAGTGTGTCGCCGGGACAGAGCACGATGGCGCGCGCCAGGAAATTTTCGAGTTCACGGACATTGCCCGGCCAATCGTAGGCGACAAGTTCGCGCATCATGCCTTCTGAAATTCGCTCCACGTGCCGGCCGAATTGCCGCGACACGCGCCGCACGAAATGCGAAGCCAGCAGCGGAATGTCGTCGCGCCGTTCGCGGAGAGATGGGACTTCGACGGGCACCACCAGGAGTCGATAGTAGAGGTCCATGCGGAGGCGGCCTTCCTGCACCAGCTCAGCGAGGTTGCGGTTGGTGGCCGCGATCAGCCGCACGTCCACTTTCACGGTGCGATTGGAACCCACCGGCTCGAATTCCTGCTCCTGCAGAACGCGCAGCAGCTTGGCCTGAGTTTCGAGAGGCAGCTCGGTGACTTCGTCCAGAAACAGCGTGCCGCCGTCGGCGTATTCAAAGCGGCCGATGCGTCGATCGGTGGCGCCGGTGAATGCGCCTTTCACGTGTCCGAAGAGTTCGCTTTCGACCAGTCCCGCGGAGATGGCAGCGCAATTTACTTTCACCAAAGGCCGGCCGCCGCGTGGGCTGAGATTGTGAATCGCGCGCGCTACCAGTTCCTTGCCGGTGCCCGTTTCGCCGGTGATCATAACCGTGGCCGAGGTTGACGCCACCAGATGAATGCGTTCGGTCAGTTCGCGAAACTTGGCGCTCGCGCCCACCATCTCACCCAGATTATGTTCCGATCGGATTTCATCCAGCAGGTACGCGTTGTCCTGCTCCAAACGGGCCTGCAGAGCAGTTAACTGCTCCACGTGGCTTTTCAGCTCTTCGTTCAAGCGCAGTACTTCGGCTTCGGCCTGTTTGAGATCGGTGATATCGCGCGCGGTGACCCACACCGATTGGAGTTTGCCATCCTCGATCACTCCGTTGCGGGTGATCAAAAGATCGCGGCCACCGAGCGTGCGCTCCACCTGCGATGAATTCCAACCGGAGCGGATTCCGGCGCGCATGCGCTCCATTTGTCCCGGTTCCGAGCGTGGGGTGATGACCTCGAGCTGCGCGCCGATCAGTGCCTCGGCGCTGGCCGCGCCAAAAATTCTGGCCGCTTGATCGTTGCTGTCGGCGACGTACGCGTGCTGGTAATAGTGATCGATCTGCTCATGCTCGGGCGCATCCATGGAGATGGGCTGCCGCAACTTGATCCACAGCACGCCTTCGGTTCCATGAACCACGAAAGCCCGGAACCGCTCCTCGCTGTGGGCCAGCGCATCTTCATAGTTCTTGCGTTCCAGTTCGATGGCGGCGCGCGTGGCGAAGGTCTTGAGCAGCACTTCCGCCAGCTTGGCGTCCGGCAGCGGCCGCTTGGTGATGGCGCAGATCAGGCCCAGGCAGCGGCCGTTCGAATCGAGCAGCGGTGAACCAACGAATCCCTCGGCCTCCACCGCAGCCAGCAATTCGTCTTGCGGGAATAGCTGCCGCACGCCGCTCGGGTAGGAGCGGACCTCGGTTTGGATGACGTTGCTGCACGGCGATCCGGCAGGCGCATACTCGAGGGCTGTGGACACGCCAGGAGGAGCGTGCACCGCCAGAGTCACGATTCGATCGCTTGCAGGCTGCAACGCACCGACGAATACGTATTCGGCATCCAGCGCTCGCGCCAGATGCTGGACCAGTGAACTGAAGAAAGCGTCGCCGGTTTTGCTGGCTACACCTTCCGTATATTCAGAGACGATCTCTTCGAAAGTGCGATCCGCTTCACTCGAGGGACTCATGGCGCTCCAGTGGCTGCGGGCTTTAAAGGCTTGGCTAATTGTAGTCGAGCGATCAGTCAACCGCAATCGGGGGCTCTTCCTGAAAGAATGCCTCGGCCGGCGACCTTCAGGCTTCGCAAGGGTTTGAGGGGCGCGCGGGAGTCCAGCGGGTCCATCGCGAAAGAACGTATCGCATTTTTTCGAAGAGGAAAGGCTTCGGCACCACGTCATTCATGCCGCCCTTCAGGCATTCGGCGTGTGCTTTGCCGGAAGTGGTTCCCACGATAGGCGTGGCAATTCCGCCGGGCATGGCGCGAATGCGAGCGGTGGCCTCGATGCCATCCATTTGGGGCATCTGCCAATCCATCAGGATTAAGTCATAATCGCGGTCGCGAAAGTGGTCCACCGCTTGTGCGCCGTCAGTGGCAATGTCGACAAAGCAGCCGAGCTGCTCGAGCATCATGCGGGCCGCTTTGGCGTTCACTTCGTCGTCTTCTGCGACCAGCACACGAATCTTGTTCACCGGCATGAATCTCCTTGCACGGTTGAAATGCACATGGAGTTCCGCCGCTAAGTAACTGAATTGTAATACTTGGCCGGCGGAGAACCACGCGATATCGCGGTGAGGGCTCGCGGGTTCCGTGGGATTATGTGGGAGCGCGATCAGGGGATCGCACTCAGACGCGGGCGTCTGCCCCACTGTGACGCGGGCGTCTGCCCCACGTCCGCACTTAGCTTGGGAGCCGTTTCGCGACTACGAGCGTGATGTCGTCGGGCAGCGGCAAGCCACCGGTGAACTCGCGGACTTGCTGATTGATGGTATCGATGATCGATTGCGCGTCCTGATCGCGGAGCTTTGCAAAGCTCTGGGCCAACCGATCTTCGCCGAACTCTTCGTCGGAATCCGGCCGCACCGGTTCGCTGACGCCATCGCTGAAGAGAAGAAGAGCATCGCCTGGGGCCAAGTTGCACGTCTTCTGCGTGTAGGCGGCGACCGCAAGGATTCCGAGAATCAAACCAGTGCCTTCCAATTTCTCGACCGAGCCATCGGCGTGAGCGACCAGGGGCGGGTTGTGGCCAGCGTTCACATAAGTAAGATTGCCGGTCTTCGGATCGAGAATACCGATGAAAAACGTGATGAAGCGGTTGGACGGGCAGTTGGAAGTAATGATGCGGTTGAGGCGCGTGACAAGCGCGGCGAGGTTTTCAGGATCGTCGAACAGCACTTGTACGCGGGCCTGCAGGCTCGACATCAACAGAGCGGCGGGCATTCCCTTCCCCGCCACGTCACCCACCAGGATTCCAACTCGTCCATCCGGATACGGCAGGAAATCGTAGTAATCGCCGCCGACGGTGTGGCACGCGGCGTTGTAACCGGCCAAGTCGACGCCAGCTACGTCGGGCGCTTGTACGGGCAGGAGACCACGCTGGATCTCGGCAGCCTGTTCCAACTGTTTGGCGTGGATGCGCTCGGCCTGCTCCACTTCAGCGAGGCGAGTGTGTTCGATGCGAATGGCCGCGACGTTGGCCATCACGGTGAGCAAGCTCAAATCGTCCTTGGTGAATTCCTTGATGAAGTGCGGCGAGTCCAGATAAATGAGGCCGATGACCCGGTCGTCCGTTTGGAGCGGGACGGCGAGCATGCTGCGGATCTGCTGCTGGACGATACTCATGCGGTCGGCAAAAGCTTCATCGAGGCGCGCGTCGCGAACCAGGAGCGAAGTTTTTTCTTTGATGACGCGATCGCGCACGGTGTTGCTGATGCGGAAGCCTTCACCCAAAGCCTGGCGAACCACCAGCTCACTGCCTTCCGCGCCTTCGAGCGTCATCAGCACGCCGCGCGTGGCGCCGACGGCTTCCACCGAGAGGTTCATGATCAGCTTGAACAGCTCGGCCAGCGGCATGTTGCCCGCCAATTCCCGGCCGGCGCGGATGAGCGCGCGCATCTGCGGGTTGCTTTCGATTTCCTTGTCTTGGCTCAGCACGCCTTTGAGGCTGGTGGCGACGGTGGTGGACACCGATGTGGTGGGCGTCATGCCTTCGATGAAGATGACGGTCTTGTCCTCGGGCGGCGGTAGGGAGTTCTCTCCGAAATCGAGCGCGATGTGGCCGGCGGTGACGCGATCGTTCTTGCCGAGCGGGTAAGGGCTGGTGATGCGGACGCCGTTGACGAAGGTGCCGTTCTTGCTGCCCAGATCGCGGACCGTCCAGGTGTCGGTGTCGCGCTCGAGGACCAGGTGCTGGCGGGAGAGTCCGGCGTCTTCCGGGTAGCAGAGCTCGTTGGCGCTGCTTCGTCCGAGCGAATAGCGATCACGCTCAAGCAGCAGCGGCCGGACGGCGCCATCGGGCGTGTGAACGAGGAGTTCTCGCGGGATAAATTTCGCTGCGACGCCAGCCATAGTTATCAGGTTAACGTAAATGCAATGCGGCTACCATAAGTCGTAACGGTTTTATGAAGATCTTACTATACTATGTCGGCAAAGCTCGCGATCCGCACGCCAATGGCATGGCGGAGGAGTTCATCAAACGGTCGACGCGGTATGGGAATTGTGAGATGCGCGAGATCGTCCCGGCGCGATTCGATCCATGGTTGAAGCATCCCACCGCGGTCAAGGTTTTGTTGGATCCGGCGGGTAAACGCGTGGATTCCGCGGCTTTCGCACGGTTGATCGGGGGAGCCGAGCGCGATGCACGGGATCTGATTTTTCTGGTGGGCGGCGCGGAGGGGTTGCCGGCGGCGTGGCGTGAAAAAGCTGGTGGCAAGAGCGGTGACTCGCTGTTATCACTTTCGGATATGACGATGCCGCACGAGCTAGCGCGCGCGGTGCTGGCCGAGCAGATTTACCGGGCGTTCACGATGCTGCGCGGACATCCTTACCCGAAGTGATGCAGTGACGTCAAGCGCGGGGCACAACTTATACTGGAGTCAGATGGCTTGGTTTACTCGGGATAAACCTTCGGTGAAACCCGAAGACGGGGAGAAGCGGGTACGCACGGAAGGGCTGTGGCTGAAGTGCGAGAAGTGCGGCCAGATCGTGTGGCGCAAGGCTCTGGAGGATAATTTCCAAGTTTGCCCCAAGTGCGGCCATCACGGACGGCTGGACGCGCGTGCGCGCCTGACTATGCTTTTCGATGAAGGCAAGTTCGAGGAATTCGATGCACGCCTGGTTTCGACCGATCCGCTGAAATTCGTGGATGCCAAGAAATATACCGACCGGCTGGCGGCGGCGCAGGAAGCCACGCATCTCAGCGACGCGATCATCTCGGCAGGCGGAAAACTGAACGGCCGGCGCGTACACGTGTGCGCGATGGAGCTGAAGTTTGTGGGCGGCAGCATGGGCACGGTAGTGGGCGAGGTGATCACGCGGGCGATTGAACGGTCGGCGGAGCAGAACGTTCCCCTGATTATTGTTTCGGCGTCGGGAGGGGCGCGGATGCAGGAAGGGGCTCTCAGCCTGATGCAGATGGCGAAGATCTCGGGTGCGCTGATGCGCCTGGATGAAGCGCGCGTGCCTTTCATCAGCGTGCTGACGGATCCGACCACGGGCGGCGTGACGGCGAGTTTCGCGATGCTGGGCGATTTGAACATCGCCGAACCGGGCGCGCTGATCGGCTTCGCGGGTCCACGAGTGATTGAACAGACTATCCGGCAGAAGTTGCCGGCGGGTTTTCAAACCAGCGAGTTCTTGCTGCAGCACGGGTTCCTGGACGCGGTGGTGAAGCGGGGAGATTTGAAAAGCTATTTGAGCAAAGCGCTGGATTTTCTGTTGGGGACAGCGGAGAAGGCTGCAGAACAAGGCACCTTGGGAAGCCCAGGGCAGGCCCCCGTTACTCGGGCTTCTTGAAGAGACTATCGAACGCGGCGCGAGCGTCGGTCGGATTGCGGGGCGCTTGTTGCTGCTGAGCCGCGGCAGCGTGGTGATTGTTATTGGAAGGCGCGGCGTCGCGAGCCACAGTGACGCGCGGTTTGAACAGCTCGCAATCGTTGGGCTGATCTTTACCGGCTATCCGTACTGGTACCGGTTTTAAGCATTGAAAACGCGTGGAGGGTTCGAAGTGAGCGCACTGCTTGCAGCAATGCAAGGCCGAACCGCACTTGGGGCACTTGCCTTTCCAATCCAGATCCGGCGAGAGAGCGGTGGAACAGTTAAAACAACGTGCGGCCACAACGTTTTGGAGCAGGCGGGGGAGGCGTGGGCCGGTGACGTCGATGGGGGGGCGGGGGCCGGAGGGTTTGGGGCGGTCGGGGAGGCGCCGGTCTCGGGACTCGCCATTGGAGTCCATATAACCCCGCTGTCTGTACTTACGGTCGTCGTCCATGTGTCAAATCGACTCCTGGGACTTGGGATCTCGCAACAATACCTGCTCGATCAAATGCAATCGGCACTTTGCAGAACAACGCTTTCCTCGAAATGCTTGTGGGCGTCCCGCCCTGTGCCGGCCATGCTTTGAGGGTCAATTCTGGGGGTTGCTGCGGGAACCGGCTGAAGCTGGAAAAAACGTTGTTCCGCTTACGCCTACATACTGTGTACCACGAATCACCGCCAGAAGCTACTGAAATCTAACTGTGATCTGGAGACTTTCGGTTTCCAGATGCAACGTCACGCGAATCTTGCTACTCCCCGCTCCACTTTAATAAAGAATTACAAGGCCGTGTTAGGGGATCGTCGTAGTGATTGGGGCTGATTCGCAGCGAATAACCCAGCCTGCCGGTTTGATGCGGCACAAACTCCTTAAGGAACACACAACCAGTACCATTCTGTTCCACCGCGGGAAGGCTCATCACCTGAGTTTCTTCCAGATTTCCGTTCACTCCGATGCGTCCGACTACGGCTTCCACGCGCACGTCGCCCGGCGAAAGACCGGCCAGATCCACAACGGCGCGCAAAGGAATGGGAACGCCCGTCAGAACGGAAACGTCGGGACCCGGACCAATCTCCACAAATCCGACCTTATCCCAGACCTCGTGCACTTTCTGGTTCCAATTCGCTCGCTGGTGAGCCGGCTGAAAACGATCGTGCGAAATGTCGAGATACGCCTGGTGCGCCGGTTCGTACAGCTGCGACAGATACTCACCCACCATCCGCCCGGAGTTGAACAGATGGCTGAGATGCTTCAAAGACTGCTTGACGCGCCGAACCCAGTCGGTGGGTACGCCGCCTTCGCGGTCCTGATAGTACATCGGCACAATTTCGTTTTCCAATATGGAATAAATTGCGCGGGCGTGGATCTCGTCCTGGTCTTCAGAATAGGGTTCGCGGTCTCCAATGGCCCAGCCGCCCGAAATTTCGTAGCCTTCGTCGAACCAGCCATCCAGAATGCTCAGGTTGAGCACGCCGTTGACACCGGCCTTCATACCGCTGGTGCCGCAAGCCTCTTCGCCACGGCGCGGGGTGTTGAGCCAAAGGTCGACTCCCTGCACCATTTCGCGGGCAACCTCGATGCTGTAGTCCTCGACGAACACGATGTGCTTGGCGAGCTCGGGCGCGCGCGAAAGCTGGACGATTTCGCGGATGAGCGTCTTACCGGGGAGATCGCGCGGATGGGCTTTGCCGGCGATCACAATCTGGACCGGGCGGTCGGGATTCGTCAAGAGCCGCTTGAGCCGCTCGATATCGCGGAAGAGCAGCGTGGCGCGCTTGTAGGTGGCGAAGCGGCGTGCGAATCCAATGGTGAAGGTATCGGGATCGAGCACTTCGGCCAGACGCCGTTGTTCGGCCGAAGAAGCTTTGCGGGCTACGGCAGCCGCGACTACGCGCTCGCGCACGAAAGAGACCAGGTAGCGTTTCCGGCGGCGATGCGCTTCCCAGAGTTCCTGCGCGGGAATGTCGTCCACCAAATCCCAGATTCGCGGATCGGAATTTCGATCCCGCCAATCGGGCTGCAGGTGCTGATCGTAGAGCAAAGCCAAATCGCCGTTCAGCCATGTCAGCAGATGCACGCCATTGGTGACGGATGTAATGGGCACTTCCCACACCGGCAGTTTAGGCCACAACTCCTGCCACATTTCCTGTGAAACCTGGCGGTGCAGCGTACTGACCGCATTGCGGAACGCCGACGTCTGAATCGCGCAGATGGCCATCGAGAATGGTTCGTGATGATTCTCGGGGCGGAAGCGGCCGAGGGCCAGGAATTTCTCGAACGGGATGCCGGCTTCGGCGCAATACTCGCCAAAGTATTCGTACAGTAGCCCGGGCTCGAACAGGTCGATACCAGCCGGCACGGATGTGTGCGTGGTGAAAATACTATTGGAGCGGCAGGCCTCGAGCGCGTCGTCAAAGGACAACTTGTACTCCTGGATGAGGCGCCGCATGCGCTCGATGGCGAGGAAGGCCGAGTGGCCTTCGTTCATGTGCCAGACCGTGGGCTTGAGACCCAGCCGGGCGAGCGCGCGCAAGCCGCCGATTCCCAGGACGATTTCCTGCCGGATGCGGGTGAGGATGTCGCCGCCATAAAGTTGATCGGTGATCTCGCGATGTTCGATGCGCTCGTTTTCAGGGATATTGGTATCGAGCAGGTAGAGCTTGACGCGGCCGACGGCGATCTGCCAGATCTTGATCGTCACCACGCCAGTCGGGAGGGTGACCTGCACGGTCATGTCGCGGCCGTCTTTATCACACACCGGGCGCACGGGAAGCGTGTAGAAGTCGTTGACGGGGTTGCGTTCCTGCTGCCAACCATCCGGGTTGAGCGCTTGCTGCAAATAGCCCTTTTGATAGAGCAAGCCTACCGCTGCCAGGGGAACATCGCCGTCGCTGGCCGCTTTCAAATGATCGCCTGAGAGCACGCCGAGGCCGCCGCCATAGATCGGCATGCATTCCACCATGCCGTATTCCATCGAAAAATACGCGATCAGACGATCGTCGCTCGGCTCAGAGCGCTCCAGGTAATTGGTAAACCGTTCGCACGCTTTGCGGTAGGCGCCGAGAAAACGGGGATCGCCGGCCGCACGCTCGAGCGTAGCTTGCGGAACGCGCCCCAGCATCAACACCGGGTTATGGCCGCAATTCTTCCACAACACCGAATCCAGCCGCCGGAAAAGCGACCGGACGGTGTGATCCCAACTCCAGAGGAGGTTGTAGGCCAAGTCGCTCATCCGGGCGATGGCAGGTGGCAGTGCTGGACGGACGAGGAATTCCTTAACCGGATGAATCTGAAAGGGCATGGACTAACTTATGAGACTCAAATATATCACCGGGCGCGAGCAGCCCCACAGATAGGACGTATCCCGGGGCATAGGCCGCTGCATATTCAGTTAGATGCGCCGCATTAATTTCTCTTCAATTGCGTCGCTGACGCGCCTCAGTACTTTGATCGGCAGGGAATGGATTTCGCGTAGGGTGAAGGGCGGAAAACATATTAGGGCTTTCAAAACGTGTCAAAATCGGACAGGAGCACCGGATGTGCTTGACGGACGAGGACAAGAGCTAGGTCCTCACGGCCTTGAACGACGATCACGAGGCCTCTGTCAACGAAACGCTTGACACCGGCTGCGAGGTTCACCACGCCTGCACCTCTCCAGGTCTGAGTGCGGCGCCGATATCGGAGCCCGATGAGACGGAACCGGAAACACCGCGCGCACATCGCGATGTCAGTATAGGGGCTGTCACCGGTATCCGCCGCAACTGCGGATGCTAAAATACCGCATGGGCGAACAACTCCGGCTTCCGCCGCGTCTACGTTGCAGACACAAATGCCGTGCCACGGCGCCGCCCATGCCGCGAAGCCAGGCCGGCCACAGGTCATCCCAGCGTGAACAATAACCGATACCTCTGCATTCATGGTCACTTCTATCAGCCGCCGCGCGAGAACCCGTGGCTAGAGGCGATCGAACTCCAGGACTCCGCAGCGCCCTACCACGATTGGAACGAGCGCGTGACGGCGGAATGCTACGCGCCGAACAGCGCGGCCCGGATTCTCGACGCAGACGGCCGCATCGCCAAGATCGTCAACAATTACGCCAGCATGAGCTTTAACTTTGGCCCTACGGTGTTGTCCTGGATGAAGGACAAAACGCCGGAAACCTACCAGTCGATTTTGGAAGCCGACCGGTTGAGCATGCAGCGTTTTTCGGGCCACGGATCGGCGATTGCGCAGTGCTACAACCACATGATCATGCCGCTCGCCAACGCGCGCGACAAGCTGACGCAGGTGATTTGGGGGATCGAGGATTTTCGTTTCCGCTTCGGCCGCGACCCGGAAGGCATGTGGCTGCCGGAAACCGCCGTCGATCTGGAGACGCTGGACCTGCTGGCGCAGCACGGGATCAAGTTCACGATTTTGGCGCCGTCGCAGGCCAAGTCCGTGGATGGGGTTGACGTCAGCGGCCAGCGCATCGATCCGGCGCACCCTTACTTGCAGAAACTGCCGTCGGGAAAAACCATCAGTCTGTTCTTTTATGACGGTCCGGTCTCGCAGGCGGTGGCGTTTGAGCGCTTGCTCGACAACGGCGAGCGTTTTGCCGGCAGGCTCTTGGATGCCTTCTCGGATCAGCGCGAGGGCCCGCAATTGGCCCATATCGCGACGGACGGCGAGACGTACGGACACCATCACCCATTTGGCGACATGGCGCTCGCGTACGCGCTCGACCATATCGAGTGCGGCGGTCTGGCCAAGATCACCAACTACGGCGAGTTTCTCGAGCACCATCCGCCTGAACAAGAGGTGGAGATTCTGGAGAACACCGCCTGGAGTTGCGTCCACGGCGTGGGACGCTGGGCCACCAACTGCGGCTGCAATTCAGGCGGGCATTCCGATTGGAATCAGGAATGGCGTGCGCCTCTGCGCGCGGCGCTGGATTGGCTGCGCGACGAAATCGCGCCCCGTTACGAGAGCATGGCCGGGCGTTTGTTCAAAGATCCGTGGGAGGCGCGGAATAACTATATTCACGTGATTCTGGACCGGTCCCCGGCGAGCAAGGATCGTTTCGCGGCGGCCAATTTCCGGCGCAAGCAGACCGCGCGCAACGACCGCGTCAACGTCTGGAAGCTGCTCGAGATGCAGCGGCACGCCATGCTGATGTACACCAGCTGCGGATGGTTCTTCGATGAGCTGTCGGGCATCGAGACGGTGCAGGTGATCCAATATGCCGCTCGCGTGGCGGAACTCGCCGATGAGCTTTTTGGCGGGGGGATCGAGGCGGGTTTCATTGAAAAGCTGGCGCTCGCGAAAAGCAACATCCCGGCCAATGGCGACGGAGCCAATATTTTCGAGAAGTTCGTAAAGCCAGCCCGCGTGGATTTGCTGAAGCTCGGCGCGCACTATGCGATGAGCTCCTTGTTTGAGAGCTACCCGGATAATACGCGCATTTACTGCTATTCGGTGGACAACAAAGACTACCGGCTGAAGCGCTCGGGCAAGATGCGGCTGGCGTTCGGGAAGGCGCGCTTCACCTCCGAGATCACGCAGGATTCCGAGATGCTGATTTTCGGCGTGCTCCATTTCGGCGACCACAATTTGCACGGCGGCGTGGGGATTTTCCAGAGCGACGATGCTTATCGCGAGCTTGGCAAGGTGACGCGCGACGCGTTCAACCGGTCCGATCTGGCCGGCACGATTCACAGCCTGGACCAGGGCTTCGGCGGTCACATGTATTCGCTCAAGAATTTGTTCAAGGACGAACAGCGCAAGGTGCTGGCCGACGTGCTCCAATCCACGGTGGAACACTCATCGGCAGTGTACCGGCAGATGTACGAGGAGGAGGCCCCGCTGCTAAACTTCTTGAGCGACTGCGGAATACCGATTCCGACCGATCTCAAGGCCACGGCTGAAGCGGCGTTGAACGGTTTGCTGCGGGAAGCGTTGGCATCGCCGGAGCTAGATCTACAGGCGATTCAGAACCTGCTGGAGGAAGTTCGGATTGCTCAGGTTCCGTTGGATCAAGCTGGCCTCGAAATGATTCTCCGCCGCAATATCGAAAATGGAGCGGCTCAGTTTCTGGAGGATCCCAAGAATTTGCCGCGCTTGGTCAAGTTTCGCGACATGATCGCGGTGGAGCGCTCGCTGCCGTTTCCGCTGGTATTGTGGCAAGTGCAAAATCACTGCTACGAAATCCTGCAAGGAGTGTATCCGCAGATGGTGCGGAGTGGGGATACGCGGTGGGCCGCGGCGTTCGAAGAGCTGGCGGGGTTGTTGAAGTTGAGGGTGGAGTAAGGTTAAGGTTCCAGCGGGCCTAGCGAATCGCGCGCCGCGAGCAACAGCTCCACATCCTCGCGCCGCCGGGCCGGCCCATAGACATGGCCTTGTACCTTGTCGACACCCAGAACGCGCACCAGATCCAGTTCCGCGCGCGTCTCCACGCCTTCGGCCACGACCGAAAGATTCATGCTGTGAGCCATGCGCACGATGCTCTGGATCACCGCCAGCGATCCTTCGGGCTCCGCCAGGTTGCGCAGGAACGACTGGTCAATCTTCAGCGAATCCACCGGCAGTTTATTCAAATAGCTGAGCGACGAATAGCCCGTGCCAAAATCGTCGATCGCGATGCTGATGCCGAGCTTGCGGATCTGCGCGAGCCGCGCGGCAGCGAGCGGAAGATCCTTCATGATCTAGCTTTCGGTGAGTTCCAGTTCCAGGCGATCGGGCGGCAGATTGCTGAGCGCCAGCGCGCCGGCGACGGTCTCCAGAAAATCGCGCCGTTCAAACTGCAACGCTGACACGTTGACCGAAATACGCGCCGCGCTGTGGCCGGCTTTGTGCCAACTGGCGGCTTCGAGACAGGCTCGGCGGATGACCCACGATCCGATGTCGATGATCAGTCCAGTTTCCTCGGCGATGGGGATGAACTGTTTGGGCGAAATGGTCCCGTAGATGGGATGCCGCCAGGTGAGGAGCGCTTCCAAGCCCTGCACCTTCCCGTTCATTCCGACTACGGGCTGATATAGCAACTCGAATTCCTGATGTTCCAGCGCGCGGCGCAGCGCGTTTTCCAGGCGCAGACGTTCGAGGCTGGCGGCGTGATCCTCGACGCGGAAAACCTCCACTTCGTTCTTGCCGCTGTTCTTGGCGTGATACATGGCGAGGTCGGCGTTACGCAGAAGTTCGGCGACGGTTCTGCCATGCCGGGGATAAATGGCGACACCGATGCTGGCGGTAACAAACAGCTCGTTGTCCTCAATCTGGTGCGGGGCGCGGAGTGCTTCCAGAAACTCGCGCGAAGCTAGCGCAGCGGCCTCTTCATCGGGCTGGCGCGCGAGAACGATGATGAATTCGTCGCCGCCCATGCGGCCGGCAAGATCGTCTTCGGTCAGAAGGCGCTTCAGGCGCAGGCCGACCTCTCGCAACAACCGATCGCCCATGGCGTGGCCGAGGATATCGTTGATCTGTTTGAAGCGGTCGAGATCGATGAACAGCACGGCCAGGTAGCCCGAGCGCTCGCCGGCATCCTCCAAAGCCGCGTTGAGCAGCTCCATAAAATAGGAGCGGTTGGGAAGGCCGGTGAGAGAGTCGTGCCGCGCCTGGAACTCCAGGCGTTCGTTCAAACCGCGTTGTTCGAGAGCGCGCGCGGCCAGGCGCCCGGCCACTTGCAGCAATTCGGCATCGCTGTGATCGTGCGGGTGGCCTTCTTTATAATGCAGCGCCAGGATCCCTAGCAACACGCCATCGGCCGATAGAACCGGAGTGGTGCGGCAGGATGCAATACCGAGTCCCGACGCCAGGTGCGCTCGTTCGGCCCAGAGGGGACAAGTACGAGCGTCTGGCCAGAACAGCGAGGAACGCGTGAGTTCAGCCGCTTCCGGAATCGCGCTGGCCTGGACGGGAGCGCCGTGAAGTATCCGCAGCGGCCTGAGATGGCGGAGCGCCTCCGGTGGAATGCTGGGCGCAGCGGACCATGCCAGAACGTCGTTCTTGAGGATCATCACGGAAGCGAGGGCATCCGGGCACTGCTCCTGCACCAGATGACACACCTCGGCCAGGATTACGTCGATGCTTTCGTTCCCGGCCACCATTTCGAGCACACGGTTGCGGTTTTTCTCCAGGCTGCGCAGGCGATCCCGCTCGGATTGAATCCGGTATTCGAGAATCACGCGTCCGATACTCCGCGCCATCAGCTCGATAAGCTCTCGATCGGATGCCTGAAAGTCCCGCGCCACGGCGGCCTTTGCAGACGAGAAGCTCAGTGTGGCAAACAGCTCCGACCCAAGCCATACTGGCGTACCAATATAGGCCTCGAATGCCGGCGCTGATTGGCCGCCGGACGTTGCGGGCTGCGAAAGCGCTACGGTCCTGAGCCGGCCTTCGATGGAGTTCGCATGTGTTTCATCCAGCAAAATGGTGCAGCCTGGATGAAATTCCGGGGAGCCGTGGGAAGCCTGAACCAGCCCATGGTTTCCCTCCACTTGCAGAAGCAATCCTAGTGGCAGGTCGAACAGTTGGCAGCCCGTGCGCAAGTGATCGAGCAGGGCTTCGTCGAGCGTGCCGTAACGGGTGGTGCTCAGCCGATGCAATTGCCTGAGCTGCCCGGCGAAGCGATCGGTCTCGGTTGCCGGCTGCGGCGGTGCTTCGGGCACCGGGTCCAGCCAGCGGCCGGTGTCTTGGATCGCCACCGGGCGACCGCGATCGAACAGCAGATGCCGGGTCACCTCCATGCAGATTCGGTGGCCGTACTTGCTTACCGCAGTGAATTCCAGCATTTGGGTTTCACCGCCGCCCAGCAACACCAGAGTCTGGTCGCGCGATCGCTGCCACGATTCCTGGTCGAGCAGTTGACTGAGATTCAACTGCGCCGTCTCATCGCGGTTGTAGCCGGTGGTCCGCGCAAAGGCCGCGCTCATCTCGATCAGATTCCCGTGCAGATCGAAGGAGTAAACAAACGAGCGCGACGCTTTGGATAGCTCGTCATCATGGGGCGAAGAGAGTGCGAACTGGGGTGACATAGCCATGGTGATTCGTGCTGATTCGAGCCGATCCTGCCCGTGCGGCGTGCGGTGACGCTGACCTCAACTGGGAATGGAAGCTCGTTCCCTAACCCGTCGCCCTACTGGGTTCCCTGCGAGTTGCCTCCCGGCCTACTGGTTTGCGCCTTACACGAGTGATCGGTACGTTTAGGATGATCGAAAGTACGGTAAAGATCAACGACGAACTTTGGACTACGACCTTCATGGGGAGGTGACTTGGTACATTGTATCCCATATGTCTCAGGTGAACGCCCCACCCCCGGCGCCGGCGGGGACCGAACCCAGGGAACCGGAGCCGCGCTGGCCGGTAGTGCTCGCGATCCTGGCTGCGGGCGGGTTGTATTTCGTTATCCCTGCGCCGCTGCGGTTCGGACAGGAATGGCTGCTTCTGGCGGTTGTGTCGATTCTGCTGGTGCCCACCGTTCTGACACACCAGATCGGCTTAGTCCGGCTGAATCGGATCTTTGCTCATATCGTGCTCAGCATTTTGACCGCGTCGATGATCTGGTCGCTCGGGCTGTTGGTCTGGCGCTTGCCGTCGCATGCCGACCCGCCGCAAATGCTGCTGCGCGCCGCAGCGGCCCTGTGGGTGACCAACGTTCTGGTGTTCGCTTCCTGGTACTGGCGTTTGGATGCGGGAGGTCCGCATCAGCGGGACTTGAGGCGGAAGCATAACGAGGGGGCTTTCCTGTTTCCGCAAATGCTGATTTCAGGCAAAGACGCGCGCGATTGGCGGCCGGGATTCGTGGACTATTTGTTCCTGGCGTTCAACACCAGCACGGCGTTTTCACCCACCGATGTTCCGGTGCTGTCGCGCTGGGCGAAGGGCATGATGATGGTGCAAGCCAGCATTTCGCTATTGGCGGTGGCGCTGTTGGCGGCGCGGGCGGTCAATATTTTGTGATCGCTTT
>DATHMO010000339.1:0-59042 GCA_035486995.1 Bryobacteraceae bacterium
GTTCAGCGCCACGCTCGCCGAAAACATCGCCTGGGGCGTGGACAACGCCACGGAAGCGGACATCGCGCGTGCGGCCGATCTCGCCGGGCTCGCGCCCGACATCGCCACGTTCCCTGACGGCTACGGTACCATCATCGGAGAACGCGGCATCACGCTGTCAGGCGGCCAGAAGCAGCGCGTCGCCATAGCCCGCGCCATCCTGCGCGATCCTAAGATCCTGATCCTCGATGACGCCCTGGCAAGCGTCGACACTCTCACTGAAGAGCGCATTCTCCAAAGCCTGGAAGACGTCATGCAAGGACGCACCACCATCCTGATCTCGCACCGTGTTTCCACCGTCCAGAATGCCAGCCAGATCTTTGTCATCGAACATGGGGAAGTGGCCGAACAGGGCACGCACGCCGAGTTGATCCGCAACGGCGGCTACTACGCGGACCTGTATCAAAAGCAGTTGCTCGAAGAAGAGCTGGAAGCGATCTAACCCTACTTAATCGCCACCGCATTCGGCGGCGACGCGATCCCGCCTTCCACATTCAGCGGCGCCGAAACCACCATAAACTCGTACCGCCGATCCCGCGCGCAATCTTCCGCCAACGGCGCCAGCACGAACAGCTCGCCCAGCGGCAGCCCTAATAACGGCAGCGCTCGATAATGCAGAATGCGCTCATCGGAAAAATCGGAAGGGAATGCTTCCACCGCCGGGCAGTCCGTCCCGATCGCCGCCACGTGATTGTTCCACATCCACGCCACGATCTCGCGCGTCGCCTCGATACCAGCCGACCGCATCTTCTCCATGGACGACATCGCGCGCTTTTCCTCGGCGCTCAGCGCTTCATAGGACTCCATCCATCCCGTGCGAATCAGCAGGATCGTCCCCGGCTTCAGCGTGCTGCCCTGATGCTCGATCACCGCCTTTAACTCCGCCAGCGTATAGACCTCGCGATCCAACGCATTCACCGGAATGCCCTTCGCTTTGCGATGTCCGAACGCGTCGATCAGCAGTCCGCGCCCTACCACCCTGTTCGCCCAATGATGAATCCCGAGCGTTGCGTTCCCGCCCCGCACGTCTTCAGTTGTCACGCCGCCGTAATATCGCTCATGCCGGATGTGCCCCACGTGCCCCAGGCCGTCCCACTGGCTGCTCTCCTGTGTATTGAAATGCACGAAGTCATCGTTGGCCATGGGACCGAGCGGTGAGAGCCTATGTTCAGCCGGCGCGCGCCCGAACAACGGCGGCTTGGCGAATCCCATGCGCGCGTCCAATCGAAACACCTTCCCCGACTTCACCAGCCCCGCCGCTTCAACAACTCCTTCGGCGGTCAGAAAATTCAGGCACCCGAGGGCATCGTGATCGCCGAACACCCCCCACGAGCTATCCTCCGGCAAGTCTTTGCGAATCGGTAGTTCTTCAAATGTTGGAATCTTCATTTCTGAGCCAGTATATGCGACGGGTTAATACTTCGCCACAGCCTGCCCTCGATTGTGCGCGCCAGTGACGTACTGCGTCCGAATCATTCCTCTTCGCAATCAGATATTTATGGCTCAACTATCATTCGCTCCGTTCGCCGAACCTGTAATCTATCCTTGAAGCTAATCGCTTCCCCCGCCCCTCCTGGCCCCCCTCAAAAATTAAAAGGAATTTATCACCACCAAACACAAAACTACCCCTGATGCGCCACCTCACTGTCCTTCCTGGCTCCCCCGTGGCTTCGTTTTTGAAATTTGAAAAAAATCGCCGCTCGCCACACATCATCCACCCCCAGCCACTGGCAACCAGCCACCGCCCGTCTGCTAGCCTAATAACAGAGAGGTCTTGCGTACATGGACACCGACGGCGCCAGCGGATTCCGCGGCGTCAACCTTACCAAAAAGTTCCGCTCCGGCGGTTCCGATTTGGTCGTGTTTCAAGATCTTAGCTTCACCATCGAACCCGGTGAACGCCTCGCTTTGATCGGCGAATCCGGCGCCGGCAAAAGCACTCTGATGTATCTGTTAGGAGGTCTGGACAGGCCTTCCAGCGGTACGATATACTTCGGACACCAGGACATTTCCAATTTCTCGGACACCGAGCTCGCGGAGTTTCGCAACCGGGAGATTGGGTTCGTTTGGCAGAATCACTCGCTGCTGCCCGAATTTACAGCGCTCGAAAATGTGATGATGCCGTTGCTGATACGGGGCGTCCGCACCCAGGATGCGGAGCCAGTTTCGCTCACGAGGTTGGATGAAGTTGGATTACGAAACCGCGCCACACACCGCGCGGGAGAATTATCGGGAGGCGAGCAGCAGCGCGTTGCAGTTGCTAGAGCCTTGGCCGGTAATCCATCGGTTCTCCTCGCCGACGAGCCCACCGGCAACCTGGACTTCCGGACGGGCGAAATGATCATCTCCCTGCTCCACGATCTGCACCGCTCTCATAAGCTGACCTCGATCTACGTCACGCACAACCTCTCGTTCGCCACGCGTTGCGACCGGATTTTGCAGTTGGACAAAGGCGATTTGACCCGATGGCTCGGCGACGGAGTTTCGGCTCTGTCGGCGGGGCTTGGAACATCCGATAATGTGTAAGGACGGCGGTTATCATGTTTGAACGTTATACAGAAAAGGCGCGGCGCGTTATCTTCTTTGCAAGATACGAAGCCAGCCAGTTTGGAAGTCCCTATATCGAGACCGAGCACCTGCTGCTCGGCCTGCTTAGGGAGGATAAAGCTCTAGCGAATCGATTCCTGCGGTCCCATGCCGCCATCGAGTCCATTCGCAAGCAAATTGAAGCCCACACCACCATTCGCGAGAAGGTGTCCACCTCCGTGGATCTTCCGCTCAGCCACGAATGCAAGCGCGTGCTCGCCTATGGCGCCGAAGAAGCCGAGCGCTTGAACCACAAGCACATCGGTACCGAACATCTGTTGCTCGGTCTGCTGCGCGAAGAAAAATGTTTCGCCGCCGAGATCCTGCATGAGCGCGGTCTGCGCCTCTCGCAAGTGCGCGAAGAAATCCAGCGCTCGTCGTCGGAGAAAGTCGCCTCCAGCCGTCCCAAGGAAAGCTCGCTACTGGCCGAATTCAGTCGCGACCTTACGCAGGCCGCCATGGACGGCTCGCTCGATCCTCTGATCGGCCGCGATTACGAACTCGAACGCGTGGTGCAGATTCTGTGCCGCCGCACCAAGAACAACCCGGTGCTGATTGGCGAACCCGGCGTCGGTAAGACCGCCATCGTGGAAGGCCTTGCTCAGAAAATCGCCGATGGCGATGTCCCATCCTTCCTGGCCGACAAACGCATCCTCGCTCTCGACCTTTCGTTGATCGTCGCCGGCACCAAGTATCGCGGCCAGTTTGAAGAGCGCCTCAAAACCATCATGAAGGAGCTGATGGAGAATCAGAACGCCATCATCTTTATCGATGAGTTGCATACCTTGGTCGGCGCCGGTTCGGCCGAAGGCTCCCTCGACGCCGCCAATATCCTGAAGCCCGCCCTTTCGCGCGGCGAAATCCAGTGCATCGGCGCGACCACCCCGGGTGAATATCGCAAGTCCATCGAGAAGGATCGTTCGCTTGAGCGCCGCTTCCAGGCCGTCAAGGTTCCTCCACCCAACGAATCGGATGCCATCCGCATTCTGTTCGGTATCAAGGAACGCTACGAGAAATTCCACGCCGTCGCTTATACCGACGAAGCCATCGAAACCGCCGTCCACGCGTCCACGCGCTTTATTCCCGATCGTTTCTTGCCCGACAAGGCCATCGATCTGATCGACGAAGCCGGCGCTCGCGTGAAGCTGCGCCAAACCACCCTGCCAGGCGAAGTGGCCGACATCCAGAAGCGCATCAAGTTCATCGTCCATCGCATGGAGAACGCCATCGCGAACCACGAGTTCGAAAAGGCGCGTTTCTATTCGGACGAGGAGCGCAAGGAGCGCGAGAACCTGCGCCTGCTCCGCGAAAAATATAACCTGGACGACACCTCCACCGGCGTCGTTACCAAGGACGATATCGAAGACGTCGTCGCTCGCTGGACCGGCGTCCCCATGACCGCCATCCGCGAAGAGGAAATCTCCAAGCTCATTCGCATCGAGGAAGAGCTGCACAAGCGCGTCATCAGCCAGGAGAAAGCCATCTCGGCTCTGGCCCGCGCCATCCGCCGTTCGCGCGCCGGTTTGAAATCTCCGAAACGCCCGGCCGGTTCATTCCTGTTCCTGGGCCCCACCGGCGTCGGCAAAACCGAAGTCGCGCGCGCTCTGGCCGAGTTCCTGTTCGGCAGCGAAAAATCGCTCATCCGTTTCGACATGTCCGAGTTCATGGAAAAGCACTCGGTCTCGAAATTGATCGGCTCGCCTCCCGGCTACGTCGGATATGAGGAGGGCGGCCAGCTCACTGAGCGGGTCAAACGCGCCCCCTATTCCATCATTTTGCTCGACGAAATCGAGAAAGCGCACCCGGATGTCTACAACATCCTGCTGCAAGTTTTCGAAGATGGCCAGTTGACCGACGGCCTCGGCAACACGGTCGACTTCAAGAACACCATCATCATCATGACGTCGAATCTCGGCGCGCGCTTCCTCGATAAGAAGGCGTCCATCGGGTTCTCGGCGCCGTCGCTCAGCGGCGTTCCCACTAAGGTCGAAGACCAGGTGATGGGTGAAGTGAAGAAGGCCTTCAATCCGGAGTTCCTCAACCGCCTGGACGAAGTGATCCTGTTCACCTCGCTCAACGATGAGGACCTGTTGAAGATCGTCAATCTTCTGGTGGAACAGATCAACGTCAATCTGGTCGCCAAGCAGATCAAGATCCGCGTCAACGAAGACGCCGCCCGCTATATTCTCGAGAAGACTCTGGTCGATCGCAGTTACGGTGCGCGTCCATTGCGCCGTGCGCTCCAGAAGTTCATCGAGGATCCGCTGTCGGAAGCCCTCATCCAGGGGACGCTGCCGCGGCCATCGGAGCTCGAAGTTTACCTGGGCGACTCCGGCATCTTCTGCCGGCCCATCGCCGGTGAGCTTTCAGGCGAACTGCAAGAGCAGCCCGTCGGCGCTCCCGCGGAAGAGGGCGCAACTCCTGCTCCGGCCCCCGGAATCTCGCTTTACCCGTTCTAGTCTGTACAATCGTACAGATGAAAATTTTCGAGATCCAAAAGGGCGCTACCAGCCTCGACGGCTTGCGCCTCGCCGAACGGCCTGACCCCACTCCCGGGCCGCATGAAGTGGTTATCCGCGTACGCGCTACATCGCTGAATTATCGCGATCAGATGATCGTAACCGGAAACTACTTCGGCGGGCCGGTCAGCCGCAATACCATCCCGCTGTCGGACGGCGCGGGCGAAGTGGCGGCTATCGGTTCCGCAGTCACGCGCTTCAAAACCGGCGATCGAGTGGCCGCCACTTTTTTCCAAGGTTGGATCTCCGGCCCCATGACCGAGCGTCACCCCGCTCTCGGCAATCCGCTCGATGGTACGCTCGCCGAACAAATCGCCCTGCACGAAGACGGCGTGGTCGCCATTCCTCCGACGATTTCTTTCGAGGAAGCCGCCACTTTGCCCTGCGCCGCCGTCACCGCTTGGAACGCCCTCATGGTTTCCGGCAAGCCCGTGAAAGCTGGCGACACCGTGCTGTGCCTCGGCACCGGCGGAGTTTCCATCGCCGCTCTGCAATTCGCCCACGCCGCCGGCGCGCGAGTGATCATCACTTCATCCAGCGACGAAAAGATTAAACGTGCGTGCATCCTCGGCGCGTCCGACGGCGTCAACTACAAACGTTTTCCCGATTGGGAAAAAGAAGTCATACGACTCACCGGCGGCCACGGCGCCGACCACATCATTGAAAACGGCGGCGCGGGCTCTCTCAATCGATCTTTCGAATCGTGCGCGTTCGGCGGTAAAGTGGCGCTCATTGGTTTTCTCGCCGGCGCCCCGACGGGCAACATCAATCCCGCCATTCTCATGATGAAGAGCGGCTCCATGATCGGCATCGGCGTCGGCAGCCGAAGCATGTTCGAGGACATGAACCGCGCCATCGAAGTCAACAAAATCAAGCCCATCGCCGACAAGGTGTTTCCCTTCGAGCAGGCCGTGGATGCCTACCGCTGCCAGGCCGCTGGCGATTTTGTTGGCAAGGTTGTTATCACAATTTGATTCTGCAACTCACGGCCGTTGCCTCGCTTGGCGCCTGGGTCTATCTGTTCACTTCTCGTGGCAGCTTTTGGCAAATCCAAGCGCCTAAGAAAGTGGTGCGCTCGGGCGCCGCCAAATCGGTCCTCGTCATCATTCCGGCCCGCAATGAAGAGTCCGGCATTGCCGAAGCTGTTACATCGCTGCGCCCCTTCCACGTGATCGTGGTGGATGACCACAGTTCCGATCGGACGGCCGCGGTTGCAGCCGAAGCGGGCGCAGACGTGATTCAAGCCGGGCCGTTGCCACCGGGCTGGTCCGGCAAACTCTGGGCGATTTCCGAAGGTTTGAAGCACTCCCGTGCTCTCGCTCCGGACTACTTCTTATTCACCGACGCCGACATCGTGCATGCGCCGGATAACATCGCGCAACTGGTGAATCGCGCCGAAACAGGCGGCCTCGATCTTGTTTCATCGATGGTGAAGCTGCGCTGCCGGTCATTCGCCGAAACTCTGCTGATCCCGGCCTTCGTCTTTTTCTTCTTCATGCTCTACCCGCCGCAATGGATCGCGCGGCGCGATCGCAAAACAGCCGCCGCCGCTGGAGGCTGTATCCTGATTCGTCCCAGTGCCCTCGATCGCATCGGTGGCATCGAGAGCATTCGCGGCGAGATTATCGACGATTGCGCTCTCGCACGCGCCGTCAAACGAACCGGCGGCGCCATCTGGCTCGGCGTCACACAAGAGACGCAAAGCATTCGCGGTTACGCAACCTTCGCCGAGATCCGCGTGATGATTTCTCGAACCGCCTTCGCGCAACTGCGCCATTCCGCATTGCTGCTCGCGCTGACGATCGTCGGGATGGCGATCATCTATCTCGCCCCGCCTCTGCTGCTATTCACCGGAAAACTGCTGATGGTTTATATGGGCTTTGCGGCTTGGAGCCTCATGACCGTTTCCTACGCATCGGCACTGCGTTTCTACGGCCGATCCGTGGCATGGGCGCCGCTGCTTCCGTTGATCGCGCTGTTTTATATGTCAGCCACCATCGACTCCGCGATCGCGTATTGGACCGGACGCGGCGGTATGTGGAAAGATCGAGTACAGGATGCCCGATAAGCAAGACCTAACAACGATTGCGCGCAATCATGGAATCGGATCGCTTTCCCGCCACATCTTTCTGTGCGCCGATCAAACCAAACCCAAGTGCGCCGAGCGCGAAGTCACCAACGCATCTTGGGACTATCTGAAGAAGCGTCTAGCCGAGTGCGGCTTGATGCAGGGCCCCAATTGCCTCTATCGCACCAAGGCCAACTGTCTGCGTATTTGCGAGCGCGGCCCGATCGCCGTCGTCTATCCCGATGGCGTCTGGTATCATTCCGCGACCCCCGAAGTTCTCGAACGCATTATTCAGGAACACTTGATCGGCGGCAAACCAGTAGACGAGTTCGTCTTCGCCGTGGATTCACTCAGCGCCTCAGTTCAACCCCCAAGCTTGTAAATCGTCAGACCGCTGAGCAGCTTGGGATAGAAGTCGGTGGATTTCTGCGGCATCACTCCGCCCGCAAAAGCCAGGTCGGCCACTTGCGCGATCGTCGCGGGCTCCAAAAGAAACGCGATTTGCGCGCCCTCCTGGACTTTCGCGCACGCGGCGTCCAGTCCACGCACATATTGAATGTGCTTTTGTTCCCGCACGGCTTCTTCGCTGATGCCCAGCACTCCACCCAACAGCTCTTCGTGCAAAACTCGCACGTCGAGTTCGTCGGGTTTGCGATTGCGCTCGAACAGATAAATCTCTCCCGAGGCAAGCGCCAATCCGATGCGAATCTTCTCCGGCGCTGCCGTGCGAAAGATGCTCTTCAATTCTTCGATGTCCGCCAATCGGCGCGCCTGAATCGCATTCGCGAATCGCCTGGGATGGAAGTCCGCGAGGCCTCCCAGCACGCGATGCGTCGCCAGAATTTCGAGCCCCGGCGAATGCGTGTTCACGAAGGTCATCATCACCTTCTCCGCGTCCTTCAAGCCGCGATCTTCGCGGTGAAACGCGAGCGCCGTTTCATACCGATGATGGCCGTCGGCGATCAGCAGCTTCTTGTGAGCCATCAATGCTTGCATCCGCCCGATCGCCGCCGGATCGGTGATCTTCCAAACTCGATGCACGGAGCCGTCTTCATCCGTTACTTCGATCAGCGGCGCTCGAGCAGCCGCCGCTTGATCCAGCATCCGGTCAATCGCTAATTCCGGATCCGGATACAGCATGAAAATCTGGCCGAAGTGCGCGCGCGTCTGCCGCAGCAATTCCAACCGGTCCTTCTTCGGACCCGAAAGCGTTTGCTCGTGGCGATGCACCACGCCGGCCGAATAATCCTCCACGGCGCCTAATCCGATAAAGCCCTTGCGCTCGCGCGTCTCGCCCGTATCGGGCACGGTGAACTTTTGAAAGTAGGCGTAAAGCGCTGGCTCTGCATCGCGCTCTAGAATCCCATTCGCCATCCAATCGCGCAGCAAACCGGCCGCGCGCGTGTACACATTGTTCTGGTCCGTGTCCGCCGGAAATCGCTCGCCCAAAATCAGACGAACCAAATTGTACGGACTCAGCGAAAGATAGCGGGCCTGCATCTCGGGCGAGATCTTGTCGTAGGGCTGCGTAACAAGATTCTCCGGATTACCGGCTTTCGCGCTGTAGCGGTATGGTTGAAATGGGAAGATACGTGCCAAGCGATCAGGATAACAAACGGCTCCAGGAGCTAGAGGCGCGTCTGGCGGCCGAACAGAAGCGCCATCACGAAGAACTGCGGCAATTTGCTTATGTGGTCTCGCACGATCTGCGCGAGCCCGTTCGCATGATCGTCAGCTATACGCAGTTGCTGGAGCGCCGTTATCTGGCCAAGCTCGATGCCGACGCGGTTGAATTCATGCGATACATTTCGGATGCGACCACGCGCATGGACCGGCTGCTGGGAGATCTGCTGACGTACTCGCATCAGTTTCGCGATCCCGATCGGCCGCTTGATTCGGTGGATGCCGAAGGCGCTCTCCAAGGCGCCCTACTGACGCTCGATCCAGAAATTCGCGGAAGCGGCGCCGTAATCAGGAACGATCCGCTGCCCTCCGTGCCTTTCGATTTTGCGCAGCTCAATCAACTTTTTCGACAATTGATCTCTAACGCGATTAAGTTCAAGTCTGAGCAGCCTCCCCGCATTCATGTTTCGGCCAGCGACACCGCCGATGCCATCCAGTTCTCGGTCCGCGACAATGGAATCGGAATCGATCCGCGCTATAGCGACCAAATCTTCGGCGTCTTCAAGCGGCTGCATGGGCGCGAAGTTCCCGGCACCGGAATCGGCCTGGCCATCTGCAAAAGAATCGTGGACCAGCGCGGCGGCAGCATTTGGGTTGAGCCGGCGCCCGATCAAGGATCCATTTTTCACTTCACTATCCCGAAATAAGCGCGAGCTGCTTTATAGTACGGAGGTTCTAAAGGCTCCGGAACTTTTGTGACAGAGTGGCGCAACGCCTGACAGATTGTCGGTGGCCAACCTGTCCCACGCGCACGTATCCCATACATTTTGAATGCACTTTGTTTGGGCGGTGAACTGCCTTTCCTAGTACGAAGGTTGGTTCCGGTCCTATGAAGAGCGTCGTTCAAGTTGCAGTCCTCACGTTGGCGAGTTCGCTGGCATTCGCGGGTCCAAAGATCGCAGCGGATATGCCCGCTTCCACGCCCGATGGCATGGTGGAAGTGATCGTTCAGTACCGCGCTTTCTCGGATCGCGGAGAGGCCGCCGCTCGGATCGGCCATGTTCATCGCACCTTCCGCAGCATTCCCGCTGTGCATATGACCGTGCCGCTTTCTTCGCTCGCAAGCCTGGCGGCAAATCCTCGCGTCGCTTACATTTCGCCGAACCGGAAAACGTCGGGCTTGCTGGATATCACGACCCAAACGGTCAAGGCTAACGAATTGTGGCAATCCGGGCTCGACGGGACTGGCGTCGGCATCGCGGTGATCGATAGCGGCGTAGCTGCCCACAAAGACCTCAACGCCAAAGACGGACTGCATTCGCGCATCGTCTTCAGCGAAAGTTTTGTAGGCGACGATGCCACCGACAACTACGGTCATGGAACGCATGTCGCGGGGATCGTGGCTGCTAATGGCTCCCAATCCACGGGATCGAATTTCACACACACGTTCAAAGGCGTGGCGCCGAACGCGAACATCATCAACCTGCGCGTGCTGGATGCGAATGGCAGCGGCACCGAATCGGAAGTGATCGCGGCGATCGACGAAGCCATCGCACTCAAGAACACCTACAACATTCGAGTGATCAATCTGTCGCTTGGACATCCGGTGTATGAGAGCTTCACGCTCGATCCACTGTGCCAGGCCGTGGAGGCCGCATGGAAGGCCGGGATCACGGTTGTGGTGGCTGCTGGGAATTTGGGACGCGACAACACGCTCGGCACCGAAGGATATGCGACCATCACATCGCCCGGCAACGATCCATACGTGATCACCGTGGGTGCGATGAACGCCAACGGAACGCCCTGGAGAAGCGATGACAAGATCGCGAGCTACAGCTCGAAGGGTCCGTCTTTGGTGGATCACGTCGTGAAGCCGGACATCGTGGCGCCGGGCAACAACGTTGTTTCGCTGCTGGCATCACCCAACTGCACGCTCGCTACTGAATATCCCGACACGCTGATTTCCGCTTCGACGTACGAAAAGTCCGGCACAGGACTTTCCAGCGAATATTTCGAACTGAGCGGGACCAGCATGGCGACTCCCGTAGTGAGCGGCGCCGCAGCTTTGATGTTGCAGGAAAATCCTAGCCTAACGCCCGACGCCGTGAAGGCGCGGCTGATGAAAACCGCCAGCAAGCATTTC
Organism: Bryobacteraceae bacterium; assembly: GCA_035486995.1. Classification (GTDB taxonomy): domain Bacteria; phylum Acidobacteriota; class Terriglobia; order Bryobacterales; family Bryobacteraceae; genus Palsa-89. The sequence continues at coordinate 10,979 of DATHMO010000339.1, forward strand.
GCGCAGTACACCAGCGCTACCGATATGCATCACACCGGAACCTTCGAAAGCGCTCAGGACATCTTTACCGTCGGCGCCGGTTATATCGATATCCAGCGCGCCGTCGAAAATACCGATGCGGTCAACTTCCAGGCACTGTCGCCGGTGGCTAAATACAACGCGCAAAATCAAACCGTCACGCTGGTGTCGGCTGACGCGGTGATTTGGGGCACCGACACGCCGCCCAGTGGCGCGGTGATTTGGGGCACTGCGGTCATTTGGGGAACCACGAACCTAGAAGCCAACGCCGTGATCTGGGGTTCGGCTGTGATTTGGGGCACATCGTTTGTTTCTGACGATGCCGTGATTTGGGGATCGGCGATCGTTTGGGGCGATGCTGTGATTTGGGGAACCAGTGTTCCTCCGAGCGGCGGGTTGCAATCGGCCGCGCTTAACGACGGGGATCTGTAGAAGCTGCGGCTTCGTCAAATACAGCCGTGAAGAACTCGCGGGCTGACGGCGCGGAGCCGATGTGTACGGTGTCGCCGGTTACCTGAATGAATCCCAGGTAGCCGTCCCACCCGAGATCGTCCAAGGTAAAGTTCAAGCAAGCGCGCTCGCCGCGCGGCAAGTTGGACCGATCGATATCAAACACCTGACCTGTAGAATGTTCCGGGAATTCGGGATCGACCAAGCGCGTTCCGGCTTCGGTGGGACGCTCGGTTGTACTTACCAGTTCGGCAACTTGTAGCGGCGTGAAGCGCTCGCCCTTGGGTTTTAGATCATCGAAGAGCCGGCGAGTTTCGAAGGCCACGTACAAAAGAGTGCCGATGGCCGCGGGCGAATCCTGCAAGTACAGTTCGCGATCGGGGCCGCCTCCGATCTCTGGAAGCGAGAAACCGAAGAATTGAGGATCGTCCAGAACTTTCGCGAGACCTTTGCCGGAGGCGAGCCGCAGATCGTCCGGCGAACGATAGAAAATATCCAGTGACTTCAGCCAGATCATCAAACGGTTGGACGCGCGGCGTTGGGGATGAATCGGATTTTGATAATCGTCCACAAGCTCCCGAAAGGCCGCGGGATCGCTTCGATAGAGAGCCAGCAATTGTTCGGCGCGCTTCACGCGGAACCAATAGGTGGGCGAATAGTCGCGCTGCATTTCACGCTCCAGCGCTTCGTACAGTTCTCTGTTTCGAGCGGGACTGGCGGCGAAAAACATCTCGGCGACTTCCGGCTGCTTGTGATGCACGGCGGCTTCGGTGAGCGGCAGCAGATCGGAGACGCAGCCTTCGCCGCAATGATACGCAAAGATGGCCCAATCGCGTCCCCCAAACTTGGTTTCCAGGCGCGCGAGATAGCGGGCGGCGGCGGGCGCGGCGCGCTCGGGGTTCAAACGATCGTCACGGACCGTTACCGTGTACGGAGTTTTGTGCTGGATCGTGCGATACACGGAGCGGCCCGATTTGTTCTTGAAACGCTGGCGCGATGTGATGGTTTTGAAGCGAGTGACGCGCAGGATGCGCAATCCGGCGGCGCGGGCAGTGGCTTCCGAGAATTGCATGATGCCGCGCGGACCAGCAGGGCTCGCGGCCTGGGTATCGCCCCAGCTTTCCAGATACGCGATCGCTCCGAGCAGCGACGCCGGCCAGCCGCTTTCTTCCTCGGCACGGCGAAAGATCGGGGCCAGACGCGCGCCCGTGATTCTCTCGGCTCCGACGGACGCGTTGGGTTCGCGCATGATGGTGAAGGTTTGCGATTGGATCATGCGATCGGTGCGAGCGCGCAGAATGTCGGGCGTTATGACGCCGCGGCCGGCGCCGATGCCCAGGAGCTGGTGTTGCGGAGTGAAGTATTCGAGAGCGGCGAAGAGCCCACCGCCCGAACAGAGCGCTACAGCGGCAATCCAACTATAAAGAGATTGCACTCCCTCAAGTGTAGAACATAACGAATCAAGAATGTTTTTGGCGTTTTAGACTGAGCCGAGCCAAAATGGCCCCCGCGATTCCGATCAGCGGCAACGTAGACGGCTCGGGAACGGGGCTTGTGCCCGCGGGTTGAAACGTCGGCGCCGCGATATCAACGCTGTATCCGGACGATCCCGAGAGAATCGTATTCGCGCCGGAGCTATCCGCCGGCGAGTCGATCTCAAGGAATGAATCGTTCGGGTTCGTCGTGGGGATTTCGTTGGTAGAGCCGTCGAAAATAGCGAACGTGAACGCGTCGGGGGTGGTTGGTTCGGCGTTGGAGGTGGCCGTTACGTCGAAGCTCAACGAGTTTCCCGGCGTGAATGCGAATTGAATGTCGTTGAGGAACGAACTGTTTGTCAGCATCACGGAAAATGGGCCGGTGCTAACGGAAACGCCGCCCATAGTGGATGAAGGCGCCTCATCGATGGAGCCTCCGCCAACGAAGGTGAAGTTGGATAGAAGCACTGAATTAACGACGGCTCCGTCCCCTTGATCGAGCTGAAAATCGATCGTAAAAGGCCCGGTTCCGCTGGTTTCAAGCGGCTGGGTGTCGAGAGTCAAAGTATCGGCGAAGCTCGCGCCGGTAAAAATTATAAGCACAATCGCAAATCGAATCATATGATTTTCTCCTGGAAATGAAGACGGTTACGGCGCTCCGGCGCCGGCGGTAACAACAGTCGAATAACTAAAGCTTCCGAGCGACGGGTCGCGGAAGTCGAGCGTAACGGACGCCGAGGCTCCCGGGGCAAGCGAGCTTCCGGCAGGAACGGCCGTGGTGAAGTAGCTTCCCGGAGAAGCGCAGCCCGAGGTGCCGCTGGCATTGGTGAGAATCGTGGTGCTGGTCAGGTTCTCGAGAACCACGTTGATGGGACCTGCCACGGTGCTGCCGGTTGTGTTCTTCACGGTCAGCGTTTGTACGAACTGGTCTGCGGACGACGTGACATATCGCAGGCCGCCGCGCGTCACGCTGAGCCCGGGCGCACTGGCTTGGCAAGTGCAATTTTGGTCGGCGGTGATGGAAACGGTGGGCGAGTTCGCACCGAAGTTGCTCAGTTGCAGGGTGCCGCTCCCGCTGTTGCGCCCGGCGTTGAAGAAGGCGTTCCCGAAACCGTCGACGTGGAAGGAAGCGCCGTCGCCGGACATCATGTCGAGATTCGCGCTCGTGAAGCCGTGTGTCACCAGCGCGCCGGACGAATTAAATACCGACGGATCGAGATAAAGCGTATAGGCGGCGCAGGCATTTACATAGATCGAGGGGACGCCGAGCGTCATCGTCTGCAGCGCGCCGGGCGTGGAAGCCGACCACACCAACGATCCGGCAAACCCGCCCGGGCTGACGTTCACGCTCGACATGTTGAGGCTTGAGACGGGGTTTCCGGAGAGGTCCATGATGTTGATGGTGTGCGGAGTCACATTTTGGTCGTAGTAGCCGAGCAGAGTTGAGTCGGGCGAGAAGCGCGTGAGGAACTCGTCGTTGCCGCTGGGAGTGGGAATGGTGGAAATGACGTCCCAAGTTGACGTGTCCCAGACGACCCATTGGGTGCAGGTATGTTCATCGCCGCTTCCGCCGCAGGCGACGAGCGCCATCGCCTTGGTTCCATCGGGCGACCAGTCCAGACCGACTCGGGTGATGCCTGCGCCGTTGTTACAGGCGAGACTTTGGATCAGGTTGCCATTTGAATCGATTACGACGATTTCGTATTGGCACGCGGGGGACGTAGTGAAGTCGCCGAACCCGTCGGTTACGAGAAGCTTGGTGCCATCGGGACTCCAGACCGCTTCTCCGGCCTGACCGTGGTTGCAATGACTGTCGTAATCGGTCGGCTGGCGGATGACGTGCGGATTGGTGCCATCGGAATTTACTACCCAAAAGCTTGAGGAGTTCGAACCGCTACAGTTGGCTCCGCTCTGGCCTAGCGTTCCTGGCGGGGCAATTGTCTCGGCATTCACATACACGATTTTCGAGCCGTCGGCCGATATTGAAGGCTCGAAGTGAGCGCCGTTAAAGCCGACAGAGGGGTTATGGAAGGTCACCTGCGTGACGCCGGTGCCATCGCCGTTCATCACATAAATTCGCTGGGAATCATTGGGGTTCATACCGGACATGAACGCGATGCGCGCGTTCGTCTTGGCCTGGCTGAACTCCCAAATATCGGGGTTCGGATACGGTGGCCCAGGTAGGCCAAAGCCGAAGCCCTGCGCCGCGGTGAGTCCGAAGAAGTTGGTGCCCGTGACGTCGACGCCCCAAATCCCGCCTTGCCCGGCTCCGACGTTCTCAACGAAGAGAAACTCTCCGGTGGCCGCGGCAGCCGCAGTCTGGACGGCTAGGGATAGCAGGCCCGCAGTACATAGGAGTGCACAATAGTTGAATCGTTGTTTCATGAAGCTCCTTTTCGATTACGCGATCAAGTGAAAACGGATGGCGGGATGTATCCGGAAAATGAGCGGCTGCGACGCGGCCTGTACTGGTACTAGTGGAACGTGGGAAGCGTCGTAGAATATACGAGGACGCGAAGTATGGATCCCCGGCCGATCGACGCGACGGATGCGAGTCCCGACATCGATCTGGTGCTGCGCATCCAAGCTGGAGACAGCAGCGCCGAGGCACTATTATTTGAACGATATGGCGCGCGCCTGTATTACCTGGCTTTGTCGCGCACCGGTTCTCCGCAGGACGCGGAGGATCTACGCTCGGAGACGCTGCTGCGGGTGTTGTCGGCGATCCGCAATCATCAATTGCGCGCTCCGGCGGCGCTGGCTCGATTTATTCTGCGCACGCTAGACAACGTGGCTTTAGAAATGATGCGGCGGGATTCGCAGGCCAGCCGGTTGGCTGCCGATCCACGGGCGAATGCGGAACGCCATTTTCTGGATGATCGCGTGAAGGATGCTATTGAGTGGACGTTGGCGCGGTTGAAGCCGCGCGAGCGCGAGTTTCTGCGCATGTACTATTACGACGAATTGTCCAAAGAGGAGATCGCGCGCCGGATCGGGATCGCCGAGGAGCGCGTTCGTTTGCTCAAATCGCGGGCGCTCAAGAGTTTTCGAGAGCGTTTTCTGCGAAGCTGGCGCAAGGATTCTGATACAAGCGGGGGCGGATAATCACTTTTGTGAAGACACATCATCCAATCCCGGAGGAAACGATCGAGCGTTATATCAGGCGCGAGCTGGCCGATGAAGAACGGCTGAGTTTCGAGGAGCATCTGCTGGAATGCCCGGAGTGTTTCGAAGAAACGCAGCTTATGGAGCGATTTGTCGCTGGAGTGCGGCATTCCGCGCGCGCGGGAGTGCTCGGCGTAGCGCAGACGGATCGACGTCAGCGGGCGCTCATTGTGGCGTTGGCCGCGAGCTTGGCGGTGGTGCTGATTGGGGGCGGCGTTTGGATTTATAGTTTACAGAGATCGCTCAGCATCTTGGCCCGCCCACTTCCACAGGTGCCATCGCAAGCGGAAGTGATCGCTGGAAATCTTCCGATCGCTGTCCTGCATGCGGATCGGGCGGCGGGGGGCGAATCGATTTTGCGGGTTCCGAGTTCGACGCGCGAAATCGCTTTGTGGCTGGATGTTGAAGCAGGCGGCCGGTACAACACGTTCAGCGTGACGCTGCTTGATGAGGGACAGGGCACTGTGGAAACAGTCGCCGGCTTAACGCGCAATAGCGAGGGCGCGATAGCGGTGGTGCTGCCGGCAAGCAAGTTTCCAGAGGGACGCTACAAAGTTCGATTGTCGAGCGAAGCGCCGGCGCGATTGCTTGCGCAATACAATCTTCGAATCGACCCCCAAGTACCCGTGAGGTAGGGATGCTGCGCGCGGGGAATCTTTTGCCGCTCCTCGCCGCCGGATGCGCAATTGCGCTCGCGCAAAGTGATAGCGCGCGTTCGCTACTGAGCGCGGGCTCGGACTTATACAATCAAAGCCACTATCCAGAGGCGATGGAGCAGCTACAGCGGGCCGAAGGCCTGGCGCGCGAACAAAACGACATCGAATTGCTGCTCGAAATCAAAGAAGTGGAAGGCAACGCACTGCGCACTCTCGGCCGATTGGACGAAGCGCTGCGCGATTATCGGGAGTGGTTCCAACTGAACAGGCAGTTACCGAAGCCGCAGCCGGAAGGCCGAGCCACGCGATTTCTGTCCGCCCTTTATCGCGAGATGGGGGACATCGACAAGTCCGAAGCCATCGCGCGCCAGGCTTTGAAGCTCGCGCGCACCGAAGGCAACACGCAGCTCGAAGCCGGCTGTCTGCTTACGCTGGGCGCGCTGCAAAAGGATCGCGGGCGCTATTCGGAGGCGATTGGGTGGCACGAGCAGGCGCTGGCTCTGGCGGAGCGTGAAAAGATGGCGCGCTTGCAGGCCGAGATCCTGAATAGCCTGGGGGATGCCGAGCATCATTTGGGGCGGCTCGAAAAAGCCGAGGAACATTTTCGAGGCTCGATGGAACTCGCAAAGGCGGCGGGTTACTTGGGATTGGAAGCGCAGGTGACGGCGCGAACGGGGGAAGTCGATATGGCGCGCGGCCGATATGACGATGCGATCGACTTGTTTGCGCGCGCATCGGCGCTGAATCACCAACTCGGCGATCCGCTGACGAAGGTATTCGTGGTGGATTTGGATTGGGCACAAGCCGAGCATGCGGCTGGGCATCCGGAAGAAGCGCTGATGCATTACCGGGAGGCCATCGCTGAAGTGGAGCGTTTGGAGCAACTGACGGTTCCCACCGAAATGGATCGCGCACTTCCGGTGGCGATCAGCCGTCAAGCATACGAGGAAGCAGCGGATTTGCTGGTGGAATTGGATCGCCCGAGTGAGGCGCTGGAGGTGGCGGATTCCGGCCGCGCTCGCGCTTTCCTGGATTTGCTGAGAGAATCTCACGTCGGGGGCGGCAGCCTTCTGACGAACCTCGAGCGGCCGAACCCGGCTTCGGCGGAAGTGGTGCAGCGCGAGCTTGCAGATCCCGATACGGTGTTTGTCGAATACTTGCTGGCGAAGCCCCGTTCGCTGGCGTGGGTGGTGACGAACGAAGGCCTGCACGCGATCTCGCTGGCGCCGCGGGAGCGCATCGAAGCGCTGCTCAAGCCGCAACGGAAACTGCTGTCGCAGCCGGTGACAAGTCTGACACCGGAACATCTGGATCGCCAGCAACGACAGCAAAGCCGCGAGCTGTATCGCCTGTTGATCGATCCGCTGGCGCGTTACATCGGCGGGGCGAAGCATCTGATGATTGTGCCCGACGGAGTGCTCGCGTACGTCCCGTTTGAGTCGCTGCTCGATTCGAAGGGACGTTACTTGCTAGAGACGCACACGATTGTCTACTCGCAATCGGCGTCGGCCAGTTTGATGCTGCGAGCGTTGGCTAAGGAAATGCCACCGCCCAAGAAAAGTCTTCTGGTGCTGGCGGATCCGGTGTATGATGTCGCTTCGCTTACGCCGATTCCGTATACGCGCGATGAAGCAACGGCTATCGCCAGCTTATTTCCGTCCGGCCAGCGCGAGATTCGTTTAGGGGCGCAGGCGAGCGAATCCGCTGTGAAGCAGGAAGATCTGCGCCGCTTCGGCTATTTGCATTTTGCCGTGCACGGACTGGTGGACGACAGTGAACCGGCGCGGTCGGGTTTGGCATTGTCACACGGAGTGCTGAGATCCGAGGAGATCGCGCGGCTGCGGATGAACGCGCGGTTGGTGGTGCTCTCGGGGTGCCGTACGGGTGCGGGAAAACTTCTGGAGGGCGAAGGCTTGTTGACGATGAGCCGCGCATTCTATTACGCTGGCGCGCGCAACGTAGTCGCAACGTTGTGGAACGTGGACGATCTTTCCACAGCCGATCTCATGAAGAGCTTCTATCGGCGCTTAAATGCGGGCAGCAGTCCGGAGGATGCTTTGCGTGAGGCCAAGATTCAGATGTTGCATGGATCGCGCAATCTGTGGCGGCATCCGTGGTTCTGGTCGCCCTTCGTGATTTTTCGATAGGCGCAAGCGCTCGAGTCAGTTGAACTGCCACTCGAGAATGGCTTTTTGCACGGTGGGCCAAACGCGGGATTGTGGGTCGATCAAATCGGCGTGGCCGGCGCCGGGCAGCGGAATCAGCTTGGAGTTGCCGGAAGCCTTGGCGAATCGCTGGCTCATGTCGAACGGGACGACGGTATCCGCGGAGCCGTGCAGCAGTCGTTGCGGAACCGAAATGGGCAGCAATTCCCTGGGCGATGCGGCATCATAGCGCTGCGGAATCTGCTCCGGCGTACCGCCCATCAGCTCACGGACGACACCGCCACCCAACTGTAGGGTCCAAGCGCGGCGCAAATCGGAAATGGGAGCTAGTCCCGCGACGCCTCTCAAATCGACAACCCGCTGCGCCGCGAGCCAGAGCGCAAGTTGGCCGCCCGCCGAATGCCCGACGGCGACGAGGCGCCTGAGGTCCAGACCATAGCGGGCTTGGAGGGACAGCAGGTGCTCGGCGCCATGGATGATGTCGTCGGACATGCCAGACCAATTGCCGCCGGGGTCGCCAAGCCGCCGGTATTCGACATTCCATACCGCTGCGCCCGATCGTGCCAGGGCTGCGCAAAGGTTCGACGCCTGATTAAGGTTGATGATGTTTCGCCAGAAACCGCCGTGATAGAAGATGACAGTGGGATGCGGGGCGGGACCGTGCGGCAGGTACAGATCGGCGAATTGCGCCGCGTCTTTACCGTAGGAGATGCGCGCGTCTGCTTTGGGCTGCTCTGCGATCAGCGGAGATAAGGCAGCAGCCGCAAGGAAGGAACGCCGCGTCACGCGACTATTCTACTCTATGAACAAAACTGCTCGGACAAAAAAATAGGAACGCGCTGCTTGTTGGCGACGCGTTCCGCCTAAGGACCAATTCTAAGGACCAATCGTGAAAATCGTTAGATGCGGGAAACCGGCCGCTCGCTGGCGGCATAATCGGCTTTGGCTTCGCTGCTGGAGGCGATATCCTCGGCGCCGGTTTGTTCGAGAAGGCGCTTGGCGCGCTTCACCCATTCGGAGTTGTCGCAATGTATCGAGAGCAAGGTGCCGCCCGATCGCACGCGGCCCTCGAAGCGTTTGGCTTCGTACTCGGGAATGCCGAGCCCGACCAAGGTTCCGACGATTCCGCCGGCCGCGCCCACCGCACCCGCACCAGCGAGCAGGGCCACAATCGGCCCTGCTGCGATAAGCGGCCCAAGACCTGGAATCGCGAGGGCGCCGATGCCCACGAGCCAACCGACGATGCCGCCAACCAGGGCTCCGGTTGTGGCGCCGGTGGTGGCACCTTCGGGAGCCTTGGTGTCTTTCTTATGGACGAAATCCTTGGTACCGGAATTTTCCGGGAGCAAAACCGAAACGTCGGTATTGCGGAAACCGGCGGAGCGCAGCGCTTCCAGGCCCCCGCTGAGCGCGACTGTGTCGCGATAGACTCCAAAGACTGCTGTGTTACTCATGATGCAGGCTCCTAGTTCTTGGTTGTTAGTTGTTGGCGGGAGAAACCGTCAGTTCGCTGGTAACCTTTCCGTCGCCAGCGATTTGTGAGGCCTTATCCTCGACCGCTTTTTTCTCGTCGTCGGATTTCACGGTGCCGGTGAGGGTGACCGTTCCATCCTGGGCCGCGATGTGGACGTTGTGGGCGGCGACGGAGAGCGTTTTGTCGGACACAACGGCTCTGCGAATTTTTGCGGTCAACTCGCGGTCCGCCTTGCTCATTTTCTGGATGGCAGGCGTTTGCGTTTGCGCCAGCGCAGCGGCGGGGGCAATCAGAGAGAGGCCAACAGACGCGGCGAATAGCTGCGACGCCAATGCGATGTGCGATGTGAGTTTAGTCATACGCGGATAGACGTTGCACGAGGAGTGCCAACCGCAAACCCACACGGGTCTTATATTTGCCTTCGAGGGCGAAGTAGTGGGCGCAGGAATTATTACCGGAGGTTCGCAGATCCGTCCGCGTTAGTCAGACGTGACAGTTACCAGACGCGGCAGGCCGGTTGATGAACCATGGCCTGTCCCTCATGACAAGCGAAGGCTTCGCGAAACTCGGGCATATTCCCGACGACGCCGTTGACGCGATCGCGGCCATCGGAGTGAACATCGGTTTGCGCACGGAGGCGAGCCGCTTCGGGGCGTACGTTCTGGCACCAGACTTGGCCGTAGCCGAGGAAGAAGCGCTGCTGCGGCGTAAATCCGTCGATTTTGGGCTGCGGATGTCCATCCAGCGACTTCATCAAAGCCATGAATGCAAGATGCATGCCGCCGTTGTCCGCCGTGTTTTCGCCGAGGGTGAGCTTGCCGTTGAGATGCACGCCGTCCACGGGAGTGAAGGCGGAATATTCTTTGATGAAACAGTCGGCGCGCTTCTCGAATTCCGCGGCGTCCTCCGGAGTCCACCAATTACGGAGGTTACCCTCGGCGTCGTATTGGCGGCCTTGATCGTCGAAGCCATGCGTGAGTTCGTGACCCATCACCGCTCCGATGCCGCCGTAGTTCACCGCGGCGTCCAGGCGATTGTCGAAAAATGGCGGCTGCAAAATACCGGCGGGGAAGTTGATGCTGTTCTGCAGCGGGCTGTAGTAGGCGTTTACGGTAGGCGGCGTCATGTTCCATTCGCCACGATCGACAGCATGGCCAATTTTGCCTAACCGTCTGCGCACTTCGAATTCGGTGGCGCGTTCGTCGTTGCCGACTGCTTCGCCGCGGACTATTTTGACGGTCGAATAATCGCGCCACTTATCGGGATACCCGATTTTGTTGGTCACCGCGCGCAGCTTGATCAGAGCCTGTTCCTTGGTGGCAGGCGTCATCCAGTCCACGGAGTGAATATCGTCGCCCAGCATCTTTTCGATCTCTTGCACGATACCCAAGACGCGCGCCTTGGCGTCGGGAGGGAAGGCCTGCTCGACATACTTCTGGCCGAGCGCGAAGCCCAGGTCGAAATCGGTAGCCGCTACGCAGCGCTTCCAGCGGGGCTGCAGTTGGGTTGCTCCAGTCAGCGTCTGGCCGAAATAATTGAAGTTCTCGTTGACAAAGGCCGCGGGCAAAAGAGTTGCTTCGGCGTGGAGCAGGTGCCAGCGAAGATACGTTTTGAGATCGGCGAGGCTGGTGTCCTTGATGACGGCGTCGAGCGCTTTGAAGAAATTTGGAACAGCGACGTCGAGGTCCGAGAAAGCGGGCGCGCCCATGTCCGCAAAGTACTTCGGCCAATCGATGGCTGGGGACAGAGCGCTTAAGTCTTTCACGGACATCTTGTGATAAGTCTGGCTGGGATCGCGGCGCGAAACGCGGTCGAGCGATCCTTTGGCCAAATCTGTTTCGATACGCAGGACGGCCTTTGCATCGGCCGAGGCCTGGGCGGGCGTTTCACCGGCGAGTTCGAGCATCTTTTGCACGTGGGCCACATAGCCGTCGCGCAGCTTGACGGTCTTTGGATCGTCTTTCAAATAGTAATCGCGATCGGGAAGGCCGAGGCCGCCCTGGTCCGCACCGGCGATCACTTGCATGGAATTCTTGGCGTCGGGCTCTGAGGAAAAACTGAAGAGCGCACCGACTCCCAAGAGGTGCAATTGAGCGAGTGCGTCGAGCATGGCTGTTTTCGACTGGATGGCGTCGATGCGTTTCAACTCGGACTCGAGCGGCTTGGTTCCCAGCTTGTCGATGGCGGGCTCGTCCATGCAGGATGCATAAAAGTCGCCGATCTTCTGTTCCACGGCATCGCGTTTAGCATCGTCGACGGAGGCTTTTTCAAGGATTCCACGAAGGACCGTGCGATTGCGATCGGCGAGCGCGTCGAAGGTGCCCCAACGGGACTGGTCGGCAGGAACGGGGTTGTTCGCCATCCAAGTACCGCAGGCGTATTGATAAAAATCGAGACAGGGATTGGCGGTCATGTCCATGTTCGACGTGCTGAAGCCCGGACCGGATTGGGCTAGAGCAGTTTGAACCTGGGCGGCAAATGCGAGAAGGGGGAGGAGAAAAATCGCGCGCATAATTAATGGTATGACAGGATTGCGATTCGAATGCCAGCCCGGATGTACGAATTGCTGCGAACAGCAAGGGTTCGTGTATTTGACGGAGGGCGATCTGAAGCGGATCGCCGAGTACGTGGGAATGACGGCGCGCAACTTTGAGCGGAAGTATGTGTATCGCACCAATCACCGGCTGCGGTTGCGGGTGCCGCGCCACGCGCAATGCCATTTCCTACGCGAGGGCGGCTGTTCGATTCACGAGGTGAAGCCGGCGCAGTGCCGCGCTTTTCCATTCTGGCCGGAGCTGGTGGACGATAAGCGCGAATGGAAGAAGACGGCGGCGTATTGTCCCGGGATCGGCAAGGGCGCCCTGGTGCAGATCGAGAAGGCTCGGGAAATCGCCGAGGAGTTCCTGCACTCTACTTAATGACAATCTTGTCGACGACCTGATTGTCGAATTCGTCGCTGACGCGCACGGCGATCACTTGTTCGCCGGCGGACGGGCGGTCGATCACGAGATGATACTCTTCCTGGGGTGAATCGGAGAGCCGGCTGAGGGGATCGATGAGTACCCAGTCGCCGCCGTTCAGCGAATATTCGGCGTGATCGATGGTGCTGCGGGAGTCGTGCGCGGTCCAACGAACATCCAGTTTGTTCCCGGCAGCGGCGGTACCGGTGAGATTCGAGAGCTGCGGCGGCGTGTTATCGACAAGGAACGGATCGCTCTGGAGCGATGCGCCGAGCGCTTGATCGGGCGGGTTGCTGGGCGAATCGGAAGCGGTAACGCGCAGGACATATTCGCCATCCGGGAAAGCCGCGGTGTCCCAGCTCAAGTATCTTTCCTTGACGTTTTCCTTGAGCAGCTTCCACGCGGACTCTTTCACACCGCGAATCTCCACGCGATAAACCAGCGTGTCGTTGTTTTCGTCAGACGCGAGCCAGCGCACGCCTTCATAACCCTTCGCATAGTTCATGCTCTGCGAGGAGGACGATTCCAGGGAAGAAGATGACGCGCTTCTTTGCTGACCGATGGGCGGCAGTGTGATGGAGGTGGAAGGAGCGATGGAGAGCGCGGGCGCCGGAAAGCGATAGTTGGCAGGGGTGACGTCCACGGTTTCCACCACTGGCGCGACGTTCTTCGAAAGATAGGCGACTTCGACGTAGGACACTTCGGGGGCGGCCTGGCTGGCGTTTGGTGTCAAGTCGATTTTGTATTGCAGGAAACGCGCGGACGGCGAGACGGCGCGGCCGGCGCCACAGGATTCGCACGCTGGGGCATTGGCATCGGGCTGCAACGGCGCCCATGGACTCCAATTGCTCTCGGGATGGCTGCGATTTCCGCTGCGGGTGAAGACGGAAATCTTGCCAGTACCGCGATAATCGATGCGGCCCCAGTAGGTGAACGAACCGGCGTCGAGCACTTCGCTTTCAAACGTACCGCTCTTTTCGAAACCGGGGCCGATGCGGAGCACTTTGCCGATGTTACCGGTGACAGCGAATAGGTCGCCCTTGGGGGCTCGGCCGAAGCCGGTGACTTGGGTGGGTGTGGCGTCGAGGAGGAGCGTGCTGAGCGAATCCGAATCCAGCCGGTAGATTTTCCCGCGGTTGCCGGTGCCGAGTAAGGGAACACCGGAGGCGTCGAATCCGATGGCGTAGACAATGTCCTGCGCGCCGCTCCAGATTTTGCGGGGGGCGCCGTCGGGATCGATGCGATAGACTTCCGACCCTCCGACCAGTGATGGCGCGGGCGTGCCTGCGGCGGGGGCGTTGCGAGCATTCCCAGTTCCCGGCGTTCCGGGCGCGGCGCTGATGGCGGGTGCGGGCGGGGGTGCGGCTTGCGCCACTGCGGTCTTATTGCCGACACCGGCCGCGAAGATGGAGCCGTCGGGTTTGATGGCAACGGCGGTAATCTCGCGCTTTGGCGCTTGATATAGAACGAAGCCCTGACCGGCCGGCGAAATTCGCAGGATCAGACCGCTCGGCTCGGTGCCGACGATCAGGTTATCCTGGGCATCCATGGCGAGCGACCGGGCGTGCGTCTCTTCGGTCTTGAAAAACACCGAGCCGGTGCCGTCCGGTTTCACGCGATGTATCTCGCCCGCGTCGCCGGTGGCGATAAACAGATCGCCCTTGCTCGAGAAAGCCATGGCCCAAATGTATTTCTGATGCGGATCGTAGAACAGGTGAGGTTTGCCGTCGGAGCCGATCTTGTAAACCTTGCCGTCGGGATCGGTGGCTGCAAATAGCGCGCCGTTTCCGTCGAGGACCAGCGCGTGGATCTCGAGCCCGTCGAGTTCGGCGAAGGTCCGGCTTTTGCCGCCCCGGTCGATGGCGAAAACCTTGGCCGATCCGCTTCCAGAGCCCCCACCGGCGGTGTATAGCGTTCCCTTGGAATCGATCGCCAGGGTCCAGAGATAGGGGGTGGTGGAGTCGAAGACTTCGGTGAGCTCGGGCGCCAGAAAAATGCGTCCGTCGCCGCGCAGGGAGAGATGGGTGAGCGTTCCGTGCTCGAAATCGCTGCGATCGCCTTGCTGCCAAAAACGTGTTTCTACCGCGGAGCAGATGGCGCATCCGATCAGAGCGGCACATACGATCAGTGCCGCTGTGGAGAGTCGAGTTGTGTTCATCAGGTGATTACTTTACGGAGATGCGGAGCGAGAAGCTGCCTTCAATCAGCATGTCGAACGGAATGCTGCCTTGTTCCATGGCACTTTCGGCCGAGCTTTGGAGGCGGCGGCTGGCGGTGCGATCCGTCTGCATGACATTCATGATGGAGGCGGGCAGGCTGGGCAGCGTCTTATCTTCATAAAAGACCGTGGGTCGCGGCTCGACCAGCGAAACGTAGAGCTTGTTGTTGCTGCGCTCCTGATTCATGAGCGAAACAGTCTGTTTGATGTCGATGAAAGGCTCGGACGCCGCAGCGGCGCTTTGCAGGCGATTCAAAGTGTCGGCATCGCTAAACAGCACGCGATGTTCGCCTTTGGGCAAGCCGGCCGGAATCTTCAGAGTGAAATCGCGCTCGATGCGTTCGCCACGGTAGGGCCGCACGAAAACCTTCACCGGCACCTCGGTGCCAGCTTCCACTTCGCTGGCTGGGACCCAGGCGTTTTCGATCATCGCAATGCGGCGATCCGGAAGAATGTCGACGACGGCGTCCACCGATTTCAGTTTCGGGATCTGCACCGGATTCAGGAACAGGCGGTTGAACTTGTCGCCCCACCATCCGGCGAGCTGGTTGGGAACGGGCGCCGGACCTTCGTTGGCCGCGAGCATCGTAGATAGCGACACGCCCGGCTGGCCGTCGAGAGCGACTTTGCCGCTAAGCCGATAGGTGGTTTCCTCGGCGAACTCGTTCAAGCTGGAGATGGAATTGAACAGCGTCATCATCATTAGATACGGCGTCCACTTCTGCTGGACGAAGACGCTGAAATGCAGATCGCGTTCCTTGCGGATGGTGTTGTTGTCGCCGAAGGAGCGGACCTTGAGCGTGACGGGGACCATGTCGGCGGTGTCGCCCAGGTCGCCCAGCACGCCGCTATGGCGATCCTGCTTCAATGCGCCGACGATCTCGGTGGCGTTTCCAAATTTGGTGGGCTGGTATTGCGACGCGAGCGTAGTGATGACATCGGCCTTGGCCATCGGCATGTCGACGGGGCCGAGGTTGAAGAACGAATGCCCGCAAAACAACACGTGCTTGCCATCGTTATAGGTGACGGTGCACATGGCGCTGATGCTCATGTCGCCGGTGACAAGAACGCCCGAGACGGCGTCACCCGGTTGTAACGACTGTTCCCAGCCCTTGACTGGCTTGGAGCTGATCATGGTGCTGGCCGCGCCGCCGCCCGCGACGGTCATGCCCATCGACTGGAATTCGGGCGCGAACTCGGGCACGACATTTTCGTTGAATCCCGCGAAGTTCAGGGGCGTCTCGATGGGCACCATGCCGGAAAGAGGCGCAAAGGCAAGGCTCGGGCCGCCGGGGGTTGAATTGTCAGCAGACGCCGCGTTGTGCGCCGCGGATTTGCCGGGCGTACGAGCGTTGGATGGCAGCGAGTCGTCAAACTCGTTCACTTCGAGCATCAATTCGATGGGCGTGATGCCGCACAACGCATCGGGCGAGAAGGTGCTGAAGCGCAGCGCGATGGCGCCGACCAGCTTGCCGTCGATATACACGGGGCTGCCGCTCATGCCGGCCGCGACGTTGGTGCGCTGGCCCTTGCCGCCGAGCTTCGCCAGAATCACGTCCTGCTTGGGTCCCCACTGGTTCTTGTAAATTCCCAGGATCTCGACTGGCAGCGGCTCGGGCTCAGAGCCCTTGAGCACCGTCCAGGCGTAGCCCTTCATGCCTGGCTTGAGATCGGCCTCTTTGAAAATCTGGACCTTTCCAGCTTTGGGACGGACGGGCGCAGGTTCCTGGCCGAAGAGAAAAGAACAGCACGCCGCCGCCACCGCAAGTGCGGCTAACTTCTGCATGGGGACCATCCTTAGTTACTGATGAAGGCACTAGGTGCCTGTCCTTATTATCGTCCAGATTTTCGAGAAGTGGGAGAGAGGCGTGCAAATACCGGCGCTCGGCCGGCCCGGGTCAGGTTTGCGGGTAGGTGCCGTCCGGATTGTAGCCGCCGCCGGCATCTTGATCGAGCTCGGCGGGTTGGGGCGGATGGCCGGGTCCGGCGGGATCTGGGGCCCCGACCTGGTCCTCGGGCGGCAGGCGTGTCTGCCCCTTCAGATCGTCGATGATCGGCTGGATGATCGAGGGTGGAGCGTCGGATGGTTGTGGTTCTGAGTGGTGTGATTCTGACGGATGTGGTTCTGAATGGTGCGGTTCAGGTTTCTTGCTCATTGTGCACCTCCTTTATGGCAGCGATTCTAGTGGCTGGGGATCGACCCGGAGCGGAGGCGAGCACGGAAGTGGATGAAACGCGCGGGGATCGAGGCAAGCGAGATTCGTCACTGCGAGCGATATACTGATGGGAATGTCAATCAAGGGTTCGGTTTGGATTCGCGTGGTCGGAGTCGGCCTGGCGCTTGCGGGATTATGCTTTGTTTGGTCGCAGGGGACGCCGCCGAAGCAGCCGATCACGGTCCAAAAGGTGACCGATAACCTGTGGGTCCTGATGACCAACAACAGCGGGAACGTTGCCGTGCTGCCGACCAGCGAGGGCGTTTTGCTGGTGGATGACAAATTCGATCAGGACGGCCCCGACATCCTGGCGAAGGTGAAGGCCATCAGCGACCAGCCGATCAAGTACATTTTGAACACGCACCAGCACGGCGATCATACGGGCGGCAATGCGTTCATGCTGACGAACACGCCGGCCCAGATTCTGATCCACAGGAACGCGCGCGCCAACATGGTGGCGGGGAAGCAGCCGGGGCTGCCGCAAATCACGTATGCCGACGATGCGCAGGTGTTTGTCGGAGGCAAGGAAGTGAGCGCGCATCATCTGGGGCGCGGGCATACAAATGGCGACGCGGTGATCCTGTTTCCGAGCGAGCGGGTGCTGCACACGGGCGATCTGTTTGTGAACGGGAGCGCGCCGTTTATCGATTACAGCGCGAAGGGGAGCCTAGCGGAATGGGACAAGACGCTGGATCGGGTACTGGCGCTCGATTTCGATATCGTGATTCCGGGGCATGGGCCGGTGGCGAAGAAGGCGGATTTGGTGAAGTGGCGGGATTCGATTGCGGAGCTGCGGACGCGGGCGAAGGCGGCTTGTATGGGCGGCGCGGCGGGGGCGGACAAGCGGCTGAATTTGTCGGGGCTGAATATGGACGACAGCCTGGGATTTATGGGGCGGAGCATGCCGGGGATTTGCGCGGAGTTGGGGAACTAGAGAGAATCGATGGCTGCGATGGCGCTTTGTGATCCTAGGCGAATTCGAGCCGTTTGAGCTTCAGCCGGTCGGCGCGCACATGCGACAGATCATACTGGGCCTGTTGCACTAGCCAGCTCTCGGCGCTGCCTCCGAATACTTTGGAAAGCCGTACGGCCATCTCCGGTGAGATGCCACGCTTTCCGTTCACCAATTCCGATAGCGTGGTGCGCGTGACTCCGAGTGCCGCGGCTGCTTGCGTAATGCTCAAGCCGAGAGGCTCAATGCACTGGCGGAGTACAAAACCGCCGGGGTGGGGTGGGTTCTTCATAGGCATCGTTTGGCGTTTCTTACTACGCGTCATAGTCGTCATCGTCCATGGCGTGCCTCTCGGGGAGCATGCGTTGATGAAGAATACGGGAAATCAGAATTCCTCCGGCCTCTTCGCGGTAAAACACTACATGCTGTCCACTCTCCATTCGGCGCAGGCCGGGGCGGATATCATCGCAGCTTCTACCAAGTGCCGGATTGTCAGCCAGCATCCGACAACAAGTCTCGAGTTCGATGATGTAGCGGATGGCCTGGTCTTCGCCCCAGGTCCGAAGGGTATAAGCTCCGATCCTCAGCAGGTCGGCTTCGGCCCCGGTTGAGAAACGACAATGAGCCACGGATTAGCGCGGTTTTGCCGGAAGGTTCAGTGTTTTGCGCACGCGTGCAAACACATCGCCCTCGGCGACACCACTCGCATCGCCTTCATCGATCGCGGCCCGTAGCGCGGCAAGTTTCGCCTCATATTGTTGCTCCTCCCGCTCCAGGGTTCGCAACGCAGCGCGCACCACTTCGCTGGCGTTCTCGAAGCGGCCGCTCTTTACTTTCTTTAGAACAAAGCGGTCGAGCTCGTCAGTCAAATTAACGTTCCGGGTGGGCACAATAACCTCCGAAAGAAAGCTTAGCAAAGATTGCCAAGCGCGCCTAGTGGCCCGAGAATCTCAATCTTACCCCGAGCGCTGCAATGCACCCGCGGAGCCCAGTTGCTCAGTTCTTCACGGTCAGCGCGTCCGAATTAACCGCCTTCTTTCCGGTTATTCCTTCCAACCCGGCCAACACCCCACGGTAGTCGTTCTTGTCAGCTTGAAACGCGGCGCCGCCTTTTTTTCCGCCATCGTCCCAGGTCAGTCCGATGAAGTGTTTCTTCGATTTGGTCAACGCCATTAATGCTCCAATCCCGAGCGAGACGAGGGCAAGACCGATCGCTGCGCCAACTCGCCGGTGAACGTCCTGACCATAGCTGATTTCCGTTACCGAAGAGGCCGGTATCGTTACAACATCCTCCTTGTCTTTGACAAACCGGATCTGGTTGGGATCGATGAAGAGCTTCATGCCGGTTCCAGCTTTTATGTCTGGAACCGAGCCGCCATCGTACACCACCTTGTAGCTATTATCCCCGGCAACGACGGCCGTCGGCACAATAATGCAGAGGAACACCGCGATTATGTTTTTCATTTTTTGGCTTCCCGCAAGTATATACCAAGAAGTAACCTGAGGATTTTCCTGCGCCGGGCAAGCTGACGCTCGACCGCGCCCCCAGCCACCGACAACCAATCACCGGCCACGTCCCTAGCGCTAGACTTAAATCTAGTGGCCCCGAAAGTCTTAATCTCGGCTGGCGAAGCATCCGGCGATCTCTATGCCGCAGGCCTCGTGGACGCGCTGCGCCGCCGTCGGCCGGATCTGGAGTTCTTCGGGTGCGCTGGACCGCGCATGCAAAAAGCGGGCGTCAGGGCCGTTGTGGATGCGCACAGCCTGGCTGTGGTTGGCTTAGTGGAAGTGATCGCGCACATCCCGCGCATCTACGGCGAATATCGAAAATTGCTGGACGCCGCGCGCGCGGAGCGGCCGGAACTCGCCATCCTCACCGACAGTCCCGATTTCAACCTGCGCGTGGCACGACAGCTCAAGAAACTCGGCATTCCGGTGTTCTATCTGGTTGCTCCGCAGGTCTGGGCGTGGCGCAAGGGCCGCCTGCCGATGATGCGCCGCACCATCGATCGCCTGCTCTGCATTTTCCCGTTCGAGCCCGAGTTTTTTGCGCGCCACGGCATTAGCGCCACCTACATCGGCCACCCCCTCACGCGATTGGTGAAACCCTCCGCCAGCCGCGCGGAATTGCGCCGCCAATTTGGCATTCCCGACGGTACGCCGCTCATCGCCCTGCTTCCCGGAAGCCGCATCGGCGAGGCCCAGCGCCACTTGCCTACCTTGCTGGATGCCGTTGAACTGCTCCAGAGAACCGTCCAACCGGCCCCTCATTTCATCCTGGCCGTCCCGCCGGGTACCATACCTATAAGGTCAAAATTCCGGGAACGGATTTCTTCGGCGTCCATCCAATTGCTAGAAGGAAAAACCTGGGATGTGCTCGTCTGCGCGGACGTAGCACTGGCCGCCAGTGGAACCGTTACCATTGAGGCCTGCCTGCTGGGAACTCCCATGGTCACCTTTTATCGGGTTAACAATTTAAGTTGGTGGATGGGAAAGGCTCTGGTGCGGGTGCCATTTTATTCGATGGTCAATCTGGTGGCGGGGCGGAAGATCGTGCCGGAATTAATCCAGGACCAGATGACGGCGGAATCTCTGGCCCGGGAAGTAGCGTCGCTTCTCGAAAACGAAACCGGGCGCGAGGGCATGCGCCGGGAATTGGCCGAAGTCGCCGATAAGCTCTCTGGCCCCGACAATCCCCTGGATGTGGCCGCAACGCTGGTGGAGAAGCGTTTGGCCGAAATGCACTTATCAAACGAGGAAATGGTCCATGTTTCGTAAGACTCTGCTGGCTGTGCTCGCACTGGCGCCCTTGTTCACTCAGGAGCTGCTTGCGCAGGATCGTGGAGCGAAGTCGGGCCGCATCGACGTGGATAATTACGCGATCGACGCCGAAATCAATCCGCGCACGCAAACGCTAACCGCCAACGTCAAGGTTCGCTTCATTCCGCTCGACAACGACGTCTCCAGCGCTTCGTTCGAGCTGAACAACGCGTTCAATGTTTCGCGCGTGGTCGACGATTCCGGCCACCAGCTTACGGCTTCGCGCTCGAACCAGGACTTCAGCGTTCACTTGACCTTTCCCGGGCCGCTGGCTAAAGGCAAGCCCAGCACCGTGACCTTTAGCTACGACGGGCGTTTGACCGGCCAGGAAGAATCGCCCATTTTCGGAATCAAGTTCGGCGCTATTCAGAACGACTTCGCATACCTCATGTATCCGGCGCGCTGGTTTCCGGTCAGCGGTTATTCTGTCGACCGCTTCACCGCGAATCTCAACATTACGGTACCGAACGGATACAAAGTAGTGGCTAGCGGCCTCAGCAATTCGCAGCCGGCCGGCGCGGGCAAAACCGCATTCAGCTTTCAATTCAACAAGCCATCGTTTCCTGGCAGCATTGCGGTGGTGCAGGGCGATCCGGTGAAGGTGAGCTCGGAAGGCGTCACGACGTCGATCTACTTCCGCAAAAAGCAAGACATGGCCAATCAGTATGGCGGCGAGACGGGAACGATCATGAGCTTCCTCACCAGCTTGTATGGACTGGCGCCGCAGGCGAATCTGACGCTGGTGGAGACCGAAGATGGAACTCCGAATGGATACTCGGCGCCAGGAATTATTTTTCTCTCGCCGCACGGGATTGGAAGTCAGGTGGCGTCGCGATTGCTCGCGAATCAACTTTCGCGGCAATGGTGGGAGGATCTGGTTTCGCCGGTCAATCGCGATCATCTGTGGCTCGAAAACGGCAATGCGCGTTATGCCGAATTGTTGTGGGACGAGCACGCCAACGGCCCTGGGGCGTTCGAACAGGATTTGCACGACACATACGTCGAAGCGATGACCGTGGACAATCCGCCGATGATTCAAGCCGGGCGCTTGGACGATTATTCGCCGGAATATTGGGCGCTTACCGCGGGCAAGGGCGCGGCGGTGTTGAACATGCTGCGCGGCGTGATGGGCAACGACAACTTTAATAAGCTGATGACCAGCTTTACGGAAAAGTACAGCTGGCAATCGGCGGCCACGGTGGACTTCCGCAAAATGGCCGAGGAGATTTCGGGACAAAATCTGCAGTACTTCTTCGTGCAGTGGCTGGAATCGAGCGGGGCGCCTGAGTTCAAGATGGAATACACGGTCTTTCGAACGCAGAAGGGTTTCCGGGTGATGGGCAAGATCTCGCAGGACCTGGACACGTTCCAGATGCCGGTGGATCTGAAGATCGAAACCGAGGGCAATCCCGAGACCAAGCGCATCGACGTGGTGGGGACTTCATCGGAATTCACGGTGGATACGTTCGGCAAACCGAAGACCGTGACTATCGATCCGGGCGGCTCGGTGTTGCGCTGGAATCCGGCGATGCGCGTGGCGGTGGCCATCAAACGCGGCGAACAGTTTGCCGAAATTGGCGAGTTCGGCGATGCGTTGAAGGATTACCAGAAGGCCATCGAAGTGAACCGCGGCAGTTCGCTGGCGCATTATCGCGTGGCCGAAGTTTTCTTTTTGCAGAACAACTTTCAGTCGGCGGCGAACGAATATCGCGAGGCTCTCAACGGCGATCTGGAACCGAAGTGGGTGGAGGTGTGGGCGCACATCAAGCTCGGCAACATCTTCGATGTTTCAGGGCAGCGCGATCGCGCGGTCAACGAATATAACCACGCCATCCGCACCAAAGACGATACGCAGGGCGCGCAAGAAGAAGCGGCGAAGTATTTGAAACAGCCGTACGAGCGGAAGCGCAGTAACGTCTAGCGCAGTAAGGTTCAACCGGCCGACGCCAGCTTCGACGTCAACAACCAGCGCAGAACGCCGTGCGGCTCGGCCGGGAACCGCTCCAATTCGATGCAAGCGATCGCGCCCTTTTTGAAATCCACTTGAAGATTGGGCGATCCGAGCAGATAGGCTGTCAGGCGGCTGAACAGCGGCTCGTGCCCCGCGAGCAGAATTCGCGCTTCGTCTTTGTGGACGCGAATTTCATCCCAGACGGTTTTGGGGGCTGAGATCGGCTCGAGCGATTTGGTGCGCAACAGCTCGCCCTTGTAATCCAAAATTTCGGCGGCGATTTGCGCGGTCTGCAGCGCGCGTTTGTAGGGGCTGGTAAGAATCAGCGATGGGGCAACGCCAGCGTTCGCCGCAACGCGCAGAACAGTGCGCAGCTTCTTGCGGCCATCGGGGGTCAGCGCCCGCTCCGAATCCGGTTGCCCGGCTTGTGCGTCTTCGGCAATCCCGTGCCGGAGAATATAGATTTCCATTCCTGGTAGCCTACTGGTTTGAAACCTTACGTCGACCGCAGCGCGTTTTACCTCACGTGCGGCGCGCTCCTATCCATTCTATTCTCGATTGCGGTCTCGCAGATTCTGCTGGCCCTGGCGCTGGCGGCGCTGTTGCTGTCCTCGCATCCAATGCGATTGCCGCCGATCAAGCTTCCACTCGCACTGTTCATGGCTGGTACCGTAATTTCGCTGCTGGCGTCGGGACATATCCAGCAGGGCATGCCGCAAATCCGCAAATTCTACGTGTTCTTTATTCTGCTGGTCGTGTACAGCACGTTTCGCAGCCTGACCGAAATTCGCGCCGTCGTTCTGCTGTGGGCTGCCGTCGCCACGCTTTCCGCCGCGCGCAGTTTGTTCCAATTCTGGCGCGTGTATCAACAGTCGGTAGAGCTCAACCAGAGCTTCTACGACACGTACATTGGATCGCGCATCACCGGATTCATGAGCCACTGGATGACGTTCGGCGGCGAAGAGATGATCGTTCTGTTACTGTTGGCCGCCTATTTATTCTTCGCACGCGCACCGCGTTGGAGAACCGCTGGCTGGATTTGCGCCGCGATTCTGGCCCTCTCCATGGTGCTAGGATTCACGCGCAGCATTTTCCTGCTGGGCTTTCCGGCCGGCCTGCTTTATCTTCTATGGTTCTGGAAGAAATGGCTGGTGGCGGTGGTACCGGTAGTCGCGGCGGCTGTAGTGCTGCTCGGGCCGCAGGCTTTACAGGATCGCGTCGTCTCGGTGTTTGAGCCGCACGGCCAACTGGATTCCAACGAACATCGATCCATCTTGCGCGACACCGGGGTCCTGATGATTAGTGCTCATCCTTGGCTCGGGCTCGGCCCGGAGCAGGTGAAGTATCAATTCGAGCAGTGGGTGCCGGCGGACGATCGGCCGCTGCCGGTGGGCTTTTACGGACATCTGCACAATATTTATTTGCAGTACGCCGCCGAGCGCGGGATCCCGGTGTTATTGGTGCTGCTATGGCTGATCGGAAAATCGATCTGGGATTTCGGACGCGCGCTGCGGCGCAAGCCAGAGGCACCAGATGCACGATTCATCTTGCACGGCTCGATCGCTGTGATTATCGCGATTTTGGCGGAGGGCTTCGCCGAGTACAACCTTGGCGACAGCGAAGTCCTCACTCTATTTCTTGCGGTGCTCGCGTTCGGCTATATCGCTACTGCATCGGACCGTGATGTTCCGGCGTCCGCTTCTTCCGCGGACCACTAGAACGGCGAGGCCGGTCAGTATTTCCCGAAGCTGCCGGCTTTCGCGCGCGCCGCACGGGCTTGGGTTTGACGGGCGGAGGATTGGGCTCGAGCAGCGAAGGCTGACCTTCGACAATCGGCTGTTTCTCGTCCTCTTCTTCTTCGGGATGCTCCTCGGGCGGACGCTCCGGCTCGGCGGGCGGGTAGAACTCGGCGCCCATAAATACGATGGGGCCTTTCTCCTCGTCCGGCTCCACGCGCACCACCAACTTGTCCTGCGCGTAGTTGAGGAATTCGGAAAATTCCTGGAATCCATACGCGGCGGCCGAGAAATTCGGGACTTCGGTTTGGACCCAGCCCGCCAGATCGTCGAGCAGAACGCCGTTCTCCATTTCCAGGCGATGCGTTTCCAGCACGTCGCGCAGCGGCGGCAGCGCTTCTTCCGGTTTCGGCGTGGGACGCTCAGGTTGCGACGCACCCTTGCGTTCGATGATGTAACGGCCGCCCTGGCCGCTCACATTCACGTAGTCGGCCTTCTTCAGCTTCTCGACGAAATCGGAAAAGCTGTTTGCGCCGTACGCTTTTTCGGTGAACGCGGAATCGAGCTGCAGCATGGTGGACTTGAGCAATCCAAGCTGCGGCTGCACGGCGCGGCGCTCCAACACTTGTAACGCGCGCTCCACCAGCGGCATGGCTTGTGCGAGCTCGAGCGGCGCCGGACGGACACGCTGTCCACCCTGGGGTGGGCGATCGCGCGGTTCCCCTCCAGGCCGCGGAGGGCGTCCGGCGTTGTGATGCTCCCGGGCCAACTGCTGTTCCCGGGTTTCGCTACGATCCTCCGACAGCAGCGATTCGTAGCTCACAAATTCGTGACAGTTTTGTTGCAGGATGGTGCTGGTGAAGGCCTTGCCTCCGACAACGAACACGGTCTTGCCGTATTCCTTCAGCTTGTTCACCAGCGGGATGAAGTCGCTGTCGCCGCTGACGATGGCGAAGGCGTTCACGTGCGGATGAGTGAAGGCCATCTCCAGGGCATCCAGCGCCAGGTTAATATCGCCGCCGTTTTTGTCGCCGCGCGGCGAAGGCAGCCGCTGCACCATTTGCACGGCGTTTTCGGCCATGGAACGGGCAGCGCCTTCCTGGCGTCCCCAGTTGGCATATGCGAACTTGGCTACCAGGTCGCCCCGTTCCTTGAGCGCGTCAAGCGGGAGCGATACATCGAATTCCCGCCGTAAAGTCGATTTCACGCCGATTTCAATGTTGTCGTAATCGACAAACACGGCGATGTTCAGTTTTTCTTGCATCAGTTTTGGTTTATACATGGCGCACCGCGCCAATGTTGTCTTTCAAATTTCGGCAGACGTCTTCGCGCCCGCGGTTGCTTCAGGCGGTCTGCTTTACAGAAGACCGTATGAAGTCGACAATTGCTTCGAGCGACGCACCGGGCTGGAATACAGCCGCGACACCCAGCTTCTTCAGCTCGGCGGCGTCCTCGTCAGGAATTATACCGCCGACCAGGACCAGGACGTCGTCCATTCCCTTTTCGCGCAGCAATTCCATGATACGCGGAACGATCGCGTTATGGGCGCCCGAGAGGATGGACAGCCCGATCACTTGGACGTCCTCCTGCAAAGCAGCGCTCACGATCATTTCCGGAGTTTGGCGCAGGCCGGTGTAAATCACCTCCATGCCCGCGTCGCGCAGAGCTCGCGCGATAACCTTCGCACCGCGATCGTGGCCGTCCAAACCAGGTTTGGCGACCAACACCCGGATGCGGGGTTCCATATGAATTGATGGTAGCACTGCTTCTTCAGCCATTTGTGCCAAGCTTGAGATCTGCCTGTTCGGGCGTCTCTGAAGGCCAGGACTTGTTAAACAATAGCTTGACGGCTATATTCATGGCCGGGATTGCGTGGGGAGTGGTTGCGTTCTTGCAGGGACTGGCAGCCAGTTTCGCTCAATTCGATACGTCTCATTGAAGGTTTGGCCGTGCTGATCTTTGGTTTCCTGATCATGCTGCCAATAACGATTGCAGCTATCTGGAAACCGAAAATCTCAGCCTCCTTGTTGGTCGTCAGTTTTTTCATAGTCGAGTGTGTCGGTTTTGCTGACGATGGGCTCCGCGGCGTGCTCTCAGTCGCCAAGAAGCTGGCACTTCCGAACGCATTGCTTGTATGCGGCTATCTCTATGCCGCATCGCTTCAGAGGCGCGAGGCAAGATGGTGACGAGGATTCTTGAGATTACTGAGTCTGGGGCGGAGTGCCTTCCAGGATTGCTGGTTCAATGTGCATCGGTACGGCACGCTCCACGACGCCGCCGTCGGCAGTGGAAATGATTTCCACCTCTTGGGGCATGCATTGCATTTGCGGCTGGGTGCCGTCGATAAAGTAACTGGATATTCCAGCCGGGCAATCGGGTCCGGACAATGCGCCCGTGGCGGGATCGACGGATGCCTGCACCACACCCTCTGGTGGCTGGAACGGCTTAGCATTGCCATATTGTTTATAGCGCGCCGCTTCACTCATGAACTCGGTCCAAATTGGCAGCGCGGATCGCGCGCCTTCGAGTCCCAGATCCGTATAATCGTCGAAGCCAACCCAGACCACGCATAAAAGCTCGGAAGTGAATCCGGCGAACCAGCCGTCGTGCGAGGTGCCGGTTTTCCCGGCGGCCGGCAATCGAAATCCGCGTGTGCGAACACCGGCGCCCGTCCCGCTGCGCAGCACCTCCTGCAGCATGTCGACCATCAGAAAGGCGATTCGGGGATCCAGCACGCGCCGGGTTGAGGCAGACGAGCGGTACACCGCATCGCCCGCGGAATCGCGTTCTCCTGCAATAAACACGGGCTGAACAAGGTTTCCGCCATTCGCGAAGATGGTGTACGCGCGCGCGATCTCGAGCGGAGTGACTTGGTAGGCGCCGAGCGCGACAGCGGGGGTGGGCTGGATATCCTCGTTCATGCCGGCCTGGCGTGCGATGCTAACGACATTCTTGAAACCGGCCATCTCCCCCACTTTTACCGTAGCGACATTCAGCGAATGCGCCATGGCTTGCCGCAGCGTGACTTCGCCCATGAACTCGTGCTTGAAATTCGCGGGATTGTACGTTTGGTCGCCGTAGCTGAAAGTCGTCGGGGAGTCATCCACGAGCGATGCAGGAGTGAGTACTTGGCTGCCTCCATCGATGGCTGTGTTCAACGCGGCGGTATAAACGAAGGGCTTGAAAACCGACCCTGGTGGGCGCTTGGCGAATACGCGGTCCAATTGGCTAACGGCGTAGTTGCGCCCGCCGCATAAGGCTTTCACTTCACCGGTGCGCGGATCAATCACGATCAGCGCAACCTGCGGCGCACTTTGTGGCGCACTCGATAGCGACGATTTCCGTTTGGCTGCGAGTTGTTTGGCGAGTTGTTTATCCACAAGCTGCATGCCGTCGGCGATGGCGCGCTCTGCGGCTCGCTGCAGCCGGGGATCTAATGTCGTGTAGACGGCAGTTGCTTTCGGAAGATCGTCGGACTGACGGGCTGCTTCTTTGGCGGCGACATCAATGAAATACTGCGATTCGGCGAACCCCGCGTCGCCAGTTCGCAAACCGAGCGGGGCCGCCACTGCTTGCTGGTATTGTTCATCGCTGATGTACTTGTTCTCGCGCATCCTCCTGAGCACTACGTTACGGCGATCCAGAGTGCGAGCGGGATATCGAAACGGATTCAAGTAGACGGGACGCTGAATCAGTCCGGCAATGGTGGCAGCCTCCGCGAGGTTCAGCTTGCGCACATCTTTGCTGAAGTAAGCCTGGGCTGCTTCGCCGACGCCATTAATATCAAACGACCCCTGCCCTCCGAGGTAAACGAGATTGACGTATTTTTCGAAAATCTGGTTCTTTGAAAACTTGCGTTCCAGGTGGTCAGTGATCAGCACTTCTTCGATTTTGCGTTTCCAATTCTTGTCGCGACGGAGGCAGAGGTTACGAGCCAGCTGCATCGAGATGGTTGAAGCGCCTTGTTCCTTCCGCCGCTTTTTCAGATCCACATAAATGGCTTTACCAATACGCAGCGTGTCAAACCCTGAATGGCTGAAAAACCGTTTGTCTTCGGCCGAGAGGATGGCGTGCACGAGTACCGGCGGGATGTCGGAGAAGTACACGGGCTTGCGCTTGGCACGGCCCTCCTGATTAGTGAGGAGTTCCGGCTGGAGCTGGTAATTTGGCAGGCTGCGGCCCGTTGCCGTGTCGACGATGGATGCGATCCGATCGTTTGAGAGCTTTATTTGTACCGGTGGCACGGTGTGTTGGAATGCCGCGGCAAGATCCGAGGGAGACATGGGATCTCCGGGAGCCACGACTTCGGGCGCGGAGTAGTAATCCACCGTATTCAGCAAGTTTCCCGCGAGTTGTTGGTCCACACGCCTGGCCAGCCGGAAATAAGGAATGGCGATTGCCACGACGATGGCGAGCACTACGGTGATCGGAACGGCCGCAAACCGGACGAAATCTCTGCTCCATGGGTTAAAGCGGACGGCCTGCATCGCTGTTGGGACGGCACGCGGAGGTCCACAGAAAAACCGTCAATCGGCGGGGAGTTGACCGAATGTTACTCGGTCGAATTTACAGGATCAGAGAACGCTGGTTTCGGTGTAGACGCCAAAAACTTCACGAAACGCGTCGCAGATTTCGCCGACAGTGGCATAGGCGCGGACGGCGTCCAGGATGTACGGCATGGTGTTTTCCGGGCCTTCGGCAGCGCGCCGCAGGGCGCCCAAACATTTCTGCACGGCCGCGTTGTCCCGCCGGGACTTGAGCTTGGCGAGTTTTTCCAGTTGATGCGCTTGCGCCGAGGCGTCGATTTCCAAGACTTCGATCGGCTGCTCATTTTGTTCGACGAAAGCGTTCACGCCCACGATCTTCTGTTCGCCGGTCTCGATCGAGTGCTGATACTCGTAACTCGCGTTGGCGATTTCAGTCTGCGGGAATCCACGTTCGATGGCGGGGATCATGCCGCCCATCTGATCGATCCGGGCGATGTATTCGCGGGCGCGCTTTTCCATCTCGGCCGTCAGGCTTTCGACGAAGTAGCTACCGCCTAAAGGATCGGGCACATCGGGCACGCCGCTTTCGTACGCGATCACCTGCTGGGTTCGCAGCGCGATGGTCACTGCGTGTTCGCTCGGCAGCGCGTAAGCTTCATCCAGCGAATTGGTGTGCAGCGATTGCGTTCCGCCGAGCACCGCCGCGAGCGCCTGCAGCGTGGTTCGCACAATGTTGTTGTAGGGCTGCTGCCAGGTGAGCGAACATCCGGCGGTTTGGGCGTGCGTGCGCAGCTTCCAGCTTCGTTCGTCCGTGGCACCATAGCGATCCCGCATAGTCTCGGCCCAGATCCTGCGCGCCGCCCGAAACTTCGCGATCTCTTCGAAGAAATCGTCGTGCGAGTTGAAAAAGAAGCTGAGCCGGGGCGCGAAGGTGTCCACAGGAAGCCCACGCTCGACGCCCCATTCCACGTACTCCATGCCGTCGCGCAATGTGAACGCGAGTTCCTGCACGGCCGTCGATCCGGCCTCGCGAATGTGATACCCGCTGATCGAAATCGGATTGAAGCGCGGAACGTGTTGCGTGGAATACTCGATCACGTCGGTCACCAACCGCATGGACGGCCGCGGCGGATAGATGTACTCCTTCTGCGCGATGTACTCCTTCAAAATGTCGTTCTGCAGCGTGCCTGAGAGCTTGCTCCAATCGACGCCTTGTTTTTCTGCCACCGCGAGATACATGGCCCAGATCACGGGGGCGGGCGAATTGATGGTCATCGACACCGTGACGCCATCGAGCGGAATGCCACGGAACAGAATCTCCATGTCTTCGAGCGAGCTGATGGAGACGCCGCACTTTCCGACTTCGCCTTCGGACGTGGCGTGGTCGGCGTCGTAGCCCATGAGCGTCGGCAGATCGAAAGCCACCGAGAGACCCGTCTGGCCCTGGCTCAGCAAATAGAGATAGCGGCGATTGGTTTCTTCCGGCGTTGCGAATCCCGAGAATTGCCGCATGGTCCAGAGCCTGCCGCGGTACATGCTTTCGTGGATGCCGCGCGTGTAGGGAAACTCGCCGGGGGGCGGGACGGCGAGGCCGGCGACGTCGGCGGGTGTGTAGACCGGTTCGACGGGAATGCCGCTGAGGGAGGTGCGGGCGGGCGCGGTAGTGGTCGCGCTAGGTTTCGCCATCAATCTCATTGTAGGCCCGCGCTAAGATCGCTAAGATAAGGAGTGCGGAAGAAGACGTTCCCGTTTCGACGCAGAACAAAACGCCCTACGCCGGAGGAACTGGCCGAGCGAATCGCTAGCCGCGAGCCCGTACAATACACGCAATCTCCTGTCGAGATACTGCGCGAGGAGAGGGCCCTCCGGGATCTTACGTTGATGCGAGGTCTCGGGCGACAAACTCCAGGTCTTCGTCACCGCCAGGATCACTGACGAACACGCGGCCAAAACTCGGCGTGAGAATCATGCAGCCACCGCCGTACTGTTCGACGTACCAAGCAGTTTCCGGGTCCTCAGCCTTCGCGACAAACTCTATTTGTGCCGGCTCGGAGGCATATAGAACACGATCGCCAGTCTGGATTTCCTCCCCTGACCCGTACTTCAGCGGCATCGAGTGAAATCCTATCATGACTTCCCGTGCCACACTAGACCTAACCCATGAAAGTCCGCATCAAGAAATTACACCCCGACGCCATCCTTCCGAGCTACGCCCACGGCCCCGATGAAGACGCCGCCATGGATCTGCGAGCGCTGGAACGCACGGTCTTGACGCCCGGCGCGGCGCAAGGCGTCCCCACGGGCATAGCGATCGAGCTTCCGCGCGGACACGAAGCACAAGTTCGCCCTCGCAGCGGCCTGGCGCTGAAGCACTCCATCACCGTGAACTTCGGCACCATCGATCCGGGTTATCGCGGCGAGATCCGCGTGGTGATGTTCAATTTGGGCCGGGCCGATTACGTCATCGAAAAAGGCGACCGTATCGCGCAGCTCATCGTGGCCCCCTACGACGCCGTGGAATGGCAGGAGGGCGACGACCTGACCGATACGGCCCGGGGCGCCGGCGGATTCGGATCTTCCGGGCGATGACGAAAGCGCTACCATGAAAGTAGCCTATGTTGATTCGAAAAGCTCCGGATCTCCGTTATTCCGACGTCACGGCCAAGCAGCTGTACGTCAACCGCCGCCGCTTCCTGACAGGATCGGTTGCGCTGGGTGCGTTCGGCGCTCTGGCCGGAAGGGCGCACGGCGCCAAGCTGGAGGATTTCAAGAAGACATCCTACAACGTCGGCGACGAAAAAGTAACGCCGCTCGAAGCCATCACGCATTACAACAATTTCTACGAATTCGGCACTGACAAATCGGATCCCGCGGAAAACGCCGGGGACTTCCGCACTTCTCCGTGGACGCTCAAAATAGAAGGCGATGTAGCCAAGCCCATGACCATCGACCACGACGGCCTGGCGAAGATCGCTCCGCTCGAGGAACGCATTTACCGGCATCGCTGCGTGGAAGCGTGGTCGATTGTAGTTCCCTGGATCGGGTTCCCGTTGAATGCGCTGCTCAAGCAAGTGGAGCCTACGGCGAAGGCGAAATACGTGGCGTTTGAAAGCTACTACGATCCCAAGCAAATGCCGCGCGGGCGATGGGCCGGCATCCAATTGCCTTATGTGGAAGGCCTGCGGTTGGACGAAGCCATGCATCCGCTGACGCTGCTGGCGGTTGGGTTATACGGTGAGACGCTGCCCAATCAGGACGGCGCGCCCATACGGCTGGTGGTGCCGTGGAAATACGGGTTCAAGAGCATCAAGTCGCTGGTCAAGATTCGTTTAGTCGAAAAGCAGCCTCCCACCACGTGGAACATCTCGGCGCCCAATGAATACGGGTTCTATTCCAACGTGAATCCACAAGTGGACCATCCGCGCTGGACCCAGGCCAAGGAACGCCGGCTGGGTGAAATCTTCCGTCGCAATACGCTGATGTTCAACGGGTACAGCGAAGTGGCCAGCCTGTACGCGGGCATGGATCTTCGCAAGAATTACTAAATCTTGAACACGATTCTCGGTACGATCCTGAGCAGCCGCTGGACGAAAGTTGTCGTGTTTGCGGCTTGCCTGGTTCCGATTCTGTTGCTCGCGCCGGGGCTTTGGATGCTCGCCACCAGCGGCTATTCGCCGGGGCTAACCGCGAATCCAATCGAATACATCACGCATTACACGGGCACTTGGACTATCCGGTTCCTGCTGATCACGCTGTGCATAACGCCGCTGCGCAAAATCCTCAACCAGCCGAAGCTCACGCGGTACCGCCGCATGTTGGGCCTTTTCGCGTTCTTCTATGTGTGCCTGCATTTTCTGACGTGGTTTGTGCTGGACAAATTCTTCAGCTTCCCGGAGATGTGGGCCGACATTATTAAGCGGCGCTACATCACGGTGGGGATGTTGGGATTCGCGATGTTACTCCCGTTAGCGATCACGTCGACCGCGGGCTGGGTGCGGCGTCTGGGATTCGTGCGCTGGCAGCGCTTGCATCGGCTGATCTATTTCGCCGTTCTGGCCGGCGTCATTCACTACTATTGGCTGGTGAAGTCGGACGTGCGGCTGCCGTTGATGTATGGGGCGATGCTCGCGGTGCTGATGCTATATCGATTTGCGATTTGGAAAAAGACGCCCGCGCGAGCGAACGCACCACGGCCCGCTACCACTCCGAATACGGCGTCCCTTCCAGACTAGTCAGGTCCGACCCGCTGCGTACATCGAAAATGCCGGGCATGGTCTGGTTCACGGTGTTCGACGCATCCTCCATGATCAGCTTCCAGGAGTCGTTACTGTTGGTGATGGGATCCACGGGCACCTGGCGCAGGTATCCATCGCTGACGAGATCCTGCAGCGTTTGCGGCGCCTTCTGTTTGTCGTACGTGTATTCGTCGATGACGGTGCGCAGCGAGAAGAGATTATTCTTCAGGACGCTTTCCTTGGCGCGCTGGATGGACCGGGTATAGATCGGCACCGCGATCGCCATCAATACCGCGATGATCGCCATCACGATCATCAGCTCGATCAGCGTGAAGCCGAAGCGGCGGCGATTGGAAACATCGCGGGATTTCATGAGCGCCTCACCATTCGGCATAGGAACTCCCATCGCGCGCCTTATCCATGCTCTTGGTATAAATGTCGAACACGTTCTGGCCGCCCCAGGATTGCGAAGTGGGATCGTCGCGGTCGCTCCTGAGACCCCACTCGAAGGAATCGGTCATCGGATCCTTGGGGATGCGCCGCAAATACTTCATCTTCTTATCCACCGATCCAGTGGCTTTGATTCCGTCGACCAGCTGCTTCAGGCTTTCGGGATAATTGTCGGAATCGAGCTTCGCCGGACCGATTTTCCCGGCGTCCATGTCGTCCTTAAACTTGTCGATGGCGGTGCGGATCTCGCGCAGCGCATACACCAGATCGCGTTCTTTATCGCGCTGCACCTTATAACGCGCGAGCGGCACGGCCATGCTGGTGAGCACCATCATGATGGTGAACGCCACGATCAGCTCCACCAACGTCAGTCCGCGTTGTCGCCGGCGCCTCATGTCTTATTACTGCACGGTCACCGAAACCTGCGGCGACGTCACCGCAATGGGCTGTTGGACCGAATTCTTCAACTCCGCCTGCGTGATGCTGACAGTGGTCGTGCCCTTGCCGACAGCCGTAAAGGTATACTGCAGCAGCGGACCGTTGCCGTTCACTCCGCCCGCGCCCGCCACGCGATTCACGTCGATACTGGCGTCGCCTGTATCATTGCGAATGTCCAGACTTGGCTTGATGATTTTGCCATCCCCGATCAGCAGCGCACCCGGCGCGATCATTTCCAGCCGCAATATCTTCGGATCCCACCGCACCTTCACCGGAACGCTGGCCACATCCGTTAGATTCTGCGCTTGCAGCGTAATTACAACCTGGCTGCTCAATTGCGCCTGCACCTTGGGCGGATCGAACGCAATGGCCGCTGTACCGCCGGGGGTTCCGGGAGTCACTGCGGGCAGGGTACCCGATGGCGCTGCCGTAGGAACCGCGGGAGCTTCTTCCACTCGCGGCGCATAGCTCAATTTCACCGTTTGATCGGTACCCGCTGCAATGCCCTTCAGATCCAGGCCCGTAATCTCGGGCTTCCGCACGATATGCGGAATCAGCGCGATCATCAGCTCTTCTTTCTGCTTGTCTTTGGACACATTGCCGAACAAGTATTTGCCTAGAATCGGGATGTTCACCAAGCCCGGAATTCCGCCGACGGAGTTCATGTCCTGGTCCATCATCAAGCCGCCTATCAGGCTGACTTCGCCGTCCTTCAATCGGATGTCGGCTTCATCCTTCTTTTGTCCGATAATCGGCTGGCTGAGGCCGCCCAGGTTCAAAGTATTATTGATCCCCGTAATGTCCACGCTCACGTGCAGCGTTAATTCGTCGTCGCCGTGGACGTGCGGCGTCATCTCCAAATTCACGCCGATATCTACGAACTGGAACTGCGTACTCACCAGCGGGCTCACGCCCACAGTGCCGACGCCCGGCTGGAAACTGCCCGTGGCATAAGGATACTTCTCGCCGATCTTCAGCGTCACCTTCTGGCCATCGGAGACCCGCACCTCCGGCGATTCCTGAACTTTAGTTCTGGAATCCGACATCACCGCCTGCAGCATCGCGCCGGGAAGACTGGTGGAGAATTGGTTCGTGCTGAGGTGCAGTTGCGAGAGAGCGACGGAGGTGGAAGTGGTTCCGGTGGTGCCCGTTGTCCCCGTGGTGGTGCCGGTAGTCCCGGTAGCGCCTGTTCCGCCGGTTCCGTTGGCCCCGGTGGTGGTGGAATTGATGATCGGATTGGTGGGGGAGAATTGGATTGGCAAGGCCAGTCCATTGGTGCCGTTGGACATCAAGCCCGCCCCGATCTGCTGGCTCACATCGCTCGATACATCCATGACGATCACTTCCACCACCACTTCGGCCTTGGGCTTGTCCAGATCGTGCAACAGCTTTTCCACGAGCGCCACTTTATCCACGGTGTCGCGCACCACGATGGCGTTTTCGGCGTTGAACTGGAACATGCGGCGAACGTCGGTCACCGATCGCACGGCCGTCACGATCTCGGAAAACTCCTGCGTCGAGGTCGGATTCTTCAAGTAGAAAACTTTCACTACTTCGTCTTCGTAATCGCGGCGCTTGGTGACATTGTCTTCGGTGACGAAGATGGCGTTGCCGCTCACCGGCTTCCAAAACGTCTTAGTAAGCAGCGCGATGTAATCCAGCGCCTCTTGCAGCGTGACGTTGTTCAAATCCAGGTTGGCGTTCTTGCCCGGCTGAATCTGCGGATCGAACAGCACATTAATTCCGGCCAGCTTGCCCACCGTCTCGTATAGCACCTTGGGCGGCTGATTGTTCATCTTGAGCAGGCTGATCTGGTTGGTCACCGGCTTCAACTCCGGCACCGACTGCAGCGACTCGATCATCGCCAGGCTATCCTTGTGCGACTTCTCGGCGGAGGTGAGCGGCTTCTCGCCAGGAGGAAGCAGTCCCTTTTGTTTCTGATCGAGCAGCTCTTTGACCTGCTGCATGTTCTGGAACGCGATCATGGATCCCGGGTCAACATTGAACGCCTTCTGATACTCAGCGTAGGCCTTCTCCAGATCGCCCGCCGTTTGCAGTTTTTTGGCGGCATCCACGTGCGCCTGGCCAGCCTCGAAACGGGCCCGGCGAGCCGCAAGCTGGTAGGAGGTCTCCTTAGGATCTTCCTTCATGGCCTGCTGAAAGTACCCCAGAGCCTTATCAAACTCCTTGCGAGCTTCGGCCTGAGTACCCAGTTTCAAGAACTTGTCGCCTTTACGAGTGCTCGCGTCCAAGTTCGCGGCAGGGAACATCAGCCACGTCGCACTGAGGAGCGCCACAACACGTAACCTATTAAAAGGAATCATCTTATTCTTAAGTTAGGCCCCATGATACAATAGACACGGTTTGCCACCGGATACGGCTACATAAACGCTTGACGCTGCGGGCTTTCGCCGCGTTGACTAGAAAACGGAACGCCGGTCTGGAACCCAGTTTAGAACAATGACGGAGTCTGGAATCAAGATCTTGAGCGATAACCGCCATGCCGGACACCTCTATCATCTCCTGGAACGGATGGAAGCCGGCTTGGCTTTGACCGGAACCGAGGTGAAGGCCGCCAAGGATGGCCGCATACAGCTCAAGGACAGCTTTGCCGAAGTACAATCCAATGAAGCTTGGCTGTTGAACGCTCATATCGGCCAATATTCGCACGGCAATCGCGAGAATCACGAGCCAACCCGCCGGCGCAAGTTGTTGCTGCATAGAGAAGAGATCGACAAATTGTTGGGAAAAACGCGCGAGAAGGGTCTTACGCTGATTCCAACCAAGATCTATCTGAAGAACGGGCACATCAAGGTGGAGCTGGCCCTTGCTAAAGGTAAGAAATTGCACGACAAACGGGAATCCGAACGGACGCGCGAGATGGAAGCCGAGGCCCGCGCGGCCATCGGCCGAAGGAGAGGATAAAGCCGAATGGATGTAAAGCTGGAAACGAAGGCTGTACCGCAGGTAGGGGCAGACGCCTTGGTCGTGATCGGCTTCGAGGGGACGCCTCCCGATGGTCCAGGTGCGGTCCAATTGAAAGAGTTTTACGATTCCGGCGAATTTTCGGGCAAGGCTCTGGAAATCGCCGTTCTCCATCATCCCGCCGGATTCGCCGCCAAGCGGCTGGTGCTGGCAGGTGGCGGCAAGCGCGACAAATTCAACGCCGCGGAGCTGCGCAAGCTCATTGGCGCTACAGTGCGTTCGCTCAAAGCGAAAGGCATTCACACCATCGCGCTCGCGCTTGACGAGCCTTTGCGATCGGACGATTACACGGCAGCAGCGGTGGAAGGCGCCATCCTGGCGGATCTCGAAAACGATCGCTACAAGACCGATCCCAAGAAGAATGAAAAGCACGTGGATTCGTTCGCCGTGGTGGGTGGATCGCAAGGCGCGGTCGATCGCGGGCGCATCTTGGCTGAAGCGCAAAATTTCACGCGCGAGCTGGCCAATGAGCCGGCCAATGTTTTAACGCCCCTGGTGTTGGCCGATCACGCCAAGAAAATGTCCGCCGACTACGGCTTGGAATGCGAGATTTTGGATCAGGATCGCATGAAGCAGCTCGGCATGGGCGCTTTGCTGGGTGTGGCGCAAGGCAGCGCGGAGCCTCCGGCATTGATCGTGATCCGATACAAACCGGCGAGTGCAGTGACTTCCAAAGATCATCTCGGGCTGATCGGCAAGGGCGTGACATTCGACACCGGCGGCATCTCGATCAAACCGTCCGACGGCATGGAAAAGATGCGCTACGAC
The DNA here is from genome assembly GCA_035486995.1 of Bryobacteraceae bacterium. Classification (GTDB taxonomy): domain Bacteria; phylum Acidobacteriota; class Terriglobia; order Bryobacterales; family Bryobacteraceae; genus Palsa-89. The sequence continues at coordinate 48,598 of DATHMO010000339.1, forward strand.
ATGTCGGGCGGTGCGGCGGTGATCGGCGCCATGCGTGCCATCGCGCAATTGAAGCCCGCGATTCCGGTGACGGCGCTGGTGCCGACCATCGAGAACATGCCGGGCAGCAAGGCGCAGCGTCCGGGCGACATCGTGAAATCGCTGTCGGGCAAAACTGTCGAAGTGCTTAACACCGATGCCGAAGGCCGGCTGATACTGATCGACGCGCTCACTTATGCGCAGCGGCTGGGTTGCACGCATTTAGTGGATGCTGCTACGTTAACCGGCGCCATCGTGGTCGCGCTCGGCAGCGTCAACATCGGAGCGTTCACCAATAACGAAGCATTTCTCGCGAAGCTGCTGGAGGCGTCCAAAGCCGAAGGCGAGAAGACCTGGCAGATGCCGATGGACGAGGAATACAAGGAGCTCCTGAAGAGCACCTTTGCCGATCTGCACAACATCGGCGGGCGCTCAGGCGGCTCCATCACCGCGGCCTGGTTCATTCGCGATTTCGTCGACGAGACACCGTGGATTCACCTGGACATCGCAGGCACAGCGTGGCTCGACGACGCAAAACCCTACATGGCGAAAGGCGCGACGGGCGTGGGTTTGCGGACGTTCGTGCGGTTGGCCGAAACCTGGTAGCTGTCCGCTTACGCGACACTTTATCCCGCGCCTGAACATGCGCTCGCCCCGGCGCGCGGCCTTTTCCTATTAATTACTTCGCTCCACCCCGTGGCACCCGCCGTGCCATCATGAACCCATCATGGGAACGCTCCTGCAGGACGTCCGCTACGGCTGGAGAATGCTCTGTAAGTCGCCGGTGGCCACCGGCATCGTCGCGCTAACCCTTGCGCTCGGGATCGGCGCCAATACTTACATCTTCAGCATGATCAACGGCTACTTGCTGCGCCCTCTGGCTGTTCCGGACCCCGGGCGACTTGCCGTATTGGCCGCTCACCAGACCGGAAACTCGCCATTTCTTTACATGTTCTCTTACCCCGACTTCGTGGACTTCCGCAAACAAGCCGCCTCGTTCGCCGACCTGTTCATCTACGACATCAGCCTGGGCGGACTCAGCGCCGACAAAAAGGCCGACCAGTTCCTCTTCAGCCACGTCAGCGGAAACTACTTCTCGGGCCTGGGAGTGAAGCCGCTCATCGGCCGTCTCATCCTGCCGGAGGAAGAAAATGAACCGGGCAAGCCCCCCGTGATGGTGCTCGGGTATTCATTTTGGCAGAAGCGATTCGGCGGCGATCCGCGCGTGGTCGGGAAGCAGGTGCGGGTGAACGGGCAATCGGCCACCATCGTCGGCGTCGTGCCCCGGGAATTTCACGGCACCTATTTCATCATCGACATGGACGCTTACATGACGCTCGGCAGTGCGGACATGATTGCGCAGAGCACCAAGAATCCGCTGGTCGACCGCAGCAGCCGGATCCTTCGCGTACTTGGCAGGCTGAAACCTGGCGTGAGTTTCTCGCAAGCCCAAGCTTCGCTCAACGTAATCGCCGGACGCCTTGCCACGCAATACCCTGCGACTGACAAGAACGTCACCGTCCAGATTTATCGCGAGCAGCTGGCGCGGCCGCAGCCATTGGGCAGCAACCTGATTCCGATCATCGCCGGATTTTTCCTGTTTCTAGCGGCGCTGCTTCTGCTGTTGGCCTGTATGAACGTCGCGAACATCGTGCTGGCGCGCGCCACCGTTCGCCAGCGCGAAATGGGACTGCGTGCTGCATTGGGCGCCGGACGCGGAAGGCTAATACGCCAAACTCTCACCGAGACGGTTTTGTTGGGATTGCTCGGCGGCGCGGGCGGCGTGCTGATCGGACTGTGGGTAAATCCCGGTAAGCTTGACGCGATCCCAGGCCTAGACCTTCCCGTCAAGATCGACTTCAGCTTCGACTGGCGCGTTTTTGCTTACTCCTTCGCCGCCGCGCTTTTCACCGGCATCTTCATCGGAGTGTGGCCGGCCCTCCGCGCCTCGCGCGTGGATTTGAACACCATGTTGCAGCAGGGAGGCCGAGCCAACTCGGGCACCGGACGTCACCGCGTTAGAAATTTCCTGGTGGCCGCTCAAGTGGCTGGATCGCTCATGCTTCTGATCATCGCCGGACTGTTCGTTCGCAGCGTGCAGCATGCCGGGAGCATGAACCTCGGATTCAATCCCGATCACGTCCTCAACATCACCATGGACCCGAATCAGATCGGCTACAGCCAGACGCGCGCGACCGAGTTTTACAAGCGGCTCAAGGCCAGCGTCCTCGCGATGCCAGGCGTCCAATCCGCGAGCTTGGCCTTCGGTGTTCCGATGGGCAACGTCGGCGTGGTCAATATGTGTACGCTCACGGTGGAGAATCACCCGCTTCCCAAGGATCAGCCGCCTCCTTCCATCTTCTTCAACAACATCGACCCCGGCTATTTCGAAACCATGCGAGTCCCGCTGCTGCGCGGACGCGTGTTCACGGATTTCGATAGCGAATCGGCGCCGCTGGTGGCAATTGTCAATCAAACCATGGCCGACCGCTTCTGGCCCAAGGAGGACCCGATCGGCAAGCGGTTTACCGTGAACAATATCGGCGAGCCTTCGCAAGTGGTGCAAATCGTCGGACTCGCCGCAAATGGAAAGTACGCCTTTATTGCCGAAAGTCCGACGCCGTTCTTCTATGTACCGCAGGCACAAAACTACACGTCCATGCGGACACTGCAAATCCGCTCCTCCGTTCCGCCAAAAACTTTGATCGCTCAGGTGCGGAACGAAGTGCGATCGCTCGCCCCCGATCTTCCCATCATCGAGGCTAAGCCGATGGAGCAAGTCATCGCGGGAACCAACGGAATGCAAGTGTTTCAGACCGGAGCGCTGCTCGCGGCCATACTGGGCGGAATCGGATTGATCCTGGCCAGCGTGGGTGTGTATGGCGTTGTTTCCTTCGCGTCCGTGCAGCGCACGCGCGAAATCGGTATCCGCATGGCGCTGGGCGGTACGGCGCGCGACGTCATGCGCCTGGTGCTGAAGCAAGGCGTAAGGATGGTGATCGTGGGTTTGGCGGTAGGGCTCCTGGCTGCGTGGGGATTGACCCGAGTGATGACGAGCTTGTTGATCGGCGTCAGCCCGCGCGATCCGCTGACATATGCGACTGTCGTCATTGTGCTCAGCGCGGTGGCGTTGCTCGCCTGTTGGATTCCCGCGCGCCGAGCCACACGCGTCGATCCCGGCATCGCACTGCGATACGAGTAAATACACATGAAATCACTGCTGCAAGATATCCGCTACGGCTGGAGAATGCTCTCCAAAACGCCCGCGCTGACGGCCACAGTCGCTGTCACTCTGGCGCTCGGCATCGGCGCCAACGCCTTGATCTTCAGCTTCGTCAATGGATTTTTGCTGCGGCCCATGCCGGTGCCGCATCCGGAGCAAATCGCCGTCTTCGCCACTCAGCAGAAGGGCAGTTCCCCATTGCTCTCGGCATTCTCCTATCCCGATTTCGCCGATTTCCGCAAACAAGCGGACTCCATCGCCGATCTGGTCGGCTATCGCCTGACGCTCCCCGGCCTCAGCGCCGATGGCCGTGTCGATCAGCTACTGGCCAACTACGTCACGGGAAATTATTTCTCTGTACTCGGTGTGAAACCAGTATTGGGTCGCTTGATTCGCGAGAGTGCGGAAAATCAGCCGGGCGCGCAGCCGGTCCTGGTTCTCGGATATTCGTACTGGCACAAGAAATTTGGCGGCAATCCGGGCGTCATCGGCAAGCAGGTCCGCGTCAATGGGAAATCAGCCACCATCATCGGCGTTGCGCCTAAGCAGTTCCAGGGACCGATCGCTGTAACTGACGTCGATGTATACCTGCCCTTGAGCAGTGCTGCGTCCATCGAGCAGGAATCGAATGATCCTCTCACCGATCGCAATGCGCGAGTGGTTCGCGTTCTAGCCCGATTGAAACCCGGCGTCAGCTTCTCCGAAGCACAGGCATCGGCCGACGTGATCGCGACGCGCCTCGCGAAACAGTATCCCGCCACCGACGCCAACATTACAGTGCGCGTCTATCGCGAGCAGTTGGCGCGCCCTGCGCCTCTCGCGAACAACATCGTGGCGGTGATCGCCGGATTCTTTCTGCTGCTTGGCGTGATGCTGTTGCTCTTGGCGTGCATGAACGTCGCCAACATTTTGCTGGCACGCGCCACGGTGCGAGCGCGTGAAATGGGTCTCCGCGCGGCGCTCGGCGCAGGACGCGGCCGGCTGATCCGCCAAATGCTCACCGAAACTATTCTGCTGGCGCTGCTGGGCGGCTTGCTGGGGGTGATTCTGGGCGCCTGGGCGAACCCTGGCGATCTTTCCAAGCTAGCCTCAACCAGCCTTCCCATCCGGATGGATGTTGGTTTTGACTGGCATGTTTTCGCTTACTCATTCGCGGCCGCGCTCTTCACCGGGGCTTTCGTCGGGATCTGGCCCGCTTTGCGTGCCTCGCGCGCGGACCTGAACACGATCCTGCAAGAAGGCGGACGGAGCGAGATCGCCGGCGGCGGCCGTCATCGACTCCGCAACGCTCTGGTAATCGCACAAGTGGCCGGCTCGCTGATGCTGCTGGTCATCGCCGGACTTTTTGTCCGCAGCCTGCGCAGCGCCCAGAATATGTATCTGGGTTTCGATGCCGATCGGGTATTGAATCTCACCATGGATCCGCACCAGGTCGGTTACGACGAAGCCCGCAGCAGGGAGTTCTATCGGCAGCTCGAAGCTCGCGCTCGTGCATTCCCCGGCGTGGAGGCGGTCAGCTTGTCATACGGCGTTCCGATGACCGGCACCGTGAATTCCGGCATAGTGACTTTCGACGGCCAGCTTCGTGCAGCCGGTCAGCAGCCGCCAGCCATGTTCTTCAACAACGTCGATCCGACCTTTTTTGCAACTATGCGTGTTCCGCTGCTCCGCGGCCGCGCGTTCACGGAATCTGACAATCAGACGACGCCGCCGGTGGTGATCGTAAACCAGACCATGGCGGACAAATACTGGCCTCGCCAGGATCCCATCGGCAAGCACTTCAACCTGAAGACGGCAACTGGATCGGCGAAAACTTTGCAAGTGGTGGGCGTCGCTGCAAACGGCAGGTACTTACTGATTAGCGAAGACCCGACGCCGTTTTTCTACGTCCCTCTCGCGCAGAACTACACTTCGGTGCGAGCGTTGCTGGTGCGGTCGTCGGTTCCGCCAGCCAGTCTGCTCCTCCCGCTGCAAGCGGAGGTTCATAAGCTCGCTCCCGATCTGCCGGTCACCGAGGCCAAAACCATGAAGCAATCGCTCGCTGACGACCTCCTCGAATTTCGCATCGGAGCCGAAGTGGCCGCCGCGATGGGCGCCATCGGATTGATCCTGGCCGTGGTCGGGATTTATGGCATCGTTTCGTTCTCCGCGGCCCAGCGCACGCGCGAAATCGGAATCCGCATGGCGCTCGGCGGCACGGCCGGCGACGTCATCCGGCTGATCCTTCAGCAAGGCGTTCGCATGGTCGCAATTGGCTTGGCGGTCGGAGCGCTTGCCGCCCTGGGCGTCACCCGCCTGATGACAGGCTTTCTGGTCGGCGTGAGCCCGAGCGATCCTCTCACGTACATGGCAGTAGCGCTGTTGCTTTCGGCGATCGCGCTGCTCGCCTGTTGGATTCCCGCCCGCCGTGCCACACGCGTCGATCCGGGCGTCGCACTGCGATACGAATAAATCTTGACACTTTCTACCGTGTGCTATACAGTGTGTGTAGCATAGTGTTTAGAGAACAGTGTCGGACCAATGAATTCTGACCGTTTTGAAAACCTCCGCCTGGAATTGCGCCGTGGATGCCTGGTGCTGGCAGTTCTGGCCCAGCTCCGCACGGAACGATACGGCTATGTGCTGCGTAAGGCGTTGTTAGACCAAGGAATGGATATCGACGAGAATACGCTGTACCCGCTGCTCCGACGGCTGGAAACTCAAGGCCTTCTCGTCAGCCAGTGGCGGGAGCAGGACAAACGCAACAAGCGTTTCTACCGCGTGTCGGCCGATGGCGAAGTGATTCTGAAGCAGTTGCTCGACGAGTGGAATGCGATCAATTCCTCTCTGAACCGTGTAATCGCGGAAAGCGATGCGGTAGTCCACGGAGTTTAACTATGGATCTCATTGAGCGTTACCTGCGGGCAGTGAAGCCGCTTCTGCCGAAAGCGCAGCAGGACGACATTCTCGCTGAGTTGTCGGAAGACCTCCGATCGCAAATTGAGGACCGCGCGGCCGACCTCGGTCGCGAGCTGGATGAAGACGAAGTCGCCGCCATCATCAAAAAGCGCGGTCTGCCCATCCGGGTGGCCAGCGCCTATCTGCCTCCCCAATACCTGATCGGCCCCTTGTGGTTCCCGTTGTACCGTTTCATTCTGAAGCTAGTGATGTTGTGGGTGCAGCTTCCCGTGATGTTGTGGATTGTTGCGCCGACGCTCTACTTCACCTCGCCAGACCCCAAATCAGCATTGCTCGGGCTGGTCAGCCGGCTTCCAGCGATTGCGATCACAACCTTTGGGATCATTACCTTCATCTTTGTGTGCCTGGAAAGATTTCAGTTCGGCGCCTTGAAAACATCCTTGGACGACTGGGATCCGCGAAGCCTGCCGCCGCTCCTGCCCGTCACGGCCCAAATCCAGCCCGCGCTTCGTTCCGTAGCCATCAGCGAATTGGTATCGGCCATCGGAGTCTCGGTGGCTTGGGTGTATTTCGTCAGGTTCCATCCCAGCGTCAATTTCGACATCATACAGATGAGTCTCGCGCCAGTCTGGCGAAATAACTTCTGGCCGATCCTGTTGCTCTTCATGAGCGGGATCCCAGTAGGATGCATCGGCTTGTTCCGGCCCTTATCGGAGCGCCTGCATTCGAGCCTGCGCCTCGCGATCCACGCCGGCTCGCTGATCTTCATGGCCGCTGTTTTCAAGGCTGGAACATGGATCGAAATCACCTCTACGAAACGATCCGCGGTGCAAGTTGCGGAAATCCTGAAAGGATATAACCTCGGCATACGGATTGCGTTCGTCGTCGTTACGATCATTGTGCTTGCTCAGATCGTGCAGGAGGTGCGCCGGATTGCAAGCTTCAAAACGCCACGCCCTTGGGCAGCAAACGGTCTGGCGGCGTTGTAAGAAAAACCAACTTAGGAGACCACCATGCAATCGCTTTTCAAATCCGTTCTACTCATCGCAGCCCTGGCGACTTTCGCCCTGGCCGCCGACAAACCCAATTTTTCCGGCGAATGGAAGCTCAATGCCGCTAAAAGCAACTTCGGCCCGCTGCCGGCGCCCGCAACATTCACGCGCAAAGTGACGCACGTCGAGCCGTCTATCACCGTGGAAGACACGCAGACCGGTACACCCGCTGGCGATCAGCACGATACACATACCTACAGCACCGACGGCAAAGAGATCTCGTTCCAATCCAACGGCGCGGACGTGAAGTCTGCGGTTACCTGGGACGGTGATTCTTTGCTGATCAACTCCAAAGCCTCCGTGCAAGGCACGGACATCCTCATCAAGGACAAAATAGGGCTGAGTGACGGAGGAAAAACGATGACCGACACGATACACATCGGGTCGCCACAGGGTGAGCTCGACATGACGATCGTGTTCGACAAGCAATAGTCATGATTCGGCTCTCGTTGGTGCTCGCATTGTGCGCGGCGTCGCTTCTTGCGCAGGACGGCGCCGCAATTTTCAAGGAGCGCTGCGCCAGTTGCCACGATCCGGCTCCCGGTTCAGTTCCGGGCCGCGTACCGCCGGTGAGCGCGCTGCGGGCCATGAATCTCTTGCAGATTCTGCGCGCCCTCGAATCGGGCGTCATGAAACCGCAAGCCGAGGGATTGACCAGCAACGAACGGGTAGCACTGGTGGCGTATCTCGCTTTCCCAACCCCGCAACCCGAGCCGCCACCTGCGTCCGCGTTCTGCGCTGGAAAGCCTTCGAAGGAGCAAGGCCCGGGCTGGAGTGGCTGGAGCCCGCAGCCGACTAACACGCGATTCCAGGACGCCGCATCGGCGGGAATTTCCGCGATCGATGTTCCCCGTCTCAAATTGAAATGGGCGTTCGGACTGGGCTCCGGGATTGCCGCGCGATCCCAACCAGGTATCTCCGGCGGGCGTTTGTTTGTGGGCGATGAAATGGGCGCCGTTTACGCGCTCAACGCCGCGTCGGGTTGCATTCAGTGGTCGTTCGATGCCGCTGGCCCGATTCGTGGCGGCATGGTCATTGGTAAAGCGGGCCGTCAATCCGCCGTTTTCTTTGGCGCCCCCAAGGCCAATGCTTACGCGCTCGACGCCAACACCGGTAAGCTGATTTGGAAAGTCCACGTCGAAGAACACTTCGCCGCCACCATTACCGGCACGCCTCTGCTGCAGGCGGGCGTTTTGTACGTTCCCGTGGCATCTTCCGAGGAAGCGCTTCCGGGATTGCCCAGCTACGAGTGCTGCACGTTTCGGGGCAGCGTGGTGGCACTCGACGCCGCCACCGGCAAACAGATTTGGAAGACTTATACGATCACCGAAACGCCGCAGCCAACCAAAATCAGCAAGACTAAAGCCCAGCTCTACGGGCCCTCGGGTGCGTCCATTTGGTCCAGCCCGACGTTCGACGAAAAGCTCGGCGCAATTTACGTCGCGACCGGCGACAATTATTCGGATCCGGCGACATCAACCAGTGACGCGGTGCTTGCGCTCGATCACAAAACCGGCAAGGTTCTGTGGTCCAAGCAGCTCACGCCCAACGACACGTATAACCAAGGCTGCGACAGTCCGTTCAAAACGAATTGCCCCGACAAAGGCGGCCCCGATTTCGACTTCGGACAATCGCCGATCCTGGTTGCTCTTTCGAATGGCCGGCGTGCGCTGGTGATCGCTCAAAAGGCCGGAGTCGCGCATGCACTTGATCCAGACCACGAAGGCGAAATCCTTTGGCAGACTCGCGTCGGGTTGGGTGGAGCACTGGGCGGCAGCCAATGGGGCTCGGCCGCCGATCGTGACCACACGTACGTTGCGCTTTCCGATCTCAAGATCAAAGGCATCGCGATGGACAAGACCTCGCCGCAAGGCTATCGTCTGGAGCTCGATCCCAACCAGGGCGGCGGACTCTTCGCCCTATCGCTTGCGACTGGCGAAAAGGTTTGGAGCGCCAAGCCAGCTTCGTGCGGCGATCGCAAGCAGTGCAGCCCGGCGCAATCGGCCGCAGTAACGGTGATCCCCGGCGCCGTGTTCTCGGGCTCCGTCGACGGCCATCTGCGAGCTTATTCCACATCGACTGGCGAGGTCTTGTGGGACGTGGACACAGCGCACGACTACGACACGGTCAACGGCCAGAAGGCGCACGGCGGATCGCTCGATGGCCCTGGTCCCGTGATCGCCGGCGGCGTGCTGTACGTCAGCTCGGGTTACGGGCAGTGGGGCGGGCTGCCCGGCAACGTGCTGCTCGCGTTCTCGATCGACGGGAAGTAGAGGTCACCTCTACACCTACCTACGTTTTTTTGCGCGTCTCTGCTCCGCCCTCGGAACCGGGCTTATCAGCTTTTTTCTTCTTCGCCTTTTTCTTCTTAGCGGTATTATCCGCAGGTTTGTCCTGAGCCGGCAATTGGACGGCCGGCAGGGCGAGAACCAGAAATATTAGTATGCTTTTCACCCGTATCATGTTTACCATTCCTTTCCTATTTGCATTCAGCATCGCACCTTACTTCTGAGTTGACTTCGTTTCTTTCCCACCCTCGGAACCAGGCCGGTCCGTCGGGTGCGCCGCCGAACCCGGTCGGCCAGGAGGGGACGCGGCGCCACCATGGGCTGCACCGGCCCTGCCACCACGGGCTGCACCGGCCGAACTGCCAGCATGAACCCCGCCAGCCGAGCCACCACGAGCCCCGCCAGCGGCGCCACCACGGGCCGCCGAGCGACGAGCGGGCCTCTTTTTCTTTGCCGTTTTCTCCTGGGACCCTTTAGCCGCTGGTTTTGACTCCTTCGACTGGTCTTGAGCCAGGGCCGGGAGCCGAACCGCCACCAACATCATGACCAGAAATACCCGTCTTGCCCACATGTTCGACATCCTCTCCCTTTTCGCGCTCGAACCATTCATACCAGCATCGAAGCAGAACCGCCAACAAGCTGGGCGGTAACAATGCAAGATAGAACCCGAGATTCACAACAGCTATGTAGTAGAACAGAAACGCACCCAGGATGAAGACCACAATTGCTCGCGCCAACGCCTTCCCAACCGAATGCTTAGAAATTCGAAACGCCAGCTCGATGCACCCAAACCACATGATGCTGAGAACGATTTGCCCCCAGAACGGCAGAACGTGCAAATATCGCGAGTCCAGCAGTGACTCAATGTAATTTGCCTGTACAAATACACCTGGAAGTTTGCCGGCCGGAGTAGTGTAAAGATCGTCGCGATTGTCCTCCCAGCCCAATAAGACGATCTTTCCACTC
>DATHMO010000340.1:0-19279 GCA_035486995.1 Bryobacteraceae bacterium
CTTAACTTCCGCAGATCCCATGGGCCGCCAGCACTCGCTTGGCTGATCCAAGGGATACGGCTATCGTTGCGTTATAGCCGGTGACTTCGCAGTTCTCGTCCTCTGGCGCGCAGAGGCCGGTCACCACGTATCTGACGACGACTTCGACACCACCACCTCGAAAGCGGTTCACCGATCTGTCGCCCATTTTTAGTTGGGCCTTTTGTTCCGTGGAACTAACCGGGTCAAGTAGCACATCGCGCTCGTTGACGTTCATGACGGCGTGGTTCTCAAGGTCGCTAAGAAAGATGAACCGATCGCTGCCGTTGCTGTGATCTGTTGAGAGCCATAGTTGGCACCCGCCCTCCTCAAACGCGCTCGCATTCCGCACGAAGTGAATGCTCAATCGATTCTTCACACGGGTTCGATTTGCGGTCGCTTGTCCATCGAGCACCGAACAGAACCCGGTCAATAGCACGACAAGGAATTTGAGCTTTCGATTTCGCAATGTACCCAATGATAGCTCCGCCATCCACTTCGCGATGCCAGCGTACACTGGTGTCATGAGCTCACTCGCGACGCCCGATCACGCGCCCATCTTGAACCGTTCCACCGACGCGCTTTTTCGCCCGTTTCAACTCAAAGAACTCGCGCTCCCCAACCGCATTGTGATGGCGCCGATGACGCGTTCGCAGTCGCCCGGAGGCGTTCCAGGTCCCAATGTAGCCGCGTATTATCGCCGTCGAGCGGAAGGCGGCGTCGCGCTCATCATCACCGAAGGAACGTATGTGGATCATCCCGTCGCCGGGTTCGATCCGAATGTCCCGCGCTTCCATGGCAGCGATGCGCTCGCTGGATGGCGACGCGTTGCCGAGGAAGTGCACGCCGCGGGCGGCCGAATCTTTCCGCAGCTTTGGCACGTCGGCACGGTGGTTTCACCAGGGCAGGAAGTGAAGCCGGGTGTCACGCCGATGGGTCCGGCCAACATGACGCAGGCCGACATCGACGCCGTGATTGAGGCGTTCGCGAAGGGTGCGCAATCGGCCCAGGCGCTTGGCTTCGATGGCGTGGAACTGCATGGGGCGCACGGCTATTTGATCGACCAATTCTTCTGGGAGGGGACGAATCAACGTAGCGACAAACATGGCGGCGATCTCGTATCGCGCACGCGCCTCGCGGTCGAGATCATCGGCGAGGTCCGCCGTCGCGTCGGTCTGGATTTTCCCGTCGTGCTGCGCTATTCACAATGGAAACTCGGCGACTTCTCGGCAAAAGTCGCGAATACTCCAGCAGAATTGAGCCGATTTCTCCAGCCCATGGTCGACGCCGGAATCGACGCGTTCCATTGTTCTACGCGCCGCTTTTGGGAGCCTGAATTCCCCGGGAGCGAGTTGAACCTGGCCGGTTGGACCAAAAAGCTCACGGGTAAGCCCGCGATCACGGTGGGTTCGGTGACGTTAAACGAAGATATGATGACATCGTTTCGCACCGCCAGCACCGCGGGAGTCACGGGCATCGACAATCTGCTCGAACGCCTGGATCGCGGCGAGTTTGATTTGGTCGCCATCGGCCGGTCGCTCATCGTGAATCCCTCTTGGCCCGCCATGGTCCGCCGGGGCGCGCTGAGCGAACTGCGGTCGTTCAATCATTCGGTGCTGGCAAACCTGGTCTAAGTTAGAATCATGGAATGTTAAAATCCGCCAACGGCTTCTCTTTTGCCGATATGCGCTTGCCCCTGGAGGACTTGTAACGGCGCGAGTGGATGCCAGCAGGCCCGTTGCGGTGGTGCTGGGACAAGGCATGGCCGGCGCTACCAGTCTCGCCGTGGTTCGCGATCTCGGCCGCGCGGGTATACCCGTGGTTTCGTTTAGCCCCAGCCGCCTGAATCCAACGCGGCATTCCCGTTATTGTGCGTTTCAGCATTGCCCGGATCCAGAGCGCGAAGCACGCGAATTACTGGATATGTTGATTGCCGAGGCAGGCAACCACGCCGGGCGCAGCGTTCTTTTTGCAATTGGTGACGCGGAATTAGTGTTCGTTACCGAGCACGCCGGTGAATTGCTCCGCTGGTTTTTACTGCCCGATTTTCCGCGCAGTCTCGCGAGCACACTGATGGACAAGTATGCGCAGATCGAGATCGTGAGGAGCCTTGGCATCGATGTCCCTGCGACGGTTTGCCCCGCCAGCGCCACCGAATCGGAATGCATTGGTCGTGAACTCGGTTTTCCGGTCTTCGTCAAGCCGCGCTACACCAGACGATGGCCCTATCTCGGGCATAACAAAGGATTCGTGGCGAACAACGCGGCTGAGCTGCGGGTGCGGCTGGAATGGGCTTTCGCCGCGGGATTTCAGGTATTGGTGCAGTCCGTGATTCGCGGACCGGATCACAATCATTGTTCGGCGTATTGCTACGTTGGCCAAGAACCCGGGAAGGACGCGGCGTGCAGTTATCGAATCCTGCGAAAGTATCCAGCGGGTTTCGGCTTTGGCGTGCTCGCCGAAAGTACGGTTGAGGCCGTTCTCGAGCGAACGTCGCTCGAGCTGTTGCGGAGTTTAGGATTACGCGGAGTGGCCGAGGTGGAATTCAAATGCGATGAGCGCGATGGAAAATGGAGGCTTATCGAACTTAATCCGCGCTTCTCGCTGCAACACGCGTTGGTTTCCGCCGCAGGTGTGAATCTGGCATCGTTGGAATATTTCGATTTAATCGGCTCGCGATCCACGCCGTCGTCCGAATATCGCCGGGGCGTTCGATGGACCATCGCCGGTCTCGATCTGCGCGCGTCGGTGGGCCAGTGGCGCCGGGGCGAACTCAGCATCCGGCAATGGGCGAGGTCCTTTCAGGGACTCAGAGCGGAGGCGCTGATCGCCCGCGACGATCCCGGCCCGGCGCTGGCATACGTGTCGCGCAGCCCGCGGTATTTGTGGGAGGCGGCATTCGCGAGCGCACGCGCAAAGCCCGCACATCAGTTGACTTCCGCGCGTAGCGGGTTATAGAATCGCGCACGGTAGTGAACACCGTTGCCCGGCGTTTGACAAAATGGAGTTGGAGGCTTCCTCTGATTATGAAATTCAAGTTCGCGGTACTCGGTGCGTCCCTAGGTTTATTGCTGGCCGCGCTGCCGGTACTGGCGCATCATTCCTTCGCCGCGGAATTCGATGTCAGCAAGCCCATCACGCTCAAAGGCAAATTTGTGAAGATGGACTGGGTGAATCCGCACTCTCAGATTCAACTCGAAGTCACCGATGCCGACGGCAAGACCGCTATCTGGTCCTTCGAAGCGCTGCCGCCCAATGTCTTGTTCCGCCAGGGATGGCGCAAGGATTCGATCAAGGCCGGCGAAGAAATCGAGATCGAAGGCTTTCAGGCTAAGGACGGATCCAACAACGCTTGGACGCGATCGGTGAAGACCGCCGACGGACGCCGCCTGTTCGCCGGAAAGCCGGATGCGTTGCCGCCGGGCGCACCTCCAGGTCCCGACAAATAGATGAGATTTGGCAAAATGAGAACTCGTTTCGTCGATGCGATCGCGCTGGCCTTGTTATGTGCGGCGCCCCAGATCGTTTCGGCGCAAGCCTACAAGGCGCCCCGCACCGCCGATGGCACGCCCGATCTACAGGGCATTTGGCAGACACGCAACACCACCGCTGCTTTCGATTTGCAGGACCACGGCGGCGCGCTTGGAATTCCGCCCGGCCGCAGCGTGATCGTGGAGCCGGCCGACGGCAAGATTCCTTATAAGCCGGAGGCTTTGGCGAAGCGGCAGGAGAATTTCAAGAACCGCGCTGCCGCGGATACATTTAATAAGTGTTATATGCCGGGCGTGCCACGAATAACTTATCTCGATTATCCATTTCAGATTTTCCAGACGCCGAAGTACACACTACTTGCCTACGAATATAATCACATTTACCGCACCATCTTTACGAACGGGAGCAAGCACATCGACGGTCTCGATTTCTGGCTCGGCGATTCCCGTGGGCATTGGGACGGCGATACGCTCGTGGTGGATGTGGCCGACTTCAACGACCAAACCTGGTTCGACGCCTCGGGCGATTTTCACGGTGACAAGCTGCATGTCGTGGAGCGCTACAAGCGCACGGGTCCTGAAACCTTGCAGTACGAAGCGACCATCGAAGATCCCGACGTGTTCACCCGGCCGTGGAAAATCAGCCTGACCTTATATAAGCACACCGAACCGAATTTCCGGATCTTGGAATACGAGTGCCAGGCCTATGCGGACGAAGCATCCAGAGGGAGCCGTTGATGAAGGGTCTCATATTCGTATTCGCCGCGATGTTGTCGGCCCAACCCCCCGCGACCGCGCCGGCTCCGCGTGGACCTGATGCTCCCGGCGGCATCTTCGGCGTTCCGCGCCACGAGGCTGGTGGACCGGTCCAACGTGCCGCCGACGGCCATCCCGACATGCAAGGCTTTTGGAACGCCGCCAATAACGGCGGAGCGGTTTTCGAATTGCAGAATCACCCCACGGGCCGGCCGCCTTTCTTCGGGCCCGGCAAAGGCGCTGTTGTTGAACCCGCCGACGGATTTATTCCTTACCAAGGATGGGCCGCCGCCAAGGCCAAGGACACCTTCGAGAACCATCTGGCCGAGGAGCCCGAATTGCATTGCTACGAATCGGGTGTGCCCAAACAAATGTATGTGCAGTTTGGAATGCAGATTTTTCAGCCCGCGAATTATGTGGTTATCACCTGGGAGTTTATGCACGCGGTCCGTATCATTCCGACCGACGGCCGCCCGCACATTCCCGCGAACATCAAACTCTTCCAAGGCGATTCGGTCGGCCACTGGGATGGTGACACGCTGGTGGTCGATACTACGAACTTGAACGATCGAACTTGGTACGACACGGTCGGCAATTTCCATAGCGATGCCGAGCACGTTGTGGAGCGCTTCACCGAAGTGGACACTAACACGATTAAATATGAAGCGACGGTGGACGACGCAAAAGTGCTGACCAAGCCGTTCAAGATGGCGATGGAACTGTACAAGACGCCTGACCCCAATTACGAGCAGATGGAGTTCGCCTGTATCGAAGGCAACCAGGACGTCGGCCATTACACCAAGGACAAAGGCGGCAGCGCGGACGTCAAAGCGAAATGACGCAGCCCGCTGCAAAGGCCGAATGGCCGTGGCCGGATTCGCTCGACGCCGTGATCGCCGCGCCCCAATATCACCGGTTGGTGCTGGAAAACGATCGGGTGCGCGTACTGGACACTCGGATTCCGGCGGGCGATATCGTGCCGGTGCACACGCATCGCTGGCCCGCGATTTACTACACAATATCGCCGGGCGATTTCGTCCGCCGCGATGGCGAGGGCAAGGTATTGTTCGACAGCCGCACGGTGCCTGGAATGTTGTCGGCATCAGCGGCGAATTACATTGAATGCCTTCCGCCACATTCAGTGGAGAATGTCAGCGCGGGCGAGATTCACTTGATCAGCGTGGAACTGAAGCAGGGTGTTTAGCGACCCTCTAAACCTTGCGTCAGTTCGATGCGAGTTCCGACGGGATCGATGATGAACGCAATCTTGAGCCCGAGCGCCGGCACGTCGCGGTAGGCCATATCGAACGTCATTCCATCGGCCGTGAGCTTTTTGCAGAACGCATCGAGATCCTTGATCTCAAACCCGATGTGATCGAGCGTGCGGCCCTTAGTGGGCGCGGGAGCTTCCTTGGCCATCAGGAAATCAACTTCACCGCCCGGGAGCTTTGCGGCCGGCAGATTGCGGCGGGTGCTGGCTTCCGCCGCGAACGTTTTGACGTACCAGGCTTGCAGAGCCGAGGGATCGGTGGTCATGAGATGAATGTGATGGAAAACCACCGGAGTGGAAATCGAGGTATCTTCCATGAATTCCACCCGAATCTGATCGGGGAAAGTCACGATCATCTGATTCTTCTTGTTATCGAAGACGGCTGGAATGTTGGCGGCGGCGAGCTTGGTTTCCAGGGCCGCGTAGTCCTTCACCAGGAATCCGAAGTGATTCGCGGTGGAACCGTTCGAGCCCTCAGTTGAAGTCGATTTGCTGACGATGATAAAAATTCCAGGCAGCTTGACGAGAGTCAAGAATCCATCTTTAGAAGCCGTGGCGCCCAGAACGTCTACCCAGACTTTGACCTGCGCATCGGGATCGGGTACGGTGAGATGGATGTGGCCAATGGAAACGCCCGCGTCGTTGGGTGGCGCAAGCTGGCCAAACGCGAGTTGACCGATCATGGACACGGCCGTTGCCGCCATCAGCCAGAGCCGTCGCATGGGCGATATCTTATCATGGATGTGGCTATGTCTAAACTGAACAGAGTTCTCTTGTTGTCTTCGCTCGCGATCGTGGTCGGATGGCTTCCCGCGAAGGCTCAATCCAAAGGAAGTGGAAAGGCTGAGGCGGGCGGGCAATCGCAAATCGAACGCGGAAAATACATCGTGGAGAACGTCGCGATGTGCGAACTGTGCCACACGCCGCGCGACGAAAATGGCAATCCTGATAAAGGACGTTGGTTGAAAGGCGGACCGGCGCAGTTGCGGCCCTCGTATCCTTCGCCGTACTGGGCGCTGGTTGAACCGAAGATTGGCGGCGGGCCTCCGGGTACCGATGCCGAGTTCATCCGGCTGCTGACCACGGGCATTTCGCGCACGGGCAGCCCGCCGAATCCGCCGATGCCGCCGTTTCGCATGACGCGTCCCGACGCTGAAGCGGTGCTGGCGTATTTGAAGTCGCTGCCGAAGTAACTATTCGCCCCAGGAGCGTTCGAGCATCCGCGAATATTCGCCGGATGAGTAGAGCTCGAAGGTGAAGTCGCGCGAGTTGACGGGCGTGAAGTCGCACTCGCCTTGCTTGGTCTGAAAGATCTGGTCGGCGTAGCGAAAATAAATCCGTACGAATTCATCGGACAGCATCTCGCGCGGCGGTGCGGCGGCGAATAAAGTGTGCAGGCCGAGTGCTCGGCTGAAGATGGACTTGTAATCGCCCACGCCCCATTTGCGCAGTTTAGACTGAACCGCGAGAGGCGCGTCTTGAATCAAGAGAGCAGCGAAGCTCTGGTAAGAAATGCCTTTGGGCAGCGAATCCTGATGATGTTCGACGAATTCAAGACACTGACCGATCCAGCGCGATAGGTCTTTTCCGACGTAATAAAGCATGCGCAGTTCAGAGAAGCGTCCATCGAGCAGAGCCTTGTCCAGGTCTTCGCGCGTGGATTCGCCTTGCGGCAACAAACCTTGCAGCTTGAGGTTGGCGCGCGAGCTTTCCACCAATTTGCTGGGGCCGCCAGCATCGGCGAAGGGATGGAGAATGAGCGGGGGTAGCGTCCGAACGGGGCTGTGATCCAGGGCCGGCGCGGTTCCAAAGGATGAATCAGGTGACATAGTTTTATCTGACCTGACCCAGTATGCGGACTTACTTCCGCTCGGTCAGTAGTACCTTGGCATCAATTGTTTGGTTCCCCCGGAGTACCTTCACAAGTACTTCTTGTCCAGGATGACTGGCGCGTAACGCATAGGTGAAATCGTACAGGTTTTGTATAGGCTTACCGTCGAACTGGGTGAGGATGTCACCTGCTTTGAGGCCCGCTTTGGCGGCGGGCGAACCGGGACGGACGTCGGCGAACCTTACTCCATTGGGGAGTTCGGTGAAATCCGGAATGCTCCCGAAGTCGGGGCCGTAGCCGCCGCCGGACACCTTACCGGAGTGCGGGTTGGCGACTTCTTGCGGTTCGATGGTTTCGGCGACACGAACGAATTGCGGGCGGGGCGAGCTGTCGGTCAGGTGATCGGTGACGTCGGCGACGAGGTCGAGCAAACGGACGGCGTCGGGCGCATCGATTTTGTCCCAGGTATCGCTAGGCTTGTGATAATCGGCGTGAAGTCCCGAGAAGAAGAACAGCACCGGGACTTGTTTGGTAGTGAACGAAGTGTGATCGCTGGAACCATAGCCCGCCCGTTCGGTAACGTCGGCTTCGAAATCGTGCTGGGGCGTGAGTTGTTTGAGCAGCTCGGCGAAGGTGGTGCCGGTTCCCACCCCTCCGACGTAGACTTTGCGATCGCGAATGCGGCCGATCATGTCCATGTTGATCATGGCGACGGCGTCTTTGAGCGGCAGCTCGGGATGGTTCACGTAGTAGCTGGAGCCGAGTAGACCGAGCTCTTCGCCGGCGAAGGTCAAAAACAGAATGCCGCGGTGATGTTTGGGTTCGTGGGAGAACCAGCGCGCCAGTTCGATGACTCCCGCGGTTCCGGAAGCATTGTCATCTGCTCCGGGATGCACCGTTCCGGCCAGCGATGGCGCCATGGAGAACTGTTCGCCCAGGCCGAGATGATCGTAGTGCGCCCCGATGATGACGTACTCGTTGGTTTCGCCGGGAAGGTAAGCTCCGACGTTGTGAACCGTTTTTACTTCGCGGGCGATGTCGATGTTCATGTCGAGGCGCAGAGTGTCGGGCAGCGCGAACGATTCGGGGTGCAGCGTTTTGTCGATGTCGGCTTCGATACTTTCGATGTTTTTGCCGGTGGACGCGAGCCATTTGTTGACGATGGCGGCCTTCACTTGCACGAATTCGATGCCCGCATTGTCGGGGCCCTCCGTCCCTCCGAATTTCTCCAGATCGTCGGAGTCGCTCGAGTGCGCGGCCACGTCGTTGACCATCAGGACAGCTCTTGCGCCGTGGATCTTCGCATTACTTGCTTTGCTGAAGATCTGCGAGTGCGCGGTGTAGACCTTACCTTCGAAGACGCTTTTGTCGTCGAACTCCTGGGGTTCATGACGCAGCACGATAACGATCTTGCCCTTGACGTCGAGCCCGGCGTAATCGTCGTAGTTATATTCGGGAGCGGAGATGCCGAAGCCCGCGAAGACTACACTGCCGGAAACGTCGCCCGCGCCCGAGAGATTGAGAGGGATAAAGTCGTCGTTGAAGCGAAGCGATTCGGGCTTGCCGCCGGCGGTGTACGTGACGCTATTGCGCTTTCCGAGACGGGCCGTGGTGGTGACGTCGAAATCCTGATAATAGCTCGCGCCCGAAAGGGGCTTCAGATTCATGCCGCGGAACTGATCGCGAATGTAGGCGGCGGCTTTTTCAAGCTCGGGCGATCCGGTGCCGCGTCCGCGCATTTCGGGAGACGCAAGATACTTGATGATGTCGAGGTATTCGGTGCTGCTGATGTTGGCGGCGGTGGTGAGGCCGACGGCCAGCAGTAATAACGATGCCAGGCGCGCGCGCATCTTCATTTAGTCACTACTTACTTAGCGGCGAAGGAATTTTGATTTCGCAGCACTTGTCGTCTTTGGCAGGCCCGGCCGCGGGCTGTGCGTCGTGCGCGGTCTTCTGATAGTCGAGCTCGCCGGTGATGATCTGGTCGATATTGGGCCACGGATAATTGCCAACCAGGCGGCGCCCATTCAAGAAGATGGTGGGAGTGGCGTCGACATGCAACGCGCGGGCCTCGGCCATGGACGCGTCAACTTCGGCTTCGGTAGCCTTGGTGTCGATGCAGCGACCGAGTTGGATGCTATCGAGATCGGGCGCGGTCTTGGCGAAATCCATGATCTGAGTTTTTAAGTTGTCGGGATTGATTTCAACTTGATGGTCGTAAATCCAGTCGTGATATTTCCAGAATGAGCTGGGGCTTTCGTGATAGATGCAGCGGCCCGCGATGGCCGCAGCCTTGGCCCAGGGATGGATCTGTTCGAGCGGAAAATCCTTGAAGAAGACGCGCACCTGGGTGGGGAACGCCGTGGGCACGTTATCGCGAATGGTTTTGGCTTCCTCTTTGCAGTTGGGGCATTCGAAATCGCCGAACTCGACCATGGTGACGGGCGCGTTGTCGGGGCCGAAGCTGGGAGCGCCCGCGACCTTTAGCTTGTCGAGATCCTCTTTGAACGGATTTTCGGCGAAGTTGTAGACCACGCCGCGAATGATGTTGTGTCCGTTCTTGGTGACGTAGAAGGTTTCCTCTTGCGAGCGGCCCTGGAAGCTGAAGTGGACGTCGACTTGGAGCAGGTCGGGGCTGAGGCTGGGCTTGGGATCATCGATTTTGACTTGCACCTCAGGAATGACGGCGAGGAGGTGGCGGACGTAGGCCTCGAGTTGAGTTTTATCCAAGGCTGACACGGGCGCCGAGACGGAAGCGGGCTTGGGTTTTTCTTGCGCGTGGATCGCGGGGAGCAGGCACAGACAGAGAGCTGTGAGGGCGGCAAAACGCATACGTTGATTGTAGCGCGGGTGCTGAGCGTTATTGGTTGCTGGTTGTTGGTTGTTGGGCGGCGGGATCGAAATGCGGGCCATGCGGCGGAACGAGAAAATTTGCAGACGGGGCCGGGAGGAGGTGGCGCATCAGGCGTTTTATTTTGGTGCGCGGTGGCGATTTTTTCAAATCTGGCAAAACGAAGCCAACCATATGGGTCCGATGGCGGGCGCGTGAGGGGTAGCAGTTGGTCGGCGGGCATCGGGATCAGGATAGATCGGAAAAAACCGCGAGAGTGGGCGGTGGCGGGGAAGTGGTTGGAGGGGAAGGGAAGAAATGGGAGGAAATTTGGTGATTGCTCCGTGGAAGACGGCGATGGCCTGAAAGAGGCGGTCTGGCGCACTTGGGCAGGCGGCGAAAGGGAGAAACAAAGCCGATGAGGGCGTCGGTTGCGGACCAGCGATCCGCCCACTTATTCGCCGCGGATCAGGTCTTCGTATTTTTCGCGTTTGCGGATGACGCGGAAATGATCGTCTTCGACCAGGATCTCGGGGGGACGGGGACGGGCGTTGTAGTTCGACGCGGCGACGAATCCGTATGCGCCGGCGGTGCAGACGGCCAGCAGGTCGCCGGGCATGGCGTTGGGCATTTCGCGGGCGCGCGCGAGAAAATCGCCGGATTCGCAGACCGGGCCGACGACGTCAGCGACAATCGTACCCGCTTGATTCTCGCGAACGGGCACGATCTCGTGATGCGACTGGTAGAGCGCGGGGCGGATGAGATCGTTCATGCCGGCGTCCACGATGATGAACTCGCGGTCACCGTTGGTCTTACGGTAGAGCACGCGCGTAAGCAGCAGGCCGGCTTCGGCGACGATGGAGCGGCCGGGTTCGATCAGGATTTCGAGATCGTGCCCAGCGGTGCGTTCGCACATGGCACGGACGTATTCACAAATCGACAAGGCCTGATCGCTCGGTTTGTAGGCGACGCCGAGGCCGCCGCCGAGATCGAGCGTGCGAATCGGAATACCGCGAGCGCGCAGGCGCTCCACTAGCGCGATCATCTTGTCGAAGACCTGGAGCATGGGCGCGAGGTCCGTGATTTGCGAGCCGATGTGGCAGCTGACGCCGTCCAGAGTCAGGCTGGGCAGTGCGAGCGCGCGATCGTAGACCGCCTCGGCTTCCGAAATGTCTATGCCGAATTTGTGCTCGCGCAGACCGGTGGAAATATAGGGATGGGTGGAGGCGTCGACATCCGGATTCACTCGCAAGGCCACTCGGGTCTGGGCGCGACGGCGGGAAGCCAGAGCATCGATCAGCGCGAGCTCCGGTTCGGACTCGCAATTGAAGCTGCGGATGTTGTGTTCGAGCGCGTAGTCCAGCTCCTGCGAAGTCTTTCCGACTCCGGAGAAAACGACGTTCTCCGGATCGGCCCCGGCTCGCAAAACGCGAAAAAGTTCGCCGCCTGAGACGATGTCGAATCCGGCGCCCGCTTCGGCCAGGAGGCCCAGAAGCGCGAGATTGCTGTTGGCTTTGACGGCGTAGCAAACCTTGTGCGGTACATCGCCGAAGGCCTGGTTGTAGGCATTGAAGCGATCGAGAATCGCTGCGCGCGAGTAGACGTAGCAGGGCGTGCCTTCGCGGCGCGCGATGTCGGCAAGCGGAGTGTTTTCGAGGTAGAGGCTATGGTCGCGGTAATCCATTACAGGACCTTTATTACAACCAGCGTCTGATCATCAAAGGTGGCCGCGTCGGATTTGTATGCGTCGAGGTCGGCCAGGATGTTGGTCGCGATGGCTTCCGGTGGCTTGCCGCACAATTTGCGCAACTTGCGGCCCAGGCGGTTGCTGCCATACTCGTCACCCTTGGGATTCGGCTGATCGGTGATGCCGTCCGAATGCAGGACGAGCACGTCACCGGGCAGGGCATCGAAAATCACTTCCTCGTATTCGCGGTTGTCGAGCAGCCCGGCGGGAACGCCCTCCACTTTCGGCTTCAGGATATCGTCGCCGCGGCAGATGACAGGCGGCTCGGCGCCGGCATTCGCCATGACGAAGCGATGATGGGCGCTTTCCCAAACGACTACGAGCATGGCGACGTATTGTGTTCCGACGATACGCTCGCGGAGAACCTTATTCAATAGCTTGAGCAGTTCGGCGGGGCTGCGCCGCCGGTGCGCGAGTGTGCGGAGCAGTCCGCTGACCATGGCGCCGTAGAGCGCCGCTGCAGCGCCTTTGCCACTGACGTCGCCAAAGATGAAGACAGTTTCGCCGGAGCTGTGCTCGAAGACATCGTAGACGTCGCCCGTGATTTCGCGCGCGGGGCGAAGCCGAATGGCAACCTCCAGGCCCTCGACCTCTGGCGCTTCCCGGGGCAACATGACCAATTGCACGTTGCGGGCGGCCTTGAGATCGCGATCCATCCACTGCTCGCGTTGGGCGATTTCCTCGTAGAGCCGGGCGTTTTCGACGGAGCTTGCGATTTGCGGGGCGAGCAGCGCCAACATGCGCGAGTGATCCTCGGTGAAGTAGCCCATGCGCTCGCTCTCGAGATTCATAACGCCGACGACGCGATCCTGCACGATCAACGGGACGGCGATTTCCGAGCGGATGTCGGGGTGCGAGGCGATATACCGCTGGTCGGCCAACGTGTCGGCGACACGAACGATTTCGCGCGATTCGGCGGCTGCGCCGGTGAGTCCTTTGCCGAGCGGGATGTTGTCCAGATCCACGCGCTGGTCGTAGCGCTCGCTGAAGCGGTGACGGAGCACTTTATGCTCGGCATCCAGCAGGAGAATGCTAAATGCGTCGAAGGCCACGAGCGCATGCGTGGTGGTGGCGATCTTGCGGAGCAGCTCATCCAGGTCGAGGATGGAGCTGAATTCCTGCGATAGATGCGAGAGCGTTTTCAGCGTGCGATTCTGGCGGTCGACGCGCCGATAGAGACGGGCGTTATCGATGGAGACCGCGACTCGAGAGGCGATCAATTGGAGCAGCGCGCGATCCTGCTCGCGATAGGCGTTGAGCCGCGTGGATTGAAGATCGATGACGCCTACCAGCTTGCCGCGCGCCATCATAGGCACGGCCAGCTCGCTCTGCACGGCGTCGAGCGCTGTCAGGTAACGCGGGTCGCTACGGACATCGCCCGATAGAATTGGCTGGCGGTCGGCGGCCGCGATTCCGGTGATACCTTCGCCCAAGGGAATCACCAGACTCCGCACCACTTCCTCGCGATGGCCTATCGAGTAGCGAATACCGAGGCCGTGCTGGCGCTCGCTGTACAGCAGAATGGCGAACAGGTCGTACGGAACGACGTCTTTTACGATGGCAGCGACGTTGGCCAGGATGCGGTCGAGGTCGAGCGTGTCCGATGTGGCAGCCGACACGTCGAGCAAAAAGTCGAGCAGTTCGGCGCGTTCCTGGAAACGCACCTTCGATTTTGGCGACGGAACGGCCATTGTCAGGTCCGGGACTCCGCGTGCGGGAGGGGTTGCGACGATCGGGCAGCCTCGACGATCTTGACGCTGGCGCTGGCACCAACGCGCGTGGCTCCGGCCGCGACCATCTTATTGAAGTCGTCGAGAGTTCGGATTCCGCCGGAGGCTTTCACGCCCAAATCGGGACCGACGGTTCGGCGCATCAGCTCGACATCGTGAACCGTGGCGCCCGAGGGTCCGAATCCGGTGGATGTTTTGACAAAATCGGCGCCGGCCGCTTTTGCGAGCAGACACGCGGCAACCTTCTGATCGTCGTCGAGCAATGCAGTTTCAAGAATTACTTTGACGATCGCGCCACGGCGATGCGCTGCTTCGACGACGGCTTGTATGTCGTGCTGGACGGCTGCGTGATCACCGCCGCGCAACGCTCCGATGTTCTGCACCATGTCGATCTCTTGGGCGCCGTTCGCGAGAGCGACTTCGGTCTCGGCGACTTTGGCCGCGGTAGATGTTGCGCCCAGCGGAAACCCGACCACGGTGCAGACTTTTACCGGTGATGCGGCGAGCTCGGCCGCAGCAAGCGGCACCCAGTAGGCATTCACGCAAACGCTCGCGAAATTGTAGTCGCGCGCCTGGCGGCAGAGATCGAGAATGTCGGCACGAGTGGCATCGGCTTTGAGGAGCGTGTGATCGATGAGGCTCGCGATACTCGGCGCAGAGTACGACATAAGTGCAATAAAATGAGTGGCTTTCCGGTTGACGGCCAGAAACTTCATCATAACACAGCGTCGTCTGCGAGCCTATCGCGGGTGCGGTGTGGCTTAATGGATGGAATGTTGATCGCGCGCAACCGTGGGGTGCGGATGTTAGGGACCGCGATCATCGTTGCGATCATTTTTCTGATCGTTGTTCCAAGCATGCCTTTTACGCCAGGGGCCGGTCTCGATCCCAGTTGGATATTTGGCATTAACATGGGGCATTCCGAGCGGATGGTTTTCGGGCGGGACATTATTTTCACGTATGGTCCGCTGGGCTATCTCATGATGCCGTCGTTTCCAGAGGCGGAACCATGGGCCGTGTTCGCATTCGCCTGGGGGCTCAGCCTGGTGTTTGGGTACGCATTGTGGACGCTATGCAAACGGGCGCGGCACTGGACGGAAATTGTTCTGTACCTGGGAGTGTTTTGGATCTACAACGCGTTTGTCTTGGATTCGCACATCGAACGGCCTATCCGTGTGGTGATCGCGTTGACACTTGCGGTGGCGATCCGCTTGGATGACCGGCCCTGGTTCGACATAGGGCTGTTGTCCTTTCTGGGCGCATTTTTGTTGTTGGTTAAATTCAACATCGGCATCATCGGCTCACTTGCCGCGTTTTATTTCGCGGCGTGTGTGGTGTGGCGGGGCCGAAAGACAGCTGGGCTATCGCTGAAGCCGGCGGGCGCGGTTGTCGCGGTGTGGGTGGTGACACTGGCGGGATTTTACTGGGCGTTGGATGGGACAGTCGGCGGGCTGGTAGCATTTCTGCGAAATTCCGTAGAGATTGCGAACGGTTACTCGGAGGCGATGGGTTTGCCTGGGCTGCTTTGGGTGGCCGTGTGCGCGGTCTTGAGTTGCCTGGCGCTTTGGATCTTGGTTCCACTTGCGGCGGGTCATTTGCGACGGGTGGTTTGGGGAGTGCCGCTGCTCATCGGGATCGGCTTTCTGTGTTTCAAATCCGCGATGGTGCGGCAAGACGCGCACGCGCTGCCGTTTCCGTACGAGATGGCCGCGTTGTCCTTACTGGTTGTCGCGCTTGTTTCCACTTGGCGAAGCCGGATTGTGGTTGCGATATTCGCTGCTGCATCGGTGGCGTCAGGCTTCGCGCAGCTTGGAGATCCGCCGCTACCGCAGGAACATCTGGAGCGGCTCAAGGGGCGAGCTGCGTTGGTGAGTTTCTATGAGTACTTGCACTGGCCGGCGGCAGTGACCGAGATGGAGACGAACACGCAACGCGCGCTCGATCTGGATGCGCTTCCTCCCGAGTTAGAGCCTTACCTTGCGGGAAAACGAGTGAATGCGTATCCGACCGAAATCGCCATGATCCGGGGGAATCACTTGCGATGGCAACCGCTGCCGGTGATTCAGGCGTACTCGGCCTACACACCGCCACTCGACTTGCTGAATGCTCGGGCGTTGGACGATCCCGCAGGAGCGGAAGCGATGCTGCTTTGGTGGGATTCCATCGACACGCGCGAACCGTTCTATGAGACGCCGCGGAGCTGGTGGGCTTTGCTCAACTGGTACGACGTGAAAGCGAGGTCGCACAACTGGCCGCAAAACTTGTGCGTGGTCGTTCGCCGGTCAACTCCGCGATTCGATCCTCCCGTGCCGATCGGATCGACAGTAGCGCATTGGGGCCAGACCATCACGCTGCCGCCAGTGGGGAACGACGAAGCCCTCATGATGAAGGCCGAGATTGGCGAGAGCCTGAAGGGGATGGTGAAGCGCGAGTTGTTTCGCTCGCCGATGGTGATGGTGCGAGCGACGCTCGAGTCCGGATTCATCGATTCGCAGCGCGCGATCCGGGCGAACCTGCCGGACGGAGTGCTGGTGAGCGACTGGCCCAAGAGCTTGGGCGATCTCACGCCGATGTTTGGGCCAGCGGGTGTATCGCGCGATCGGGTGGTTTCGATATCGTTCCACACGCAGGAACCAGACGAATTTCAGCGCGTGATACGGATTCAGTGGTTGCGCGTGAAACTGCGGCGGTCATGACGTAATGTAAAGGCATGGAGCTGCACGCGATTCGGATCGAGATTCCGTCCGACGGGAACATCATTGTCGGACACAGCCATTTCATCAAGACGGTGGAAGATATTTACGAAGCGATCGTGAATACGGTGCCGCAGATGAAGTTCGGAATCGCGTTCAATGAGGCGTCGGGCGCGTGTCTGACGCGCGTGGATGGCAACGACGACGAACTGAAGGCGATCGCGACGAAGAACGCGACGGCGGTGGGCGCGGGGCACATGTTTGTGGTGGCGCTGCGCGGTGGATTTCCGATCAACGTGAAGAATCGCATCCTGGAGACGCCGGAGGTGTGCACGATTTTCTGCGCCACGGCGAATCCGGTGGAAGTGATCGTGGCCGAGACGGAGCAGGGCAGGGGAGTGCTCGGAGTGATCGATGGCGCGCGGCCCAAGGGCGTGGAAACCGCGGCAGACGCCGAATGGCGGCATGGGTTCTTGCGAAAAATCGGATACAAGAAGTGAAAGTGTACGCTGCACTGCTGCTGATCATCCTGCCGGCCGCGGGGCAGAGCCGATTCGAGCAGTTTGATCGCGATCTGACACGCGCTGCTGCGGATCTGCGCATTTCGGACCTTCGCGCGGAGGTTCGCGAGTCGGGACAGGTGGTCTGGCATCGTGGCTCCGTTCATGTGCCCGCGCGCAGCGTTCCCGTCGAGAACCAAGATTTCGAAGGACAGCGCATCGAGTGGTGGTTTCAGGCGAAATGTCTCACGATCGAGGTCCCGCCGAAGCGCGTTGCGTTGGTTGTTTGTTCGAATTCGAAACCGCTGGCTGAAGCGCCGCGGCTGGAAGACGGCAACATCCTCCGTTCCGAGATAGCGCTGGCTTTCTTGAAGGACGTTGCGGGACTGCCGGTTTCCAAACGCGATGAGCCGATCGCCCAAGCGTTCACGGCTCTTTATATGAATGATCGCGACAGAAGCACGGTTTTGGTGCGGCAGGCCCTGGACAAATTTCCCGAGATTGAATCGACGCCGGACGTCACGCTGCTGTACTTATTCGCGCAGCTTGGACTAGCTGAGACCGAGGCTTCGGCGACGGCAGTGATCAAAGCTCATCCATCGCTTCCCACGGCCTGGTTTTACTACGGGCAGTATCTAGAGAACAACAAGCGCTATCGGGAAGCTGCGGCTTGTTTTGAAAAAATCACGATGCACGAGCCGCCGTGGAACAACTGGACTGTGGCGGCTGCGAAGAAAGAACTCAGTTACCTTAAAACTTACTGAATCGCGGCCAACGAGCGTTCCGATTTCGGTGCCGTCCGCACTAGATTGCCGCTCGCTTGCGCTAGCCATTTCGACAGCGCTTTAGCGGCGCAGGACTCCGAACAAATGTGCTCGTAGCCATCCTGATCGGCCAAGATTTGATCCCAGCGCACGAGCCGGAATTGGTCCACGTCATGAGGGCGCAGCCACCAATGGTTGGTTTCGCCCTTCAGGTTGTGGCAATAATCGCAGCGATAGGGGCACTGAACTTTCATACTTCTATTACATCCTCCCGAAGCTGTTGCTGGCCTCCGGATGGGCCGGTCACTCTATTAGATTGATGAATGGCATGGCTCGTTACGTTTTGTTAGTCCTTAGACAGCCGGAAGTTGCGGGCCCAGTACCGGCGGGTTAACGAGTACCAACAATGTTTTCGGTGATTTGTGACTGGCCGGCGGCGGGTTCAATGCTCGATTCGTTGCGAATCAAAACATGCACCAAGGCGTAACCCGCAATTGGGAGTATAGCAAAGGAAAAACACACGGGCCCGAAGCCAAATGTTTGAATCACGTTAGCCAGCGGGCGTGAAATAACGGACTGCATAACGCCATAGGCGAACACCAGCGAACCAGCGCTGAAGGCCGCGCGGCCGGCGCCGTAGAGATCGATGGGAAGCGTGTAATGATTGACGCTCCAGGCGCACACCCAGAAGTAACTAAGTGACATTCCGAGCGTGGCGAGAGCGGGGGTGGGCGCCAGGGGCACGGCGATTGTACCGATCAAGAAGATGGCGGAAATGAGACAGGCGAGTTTACGCGCGGCGATGGGCGAGCGGCCGGCGCGCACGAATGTCCACGACATCACCCCGCCGAGGAGTCCGCCGAAGTAGCCGCTAATGGGGACGATCCAGGTGTAATGCGCGGCTTGTTGCGGCGTGAGGTGCTGGACGCGGATGAGGTAAGTGGGCGCCCAGTTTGCCCACAGGCTGTAGACGGTCATGCCGAGCATGTTCGCGATGATGAGCGCCCATAGTTTGGGATCGCGCAGGAGTTCGAAGGAACTCGTTGTACGGCCAGCTCGGGGCGGAGCGACCGCAGGAATGACACGCGCGGTCGCGAGCCAGATGGGAATCCACGCGAGGCTCAGAAATCCGGCGGCGTAGAAGGCCCAATGCCACGAGTAGTGATACGAAAAATAAACTGCGAAGGCCGGAGCGAGGCCGGCGCCGAGACTCAAGCCGAGTTGGCTCATGGCTTGTCCGACGGCGCGCTCGGGCGGGAGCAGATACATGGCGATGGCCTTGGTGACGGCTGCGATCGCGCTGGCTTCAGAGATTCCGAGCAGCGCGCGCCATAACAAAAGCTCGTGAACGCTGTGCGATGCACCAGTGCCGAAGCTAGCGATTGCCCACACGGTGACGGCCAACCCCGCGCCTCGATTGAGGCCCACTCGATCGATGAACCATCCGACGAACAGCGCGCTCACCGCGTAAGCGATGGAAAATACCGAGAGCAGCAGCCCGTAGTCGTCGTAGGTAAACGGAAACTCAGGCCGCGTGCGCCAGATATCCACCATGGTGGCGAGGATCTGGCGGTCGAGATAATTCAGAACCGAAGCGAAAATAAAGACGCTGATTGCGACCCAGCGCGCTGGGATGGGCGATCGCACAT
>DATHMO010000341.1:0-4429 GCA_035486995.1 Bryobacteraceae bacterium
CATGAGGCGGTAGGTGCCGCCGTAGAGCTGGGCGGAGGAGATAACTTCGTCTCCGGATTTCAGCGCGGCGAGGAGCGCGTGGGAGATGGCGGCCATGCCCGAGGCGGTGACGACGGCGGCTTCGGCGCCTTCGAGGGCGGCAATTTTACCTTCGGCGATGGCGAGCGATGGGTTGCCGTAGCGGGTGTAGATGTAGGCTTTACTTTTGCCTTCGGCCCAGCGCTTCATTTCGGCGGTCGAGGAGAACGTGAAAGTGGAAGTGCGACTGATCGGCGCGCTGACCGGGCCGCCGACGCCGTGGCGGTTGCCTTCGCCGGCGTGGATGGCTTGGGTTTGGGCGCCGAGTTGGTGCGTGGCGGATTTTGACTTGGCGAATTTTTTGGACGAAGCGCTTTTCATAATGGCGCCATTTTGCGCCGCGGCGGGCGACGCAGCAAAGCGCCAAATTGGCGAGTGCCCGGGGCGTGTCTCGCGCAAGTAGGCGGCGTTAGCGGGCACGAAATTCGCGGCGAACGGAATGCGTAGTATAGGTATCCGCTGTGGCTGCAGGAGGTTCCCGTGGTGGCTTGTTTAGTTGCACTTGGTTTCTGGGTTGGCTCGGCGATTACGCCGCGCGAAGCGGTCAACGATTTGTGGATCTTGTTCGCGGCGTATTGGCTCGTTTCGGCTTTGAAGCGGAAGAAGACGAAGCAGCGCGAGTCGATCCTGCAACGGCTCGTGTACATCGCGCCAATTTTCATCGCGGTTTTTCTGCTCTATAACCCGCGCACCGATTTCGGATTTCTGGGGATCAACTTTGTGCCGCGAACGCTGGAGGTGCAGTGGATCGGCGTGGCCGTGATGGGAGTGGGATTGGCGATCGCGGTTTGGGCGCGGGTGCATCTGGGGACGAACTGGAGCGGCGTGGTGACGCTGAAGGAAGGACACGAGCTCATCCGGACAGGGCCGTACCGGAATATCCGGCATCCGATTTATACAGGAATACTGATCGGGTTTCTGGGAAGTGCGATCGTGAACGGACAGGTGCGCGGCCTGATTGCGATGGCGGTGGTGTGGCTGTCGTTTTTTATCAAAGCGCGGCGCGAGGAGAAACTTCTGACGCAGGAGTTTGGGCCGAAGTTTGAGGAGCATAGGCAGCACACGGGGATGTTCTTGCCAAAGTTTTCGTAATGGGTTTGCGGGGCGCGAAGAATTCCCGATTTGAAACTCGGGCTCACAATTGTTGAGTGTGTTTCAACCTGGAACGGGCGTTTTTGCTGCGTGTAGCGATGCACGTGGGTAGTTTGGGTTGGGTGTTGACGTGCTTTTTCCGGTGGCATGACACGTCGACACATTCTTTTTCCCTCGAAGATTCCACAAATTTCGTTCGCAATCGGGTTTTTCTTGATTGCGGGATTTGCAACGGCGACGCCATTGCCGGCTCAAGACGATGCGCTAAGCATCTCGCCGGTTTCGGAGACGGAGTCGATTGGCGATACGGGTTTAAGGGCATACGTCGAGACACTCCCTTCGGCGCCGACGCCTAAGGTTGAGCCGGGCGCAAGCGCGGTTATCCAAACACACTCGCAAACTGCAACGCCGGTCGAGAAAACGCGGCCGTTCTATTGGCTCGATCGAAAGTCGCTGGTGTTCGGGCTGGCGCAGGGTGGCGCGGAAGTTTTTGACGGCGTGACGACACGATATTTCATTCACCATTGCAGCCTTTGCTTTGAGAATGATCCGATGTCGCGGTTACTGCTGGGGACGCATCCGTCGTGGGACAAGATGGTTCCTGTTGGAATTGGTGAGGCGGTGCTCTCGACCTATTCCTATCAGCGGATGAGCCATTCGCCAAATCGAGTCTTGCGTGGGGCTGCGCCGCTCGTGCCGATCGGGCTGACCGCAGTACATGTGATTGAAGGCGCACGGAATATCACGCTGAAGAACAAATATCGCTGCGCCGATCCGGGATACATCGTCGTGGGCGCGGTATGCGTGGCTGCACCGGCGCCGGTCTTGAGCGGTGCTGCCGGCGCGGGTGACGGTGGATCAGGCTCACACCACAACTCACTGTGAAATCAGACCGTTGCGGAAATCTGGCGCATGTCGTTATCGCGGTAACCTCTCGCGGCGGAAGCGAATCAAACCCGGTATGAGCACACCAAACGCGACACCAAACGCAAAGTCGAGCGGTACCTTCTCGATCGGAGGAGATCTTACGATTCATCGGCTGGGCTTTGGCGCGATGCGCATCACGGGCGACGGCGTCTGGGGCGAGCCGAAGGATCGCGAGGAGGCCAAGCGCGTCCTGAAGCGACTGCCGGACCTCGGCGTCAATTTGATCGATACGGCGGACGCATACGGACCGGAGGTCAGCGAGAGTTTGATCGCAGAAGCGTTGCACCCGTATCCGTCGGGACTGGTGATCGCGACCAAGGGCGGTTTCACCCGGCAGGGGCCGAACAAGTGGGCGGTTGTCGGGCGGCCGGAATATTTGCGGCAGTGCGTCGAGATGAGCCTGCGAAGGCTGAAGCTTGAGCGGATCGATTTGTATCAGTTGCATCGGATCGATGCGGCGGTGCCCGTCGAGGATCAAGTCGGCGAGCTGAAGAAGATGCAGAAGGAAGGCAAGATCCGGCACATTGGATTGTCGGAAGTGTCGGTGAAAGACATCGAGCGCGCGTTGAAGACGGCGCCGATCGTCAGCGTGCAGAACAAGTACAACATCGCCGACCGCACGCATGAGGAAGTGCTGCAGTATTGTGAGAAGCACAACCTGGGATTCATTCCGTGGTTTCCGATGGAAGCGGGCAAATTGAATCAGCCGGGCAGCGCACTGGATAAGGCGGCGAAGTCGCACAACGCGTCCACGGCGCAGTTGGCGGTGGCGTGGCTGCTGCATCATTCGCCGGTGATGCTGCCGATTCCTGGGACGTCTTCGGTGAAACACCTCGAAGAGAACGTCGCAGCGGCGGAGATCAAGCTGAGCGATATGGAATGGCAGACGCTTGAGAAAGGGATTGGGAAGTCGGCGTCAGCTTAGTCGCGTAGGCAACTCTCGAAAACGAAATGGGCGCGTCGTTGAAGACGCGCCCATTTTATTTGTTTGAACTGTTTAGAGAACTTAAGGACGCGCGTCGGGCGAGAAGAAGCCGATGGGCAGATCGCGCGCAGTGCGCAGACCCGCTGGCGCGTCGAGAATCACCGGGATGGAATTGATAACAACCGAAGCAGTCGCAATATCGCCGTGCGATCCGCCAGGAATCGTCAGGCTGATATCGGGATGGCCCTTAAGCCATATCGTATCGGCCGGATCTTTGGCGCCGACGTACATCTGCAATTCGAGATAGACCAACTCCTTGCCTTTGCTGAGTCCACGCGCGATCTGATGGACGCCGGCGGCCTGGCCTGCTTCGACGGTCAGATACTCGGTCTGCACGCGATCGGTCGCGACCTTGGGCTCGATCGTTTCAGTGATTTCGTCCACCGGAAGACTCAAACTGTCGGCAACCATCGCGACGGATTCGGGGAGGCCGACGTGCTTGATCACGCCTTCGGCGACCTTGGCACGAAATTCTTCGACGGTCATGCCTGCGCCGATTTTTTTCTGCAAGGGCAGGCGGCGCTTGGACGCATCGACGACACGCAAAGCTTTCGCGTGTTCGATGCGCTGCGAAACTGCGGCGAGCGTGATGACGAGCTTATCCATCACAAAACCTGGATTCACGCCGGTGCCGACAAGGGCGACGCCGTACTCTTTGGCAGCCGCATCTAGCTTGGCGGAAAGCTCGGGATGCGTGCGATAGGGGTAAGACAGCTCTTCGCAGGTCGAGACGACGCAGGATTCGGCTTCGAGACACGCGAGAAGCTGATCCATCACTTTCGGCAGCGACGAGGACGTGGTGTGAATGACGACGTCGGCGTTTTGCTCGAGAACTTCCCTGGCATCGGCGGAAATTTTCACTCCCCAAGGGGCATCGCTGGCGCCGATGACTTCGCCGAGGTCGCGGCCGGCCTTTGCCGGATCGCTATCGATGGCGCCGCAGATTTCGATGGCCTGTTTTTCGCGCATGAGTCGCGCAGTGGAGGCGCCGATAGGACCAACGCCGAATTGGATGGCGCGAATCTTCTTTTTCACGATCTTTCTCCGATGGTTCGGGTAGCGCAGCCGCACGGTGCGCATTCTTGCTGCAAGCGAATCTCATACGATACGGGAATTCGCAGGGGCAGGCAATTGAGTAAATTCGATATCAAGGATTCGAGCGTTCGCTCCGCGCTGCGGCCAAAACGCGAAGGCCGAGACGTATTAGAATGAAGGATTCATGACGACCCCGAAACGGTACCCGGTACGTGCGCTGATCTTTGACCTCGACGGAACACTGATTGATTCCAAGCTGGATCTCATTCATTCGGTCAATGCCACTCTCACTGAGATGGGCCGCGAGAAACT
>DATHMO010000342.1:0-6061 GCA_035486995.1 Bryobacteraceae bacterium
TTTAACGGTCCGAACAATGTCCGGCTTCAGTATCCGTCGGGAATCGTGCTCCCAGCCACATGCGAAGAGGAGATCGCTCATGATGATTGAAGACCAGACTGTTTCAGACGGCAGTGGCGATTGCGCTTATAAGCGCGCTGCTCCTCGCGGCCACGCGCGCGGCTCGTTCGTTGGCGGCGGCGATGGTGGAAGTGGCGAACACGCCGGCTAGCCCGGTGGTGACCGAAGGCGTACCCGCGCTCGCGTCGCAGATTGTCACCTTGGTGCCCTCCGGAAATGGTCCAGCCGGTTTCACCAGCGCCGGCGACTTCACGCTTTCCTCCCTGCAACAGTGGAGCACCGCGGTGAGTAAAGGTGAAATTCAGGGTGCACCGCCCTATGTCGTACCTGCCGGGCAAAGCTTGGTGATTACTTCGATCGATCTTGCCGAAGCCGCGAAGAGCGGGAGCGACACCGTGATCCTGGCCAACTCGGCGGTCCCCAGCGGGCAATTCAACGTCGCACCGCTGGGAAATTGGTTCGTAACTCCGTTAGTCCCTTGTTCACCGGGCCCCACCACCACGCAATATCATTTCCCCCCCCGGGCTGGACTCCAAGGCAGCCTCTTCGCCGAAGTGCATGGATACCTGACGTCAAACTAAATCAACGTTACTTAGGGTTCAAGAACGATCTTGCCGCGTGTGTGGCGCTGCTCGAGGTCGCGATAGGCTTCGCGAACCTCGGCCAAAGGATAGACCTTAGAGATCGGGATCTCAAGGCGGCCGGCGGCGATCAGCCCGGCAAGTTGCGCGAGCACGTCGGCATTCGCGGCTTCAAAGCTCCCTTCCGTCTTCACACCATGCTTCGCGGCGGCGGCGAAGTCGATGATGGTGTCGATTCGATTCTTCGCAACGCCAAGCTTCAGCGCAAGTTCGACGTACCCGCCGCCGAAGGTGTCAACGAAGGCGTCGACTTTCCCCGCCGACGCAGCGCGGATCCGATCTTCGACCCCGTCGCCATAGGTGACAGGAATTACGCCGTGATCGGTGAGCCACTTGCGATTCGAGTCGCCGGCCAAGCCGATCACCTTGGCCCCGGCGTTCCTGGCCAACTGAACGGCAATGGAGCCCACTCCACCGGCGGCACCGGAGACGACGACTGTGTCGCCCGTCTTCAGAGCGACGCTTCGCACCGCCGCGTAAGCCGTGGTCCCGGCCACGAAGAGGGCGCCGGCTTGCTCCCACGACACGTTGGCTGGACGCGGCACGAGGTTGCTGGACTCGACGACCGTGAACTCGGCTTGGCTGGATCGATCATTGACGAATCCAATGACCTCATCACCCACTGCAAAATTCGAGACGCCCGAGCCGACCTGGTCCACGATGCCGGCGACATCACTCCCCTGGCCGGAGGGGAATGTTGCAGGCCAGCGCTCGGCAAACAATCCTTTTCGGATGGAGGCCTCGCCCGGATTGATGCCCGCAGCCTTGACCCGGACAAGGACCTTCCCAGGCCCCGGGGTTGGGCGCGGGACTTCCACCACTTGCAGAACTTCCAGCCCGCCGTATTGGTCGTATCTTACCGCACGCGGCATAACGCTTCTCCTCTCAAAGGCAATGCGTCAAAAACAACACGAGTAGTAGACTCCCTTGGCCCACCCAGCGATTCGCTAAACTTGCCGATCGGAATCGCGCGGCCGGCATGGGAGGTTCTGCGAGCGCACCAAACGGCCGGAGATGTTCAGTGAGTTTCGCTGGAGCGTTTTGGTAGCGCTAAAGGGAATCGAACCCTTATTTAAGCC
Source organism: Bryobacteraceae bacterium (assembly GCA_035486995.1). Taxonomy (GTDB): domain Bacteria; phylum Acidobacteriota; class Terriglobia; order Bryobacterales; family Bryobacteraceae; genus Palsa-89. The sequence continues at coordinate 1,781 of DATHMO010000342.1, forward strand.
TTGAGAGGGCTCCGTCCTAACCGTTAGACGATAGCGCCATCCGTGAACTTCTCCATTATACTCGCCGGGCGGCGCGACCTGCACCCTGTTAAACTGAAGTTTCGCTCGCGCCCCGCTGCTGGGACGCCCGAGCCAACGGAAGGTAAACGACTCAAGATGATTTCATCGACACAGCTACGTCCGGGCATGGTGATCAAGTTCAACAACGAACTTTACTCCATTTTCAAGATGGAGCACCGCACGCCGGGCAACCTCCGCGGCTTTGTCCAGGTGAAGATGCGCAGCCTGCGCAGCGGAACCATGACGGAACATCGCTTCTCGTCGGAAGATCGCGTGGAGCGCGCCGCGCTGGAAGAGATCGAGATGGAGTATTTGTACGACGACGGCGAATACTACTATTTCATGAACACCGAGAACTTCGAACAGATGCATTTGACGCGCGATATCCTGGGCGATGCCATCGAGTATCTGGTTCCACAGCTCAAGGTCAATATCGAGTTCTACGAAGGGAAGGCGATAAGCGTGGAACTTCCGCCCACCGTGGACCTCACCGTAGTGGAGACGGAGCCTGGTATGAAGGGCGCGTCGGTGTCGAACGTCACGAAGGCGGCGAAGCTGGAAACCGGACTGGTGGTGCAAGTTCCGCCATTCATCACTGAAGGCGAAAAGATCCGCGTCAGCACGGCGGAAGGCACGTACCAGGAACGGGCCTAGCGGGCGGGCTCGAAAGCTTGCTATTCTGAATTTGTCCTTGTAGAGGAGCGGAGACCATTAGTAGCCGGTGACGCGGTTCCGGGAGATCGGAGCGCCGGTGAAAGGGGTTTGCAGTACATCCGCCGAAATTGGCCGCGGCACTTCCGCCCGGCGCGATTGGGGGGCTAGGCTAATACCTGCCCACTGTCATCCGGATCGATGAGATCGGGTGGAGCGCTACTGGGGAGCACGCCGCTTGCACGCGTGTCCTTCCTTCCTCCATCCGCATAAAAGTGATGAATATTTTTGAACTCACACGCGCGCTGGTGGACATTGAATCCATCACCGAAAACGAAGAACAGATGGGCCATGCGCTCTTCGCGCACCTGTCCGCGCTGGCGCAGAAGTTCAACGGACATGTTGAGCTGATTCCCGTAGAACCGCGCCGCAACAACGTCTTCGCCTGGTGGGGCGACCCACGGGTCACGTTGTCAACACATATCGACACGGTGCCGCCGTTCTTTCCGTCGCGCGAGGATGACCAACACATTTGGGGACGCGGAGCCTGCGATACCAAGGGCATCATCGCGGCAATGATCTTTGCGGTGCGCGAGCTGCTCGAAGCCAGGCAGAGCAACTTCGGGTTGTTGTTCGTAGTGGGCGAGGAGCGCAACAGCGCCGGTGCGCTGGCGGCCGCGAAGGATCCGCGGGGCTCCAAGTTCATCATCAACGGCGAACCGACGGAGAATAAGCTGGCGCTCGGGTCAAAAGGCGCGTTGCGTCTCGAAATCATTGCGAACGGCCGCATGGCGCACTCGGCGTACCCGGCGCTGGGCGAATCCGCGATCGAAAAGCTGATCGATGCGCTGAACGAAATCCGGCGCGTGCAGCTTCCCGTGGATGAGACCTTGGGCGCGAGTACGCTGAACATTGGCACGATCGCGGGCGGCCGTGCTCCCAATGTCATTCCCGATTATGCACAGGCGGAACTTTTCATCCGGCTGGTGGACGATGGCGATTCCACGCGAGCTGCTATTCGGCAAGCCGTCGGGGGCAAAGTTGAAGTCCGCGAACTGCTCGCCATTTCCGCGGCGCATCTGGGATCGCTGCCGGGGTTCGAGACCACGATCGTTTCATACACCACCGATATTCCGGCGTTTGGCGGCGCGTGGGGCAAGCCGTATCTAATCGGCCCGGGCTCGATTCACGTCGCGCACACCAGCGAAGAGCGTATCCCGAAAGCGCAGATTCTTGAGGCAGTACAAATTTACAAACGAATGGTCCAGCAACTGTCATGAACGAAAACAGAATCCCCGTCGGAATTTTGGGCGCCACCGGCATGGTGGGTCAACACTTCGTCAAGTTTTTGCAGAATCATCCATGGTTTGATATCGCCTGGATGGGCGCAAGCGATCGCTCGGCCGGCAAGCCTTATCGCGAGGCCACGAGCTGGCGCTTGGATGGCGCGATGCCCGCGGGCGTACAACATTTGGAGGTGCACGAGTGCAAGCCGGTTAATGCGCCGCGGCTGGTGTTTTCCTCGATGGACGCTTCCGTTGCCACCGAAATCGAACGCGAGTTTGCGCAAGCCGGGCATGTAATCGTCTCCAATTCGCGCAATCATCGCATGGAACCCGACGTCCCGCTGCTGATTCCGGAAGTGAACCCGGATCATTTGAAGATCATTCCTCACCAGCAGCGCGTGCGTGGATGGAAGGGGCAGATCGCGACCAATCCGAATTGCTCCACGATAGTTTTGGCGATGGCGCTTGCGCCGCTGAAGCAGTTTGGCATCACGCGCGTGGTCGCGACAACGATGCAAGCCATCTCGGGCGCCGGTTATCCGGGCGTGGCGTCCATGGATATCAACGCCAACGTGATTCCGTTTATCGGCGGCGAAGAAGAAAAGATGCAGCAGGAGACACAGAAGATCCTGGGCGAGTTTACGGGCGAGGGGCTGCGGCCATTGAGCGCCAAGGTCAGTGCTCATTGCAATCGAGTGCCTGTGGTGGATGGCCACACTGTGACGGTCAGCGTGGAATTCGAACGCAAGCCCAGCAAGGACGACATCATCCGCGCGTTGGTGAATTACCGTAGCGTTCCACAAGAGCGCAAGCTGCCGAGTGCGCCGCCGCAGCCCATCTTTTACATGGAAGAGAATGACCGGCCGCAGCCTCGGCGCGATGCCGAGCGCGAGCGTGGAATGGCCGTGTTTATTGGCCGTCTGCGCGAATGCCCGGTGCTGGATTACAAGTTCGTCGCGCTGGGACACAATACGATTCGCGGCGCGGCCGGGGCTGCGGTGTTGAACGCGGAGCTAATGTACTCGGAGGGGTTGCTCGACTAATGATCGTCATGAAGTTTGGCGGGACCTCTGTCGAGTCCGCCGAAGCCATCCAACGCGTTACTGGAATCGTAAAGTCGCGGCTCGACCGCAAGCCTATCGTGGTGGTCTCGGCGATGGGCAAGACCACCAACCGTCTGCTCAAAATTGCCGATCTCGCTGTGGGCGGCCACCGCGAAGAAGCTCTGCGCGAATTGATGGCGCTACGCGATTTTCACATGCGGGAATCGGGCATGGAGCGCACCATCGACGAGCATTTTCAGGAACTGTCGGAGCTGGTAAAAGGCCTGGCGGTGCTGGGCGAATTGACTCCGCGATCCATCGACGCGATCTCGAGCTTTGGCGAGCGCTTGTCGAGCCTGATCGTCACGAACTATTTTCAGCATCACGGGCTCAACGCGGTGCACGTGGATTCGCGCAAGGTGATTGTCACCGATCACCGCCACACGCAAGCCATTCCGCTTTTCGATGCCACTTACACTAAGCTAGCGGCTACTATTCCGGCGCTAGCGAAGCAACACGTGGTCGTGATGGGCGGATTCATCGCATCCACCGAAAATGGCGTGACGACGACGCTCGGGCGCGGCGGCAGCGACTTCACGGCGTCCATCGTCGGCGCGGGCATTGGAGCCGAAGAGATCCAGATCTGGACCGATGTCGACGGCATGCTCACTGCTGACCCGACCGTCATCCCGGGCGCGCATCGCGTGAAGGTGATCTCTTTTACCGAGGCCGCTGAGCTGGCGTATTTCGGAGCGAAGGTGTTGCATCCCGCGACGGTGATGCCCGCGATCGACCGCAACATTCCCGTCATGATCTTGAACTCGCGCCGGCCGCAAGTGGAGGGTACGCGCATTCAATCGGCGACGGTTCCGAGCAAAAATGTCGTGAAGTCGATCGCGTGCAAGGGCAAGGTGATGGTGCTCAACATCCGGTCGACACGCATGTTCATGGCGCATGGTTTTATGCGGCGCATCTTCGAGGTCTTCGATCGAAATCAGACCTCGGTGGACATGGTGGCGACGTCTGAGGTCAGCGTGTCGCTCACCATCGATCATCCGGAGCGCTTGGACACAATCGTGACGGAGTTGCGCGAGTTCGCTGAGGTTTCCGTCGACGAGAATCAGGCTATCATCTGCATTGTGGGTGAAAACATCCGCCACACTCCAGGCGTTGCGGCACGCGTGTTCAACGCCCTGGGCGGCATCAACGTCCGCATGCTATCGCAGGGCGCGTCGGCGTTG
>DATHMO010000343.1:0-11984 GCA_035486995.1 Bryobacteraceae bacterium
TCGAGAAGAGCCTGCGGGAAGTGGAGTTGCCGGTGGCGATTTCCGAAGTCCGGCTGGCGACGAATCCGATGGTTTCTACGGCGCGGGGGGCGCTGGTGGCGGCGTTGAGCGAACTGTAGGACTAACGATCTAGTAACGCTACCCTGACTCGGGGTGTCTAACGGGTGGATGGACCCGGCTCACTCGCTACTTCTTTGCGCTCTCTGGTGGAACTGCCAGGTGAGCGTGCTGACCTATCACAACGACCTGGCGCGGACCGGGCAGAATCTCAACGAGACGGTCCTTACTCCCGCGAACGTCGGCTCGGGGCAATTTGGGCCGCTGTTCAGCTATGCCGTTGATGGGCAGATTTACGCTCAGCCGCTCTATCTGCCGGGAGTCGTGATCCCGGGCAAAGGAATCCACAACGTCGTCTTTGTCGCCACCGAGCACGACAGCGTTTATGCGTTCGACGCCGATAACTACACCGCCGCACCGCTGTGGCAGGCGAGCTTTATCAATCCCGCGCAAGGCGTGACCACCGCCCTGGCGTCCGACCTGGCATGCGACGTGATCACGCCCGAAATCGGGATCACGGGAACGCCGGTCATTGATCCAGCCACCGGCACACTGTACGTTGTCGCGATGACGGCCGAGCCATCGCTCGGTGGCTATGTGCAGCGGCTTCACGCGCTCGACGTCGCAACTGGAGCTGAACGGCCGGGCAGTCCAGTGGAGATCCAAGCATCCGTGCCCGGCCAAGGCGACGGCAATACCACGGTTCAATTCAAGCCTTGGTTCTATAAAGATCGCGCCGGGTTGCTGTTGCTCAATGGCGTGGTGTATACGAGTTGGTCCTCACATTGCGACTCGGGAAATTATCACGGGTGGGTCATAGGCTATAAAACTTGGAGCGGCGATGGTCAGGGGCTGCAGCAAGCCGGCGCCTATACGAGCACACCGGACTGGGACGCTGGATCGTTCTGGCAGGGCGGCGCTGCACCGGCGGCGGACTCCGATGACAATATCTATATCGCGTCGGCCAATGGGACGTTTGACGCGAACATGGCCGGCTCGGATCTGGGCGACAGCATCATCCGCCTTTCGACGTCGATGAAACTTGCGGCAACGGATTATTTCGCACCCTACGACGCGGGCCTGCTGGACGTAGATAATCTGGACCTGGGATCGAGCGGCGTTCTATTGATGCCAGACAGCGCCGGAAGCGCAGCCCATCCGCACTTACTAGTAAGTGGGAGTAAGTCGGGAACGGTGTACTTACTGGATCGCGATAACCTGGGCCATTTTCACCCGGGCGCTGACGAACAGATCGTGCAATCGCTGATCGGCGCGGTGGGCCCGATCTTTGGAATCCCGGCATATTTCAATAACACGGTGTATTTCTCGGCCGCGCACGATCAGGTGAAGGCTTTCGCAATGCACAATGGCCTGCTGTCGACGCTGCCAGTTTCCGCCAGCACCGAAACATTTACCGAGTTGGGAACGGTGCCTAGCATCTCGGCAAACGGCGCTCAGAATGGAATCCTTTGGACCATTGACCAGTCGGCCGAGTTACACGCCTACGCCGCCGCCGATCTTAGCCGTCAACTTTACCAGGCGAGCGTGGGGTCATACGTTAAGTTTTCGACGCCGACCGTCGCGAACGGCAAGGTTTATGCGGGCACGCTCGATAGCTTGGTGGTGTTCGGTTTGAAAGATCAGGCGCCGGCGAGCGTCGCAGCGGTGGTTAACGCGGCGAATTTCAAATCCGGGCCCGTTGCTGCTGGGTCTATCATTTCTATCTTCGGATCGAATCTGGCACCAAGCGGCACCGAGTTCGCATCCCCACCGCCCTGGCCTAAGTCTGAAGCGGGAACTTCCGTCTTCTTCAATGGATTGGCCGCGCCGCTCTTATACGTGAGTGCCACGCAGATCAACGCGCAGGTCCCATCGGAGACTCCGCCCGGGCAAGCCGTAGTTACCGTCGTCGCGGGCGGGCAGGTCGTGCCGGGAGTCGGGTTAGAAGTCAGCGCCGGTGTAAAGTGAGACCGTGACCCGACCCGTCAAAACCAGACCCATCATCACGCTCACCACCGACTTCGGCATCAACGACCATTTTGTGGGCGTCATGAAGGGTGTCATTCTCGGAATTCAGCCGGCCGCGCAGATCGTCGACATCAGCCACGGCGTGCAGCCTTACGAAATCGGCGACGGCGCGTTCACCATCGCGCAGGCATACCCCTACTTTCCGAAGAGGACGATTCACGTGGTGGTGGTCGATCCCGGCGTCGGATCGGCAAGGCGGCCGTTGTTGGCCGAGATGGCGGGACAGTATTTCGTTGCGCCGGATAACGGCGTGCTGTCGATGGTCTTGTCGCGGGAACAAGCGAAAGTCCGGCACATCACCGCCGATCGCTACTTCCTACAGCCCGTCAGCAGAACATTTCACGGCCGCGATGTTTTTTCGCCCGTGGCCGCGCATCTGGCGTCCGGCGCGACGCCCGCGAAATTCGGGAAGCTGATTAGCGACTACATCCAGGCCTCATTCGATCAGCCCGCGCACAGCGGCAAGCATACCTGGACCGGTGCCATTCTCAAGACCGATCACTTCGGCAATCTCTTCACTAATTTCCATATCGATCAATTCCCTTCTATCCGCACCCACGCATTCTCGCTGAACACCGGTCTCCAGGCGATCACGCGCCTGGCGCTGACGTTTTCCGACTGCGATCCCGGAGAATTGTTTGTCGTGGTTGGAAGCTCGGGTTACTTAGAAGTGGCCGCGAGTCAAGCTTCGGCCGCGAAGGCGCTGGGCTGCGGCGCGGGCTCGCCGGTGGAACTGACTATCTACTGAGTTGGCAATCGCGCTACACTGGAAAGACTGTTTCACTCGAGGTCATTGACAGCCGTGAAAACCCCAATCGCATTCTGACACCGCGTTAGCCCGGGCATGCTTCGCCATCGGCCGGCAGCCCCGACGAGTTCACAGGGTTTTCCAATTGTCCAAGGATTTTTATGAGTGAGAGCACTACCTCAATCCAAGCCACCAACACCGGCATCTGGTCATCACTGCGCGAAGCGGTGATGGGATCGAGCCAGGACTTCACCGAAGGGGCGATCGGCCGCGCGATCGTACTGCTCGCGGTGCCGATGGTGCTCGAGATGTGCATGGAGTCGCTATTCGGCGTGGTCGACGTGTTCTGGGTTTCGCGCCTTGGAGCGGACGCCGTGGCAACCGTGGGGCTGACCGAGACCGCGCTGGTTCTCGTCTTCGTGATCGCGCTCGGGCTCAGCATGGGCGCCACAGCATTGGTAGCGCGACGGATCGGCGAAAAGGACGAGCAATCTGCGGGACTGGTTGCCGTGCAGGCCATCATCATCGGGCTGGTGGTGTCGGCAACCACGGCGGTTCTCGGCTATTTCTTCGCGCCCAATCTGCTGCATATCATGGGCGGCTCGGACAGCGTGGTGAAGCTAGGCTCCGGCTACACCCGCATGATTCTGAGCGGCAGCGCGACCATCTTCCTGCTGTTCCTGATCAACGCCGTGTTTCGCGGCGCGGGTGACGCGGCCATTGCGATGCGCGTGCTCTGGATCGCGAACCTGGTAAACATTTGCCTGAATCCCTGTTTGATCTTTGGACTGGGTCCGTTTCCGCGCTTGGGCGTGACGGGATCGGCCGTCGGCACAACTATCGGACGCGGCATCGGCGTTCTATTGCAACTATGGGTGCTGACTTCAGGTCGCGGACGGCTGTCGCTGCACGTTTCGCAGTTGCGCGTCGACCTGCAGGTCATGTGGCGGCTCATCCGGCTGTCGCTCAACGCCATGTTCCAATACATGGTGCAAATGGCGAGCTGGATCGCGATGGTGCGGATCATCGCGAGTTTCGGAAGCGCCGCAACGGCCGCTTACACCGTGGCGTTCAAGGTGATCGTCTTCGCGATCTTGCCTTCGTGGGGAATGAGCAACGCGGCCGCTACGCTGGTGGGACAAAACCTGGGCGCCGGTAAGCCTTCGCGCGCCGAAGGTTCGGTATGGCGGACTGGACTATACAACATGGTGTTCCTCGGATCGCTCGGCCTGTTGTTTATCATTTTTGCGCCGCAGATCATCGGCCTTTTCACCAGCGATCCCATGGTGGCTCCTCTCGCTGTGAGCGCGCTGCGGTTATTCAGTTGCGGGAACGTTTCGTACTCCTACGGCATGGTAATCACCGCGGCCTTCAACGGCGCTGGCGACACTGCGACGCCGACCACGCTGAACCTGATCTGTTTTTGGCTGTGCCAAATTCCGCTGGCCTGGGCGCTCGCGTTCCATAGTGGAATCGGGCTGAACGGCGTTTACGTCGCCGTCGTGGTTTCCGATTCGCTGCTGGCCGTGCTTGGCGTACTTCTGTTCCGGCGTGGAAAATGGAAGCAGGTCAACGTATAAATGCCGCAAGAGAATCCTCAAGCCGATCCCCGAACCTATTTCGCCGAGGAACGTACGTTCCTGGCCTGGATTCGTACCGGCATCGCGCTGATGGGTTTTGGATTCGTAGTGGCGCGTTTCGGGCTATTTCTGCGCGAGCTGGCATCACTACGAACCTTTCCGCAATTCCAAACATCGGTGCTATCGGTGCCGCTCGGGACGGCGCTGCTGGTGGTCGGAGTGTTGGTGAATATTCTTGCGTGTGTACGCCACGTCCGTATCGTCCGCGCTTTGAACAGCGGATCGCCGATAGTGACAAAACCGTCCACGATGGCCATTGTCGTCGCATTGGTGTTGGCGGCGGCGGGGCTAGCGATGGCCGTTTACTTAACCCGGGAGGTGGCTGCGAAATGAATTCAGGAGAAGGAATCATCAGTAAGCCGAGCAAATATTCGGTGCCGGAAACGCTGCATCGCTTGGAGACAATTCTGACGGCCAAGGGCATCAAAGTGTTCGCGCTCGTCGATCACAGCGGCGAGGCAGAAAAGGCCGGGTTGAAAATGCCCCCGACGCAGTTGCTGATTTTCGGGAATCCGAAGGGCGGCACTCCAGTGATGCTCGCTGCGCCAACTTCGGCTATCGATCTTCCATGGAAGGCATTGGCGTGGCAGGATGCTGGCGGCCAAGTCTGGCTCAGCTATAACGATGCCGCGTATATTCAACAGCGCTACGGATTGAGCGAGGACGTGGTGAAGCCGCTGGCTGGGCTCGCCGCCGTCATCGAGCAGGCGTTGGTCTAATTTTCGGTAGGCTTCTGCTCGGCGTGATCGATCACTAAGACCGGAACGGGCCGCTTCTTCGCTTCGAGTTTGAGACCAAGCTGCTTGTCGATGGCTTCAAACAAAGTGACCGAACCGTTGGGGTCTGATGCTGCGGCAACGTCGGACGGTGGCGGCGGACCTGCTTGTCCCAGTGGTCCCCCTGGGACTCCTCCCGGCGCTCGCGTCAGGCCGACAGCGCTGAAGCTGAGCGTAAAATCGTAACCGCCCTCCAGCCCGGTAGCATCAAGAACCGGAGTGTGAATATAGCCCGGCGCAATGTCCTTTAACTTTGCCGCAAATTCAGCCATGGTCATATTCTGGCAGGTGACCAAGCGGGATAAAATCGGGTTCTTATCCCTGGGGTCCTTCTCGCCGGAGGCCGGACCTTCGTTGTATTTGATGCGGCTGTTGGGATCAGCCTTCTTCATCTTGGGCTTCACCGCGACGAGCGTGTAGGCAGTAACGGGACGATCTTCGGTGTGCACGGCGAGCTTGAATCGCTCGATTAAAAGCGCGCGAACCATGACGAGAATGTCATCGAAATCGACGTCCGTTACGCCGGCTTTCGCCACGATGTCGTAACGATCCGACTCCATCCATTTCGGCATCCCCTCCAGCATGTCGTCCGTCACGTCCCAGGCCTGTTCGATCAGAAACTTCAAAGGAACTCCGGTGATGTTCACGCGCCCTCCCGCTTGAATCCGGAACATCATTCCCCTGGAATCCGGCGCGGTAGGCTTCAGGTCGGCCACTTCGAATTCGGTGGGCGGCGGGGGAAGGTGAATCTTCTCGGCCACCTCGGGCGAATTCGCGGTGGGCTTCTGATTCACGCTGTCCACGACGATTACGGGCATCGGAACGTCAACCGGATCGAGCTTCAGACCGAGCTGCTGTTCAATGGCATCGAAAACCGAAATGCCGCCGGGAACGGGTCCCGTACGGTTGACCAGTCCTCCGCGCGGCGTGAACTTCAAATCGAAACTCCATGCCCCCTTCAGCTCCGTTTCGTCCACCACCACGCGGCCGTTGAGATACTGCGGCGCAGCGAAAATGGTGGTAGTCAAGGCCTCCGCAAAAGCGGTCATCGTCATGTTGGTACACGTGAAAGAAAACTGCATCGGCCCGGGCGGTGGTCCGCCGGGAGCCGGGGGCGGGGGCGGTGGATTGAACCTGCATCCGGTATCGCCCGTGCCGTCGGATTGCTTCAGTTGTGGATGCTTGCCCGTGGTTTTCACCGCGTAGGCTGGAACGGGTTTGGTGGCATTGTGAATGGCCAGTTTGAAACGGTCCGTCAGAAGCGCGCGGAGCATCGGCTTGGCGGTGTCAGTGGTGGCGCCCTCGGGCAGCTTGGCCATCACGTCAAACGTGTCCTTTTCGAGCCAGTTCGGACCGCCCAGCACCCTTTCGGCTTCCACGCCGTAGGCCGTTCTGACGAGATCGAGCATGGTCGCATAGCGGATTTGATAGAAGCCTTGGCGAAGCATAGGCCCGCGCATGCCCGGATTGCGGGTCGGCGGGCTCACGTGGACGTCGGCAACTTCGAATGTAGTTTGGGTGGCTGGCGCATCCGTCGATTGGCCGAACGCCAAAGCCGACAGAAGAGCCGCCGCGATACTTAGGGAAGCGAACGTTCGCCACATGCCCGTTACCTCCTATGACGCAGGGGTTAGACGTTTTGACGATACAATTCCGATTTCGTTTCGAGTTTCTCGCGGCTACTTGCCGATATCCCGGTGCGTTTCCTTCGCCTTGAACCCGGACCGCGCCAGCCGTTTGCGGATGGCGCCGGCGATCATTACAGATCGATGATGCCCGCCAGTGCAGCCGAACGCAATGGTCAGGTAGCTCTTGCCTTCGCGAACATAGTGCGGGATCAGATAGACCAGCAGGTCCGAAATGCGATCGATAAACTCCTTCGTTTGCGGAAATGACAGAATATAGCGCGCGACGATGGGATTCCGGCCCGTAAGATTCTTAAACTGCGGAATATAGTTGGGATTCGGCAGGAACCGGACGTCAAAAACCAAGTCGCTATCCGGCGGAACGCCATGCCGGTACCCAAAACTTGTGATGTCGATGCGCAAACTGGAATCGCCGCGGCCGCCGCTGAATTTTTCGCCGATCACTTCGCGCAGTTCGTGCACGTTGAACTTCGACGTGTCGATGATGTAGTCGGCCACCTTGCGAATCGGCGCGAGCAAATCGCGCTCCTTCTTGATGCTTTTAGAGACCGACACCAGCTTGCCTAGCGGATGAGGGCGCCGCGTCTCGCTGAAGCGCCGGGCGAGAGCGGCATCGTCGGCTTCCAGATAGACCAGCCGCGCCGCAGTTTGACGCCGCAGCCGCTCGAACAGCGCCGGGAATTGCGCCAATTGGCCGCCCTCGCGAATGTCGATCACCAGCGCCGCGCGCCGGACGTGCGGCGAACCCTTGGCCAATTCCGCGAATTTCGGAATCAGCTTGATCGGCATGTTGTCCACCGCGTAGTAGCCGAGATCCTCAAAAGCTTTGAGAACGGTCGCTTTGCCCGACCCGCTCAGGCCGGTAATGACAACAAGCTCGGCATCCTGCGGATCCGACTGCCCGGCGACGCGTTTGGCCACTAGAGGACTCTTCTGGACACTTAGCTGACTCTTGGGATCTTAGCTCTCGATGAGATCGAAGTGGCCGTCGGGACGGCGCATCAGCACCGTGAGCCGGTCGGTTTGCGCATCGCGATAAACCAGGTAGTCTTGCGACGCCTCCATCTCGAGCATCGCCTCTTCAAGCGTCATCGGCTTACTGCCATCCGAATGATTCACCCGAAACACCTGCTTGCGGCCCGCTTTCTTCGCTGCGACAGCGTTGCTCGAGGCCTTCTTGGAGACGACGGCCACCGGCTGCAAGCTCGCGCTGGCTTTGGCTCCATCCGCCTCTTTGTCGCGAACGCGCTTGGTATCGCGCCACCGGGCGCGCAGATTTACAATCTGCTTCTCCAGTTTGTCGAACGCGGCGTGGGCGGCAACGGAAAGATCGGCGTCGGAGGCGATTCCAACCAGCGCGCGATCCATCGCGTTCACGGTGATTTCCACCTTATGCAGAAAGCGCTCCTGGGTCACAACAATGTGCGCTTCTTTTTCACCGCGCCGCTCCAGCATCTTCGACAACTTCTGCAGCTTGGCGTCGAGCTTAGCCCGCTGCTTCACCGGAATAGCTTCCAATTTTCCTGTATAGCTGATTTTCATCGGGATCTCGTTCTGCGCGCGAGAGGCTTAGGCGCGAACACGCCGCTGGTGAGTGGATGGTATTTTCATGTCTTCTCTGTATTTGGCCACCGTCCGCCGCGTGACATCAATCCCTTCGTCTTTGAGGCGGGCCGTGATCTGTTCGTCCGTCAGCGGATGCTGCGTGTCTTCCTCTTCGATCATTTTCTTGACGCGGCGCTTCAGGATCAACAGCGGCGTCGCGCTGCCCGCCGTGCCTTGCACCGCTTCCGAGAAGAAATAGCGCAGCTCGAACACGCCCTGGGGTGTGTCGGCGTACTTGCTTGCGACCGCGCGGCTCACCGTGGATGGGTGCACGCCGATCTCCTCGGCCACTTCCTTGATCATCATCGGCTTCAGTTGATCGATGCCATGTTCCAGGAAATCGAGCTGCCGCCGCACAATGGATTGGCAAACTTTCAAGATGGTCTGTTTGCGTTGCTCAATGTTCTTGATGAGCTGAATGGCGGCCGCATAGCGGTCCTTCACATAGTTGCGGATCTCTTTGCTCGGCTCCTGATCGCGATCCAGCATCTTGCGATACTGCGCGTTCAAGCGAAGCTGCGGAAGGTCGTCGTCATTCAACTGGATGATGTAATCGTCGCTCTCTTTGAAAATGTAGACATCCGGCTCCACCTGGCGCGCGCCGGCGCCCGAATAGCGCAGCCCCGGATAGGGGTCGAGAAAACGAATGACATCCAGCGCGACCTGCACATGCTCCAGTGGCCGGCCCAGCTGCTTGGCGATTTCCTTGATTTGCCGCGTCTCAAGCAGCTTCAGGTAATTCGAAACGATTTGCCACGCGACGCCGCCCTTGCCGTTCCGGCTTTCGATTTGCAGCAGCAGGCATTCGCGCACATCCTTGGCGCCAATACCCGCCGGATCCAGCGACTGCACCACCCGCAGCCCTTCCTTCACTTCGTCGAGCGAATGCTGGCCGGACTCGGCGATTTCTTCCAGGGTGGCCGTGAGATAGCCGTTTTCGTCCAGATTGCCGATGATATTTTCGGCCGCGTCGCGCACCGCTTCCGACATGATCAGCACGCTCAACTGGGAATGCAGATGGTCGCTGAGCGTGACGGGCGAGGAAAGAAAAGTCTCAAACGACGGCTTCTCCACTTGCTCGGATGCCGGGCTCTTGTAGCCGGGATCCAGATACTCGTCGAAGAAAGACCCGAAATCGATCTCGTCGAATGGATCCTTTTCGGTCTTCTGCTCGACGACTTCGCCTTCCTGCGCGGGCGCCGTGGAGGCCGGTTCGAGCGATGCAGGAGCGGACGAGTCAAATTCGAACTCGGGAGGCGACGCTTCCGGAATTCCGGCGGCGATCTCGGGCTCCGACGCCGTGCCATTCACGGTTTCGAGAATCACCTGGTCGGACGGATCGGAAACACGCTCGGCCTCGAGAATCGATTGCATCTCCTCGGGGGTCAGCTCTTCAATTCCGTCCACCGATTCCTCGAGGACCGGGTTCTCGGAAATTTCCTGGGTGATCATGTCCTTGAGCTCCAGCCGGTTCAGCTGGAGGACCGTGACCATCTGGACAAGGCCGGGCGTGAGGATCTGCTTTTGCGAGACCTTGAGTTGAAGTCTAGGCGAAAGCATCGACATCTTGTAGCCATGATAACACCGGGCCGCTTGCAAGTAATCGGCCAATTGTAAGGCAAAGCAAAATATCCGTTTTATGAGGATTTTACGCAGTTCTTACAAGTCCCCAACCTCTTGAAGGCGCTTAGCCTTTGTAATGGCCTTATGAGAACCTGGCCCCATCTGATCTTGCTCCTGCTCTGTTGCGTGCTCAGCGCCGCAGCCCAGAACGCATCCTTTGTTGATGCCTCGCATTCCACGGTAAGTTTGGAAATCGATGGCAAGCAGTACGTGGTAGACGTTGCCGCCGGGACCGTTCATCCCGCGAGCGGCGGCCAGGTTCCGCAGGGCAGCGGGCTATTCGCCCAACGCTGCGCGAGCTGCCATGGAACGGGCGGACAAGGGATCGGCTCGGTTGGAACTCCGAACTTCGCCGACCGGCAATTCCAGGCGAAACTGACCGACGCCCAGATCGCGGACACGATCCGCAACGGGAAGTCAGGACGCATGCCTGCGTTTAGCGGCGAACTGAACGACGAGCAGATCACGGCGCTGACCTCGACGGTCCGGTCGTTTGCTCCATCGTCCAGCCAAGCCTCCGTTGCGGAGCAGAAACTGCCCATCTATCAACCTGGGGATGACGCGTTGTTTACCTTGCCTACCGGACGGCCTGTGGATGAGCATGCTTTGATCGTCAACTTCAGTCACCGCTTCGCCTTCGATTCCGCGGTTTCCGGTCCGGCGCGCGGCGCCGAATTGTTCGGTCTGGATAATTTCTCGCTCTCGTCGTTTGGCTTCCGTTACGGAGTCACGGACAAGCTGTCGGTGGATGTGTGGCGGTCGCCGTCCTTCATCGGCCGGCCGATTCAGCTCATGGCCGCTTACAACATCCTGGAAGAGCGCCATGAAGCTCCGTTCAACCTGACGTTCCGCGTCTCCCTCGAAGGTCAGGACAATTTTCGCAAGAACTACACGGAAAACTTGGAGGCGATCGTTTCGAAAAGCCTGACCTCGCGGGCCCAGATTTACTTTGTCCCGACGGCGTCTTTCAATGACCGCAGGCTGGTAATGGGGGGACTGCTATCCGATGAGATCCCCGATGAGCCTGGCATCAATGCCTTTTCGGTGGGCATCGGACTGTCAGTGGACATTCGTCCCACCGTCGCGCTTATCGCGGAGGTAATTCCGACCGTCGCCAACGGCACCGAACTAGGGATCCATCGGCCTCCGTTTTCCTTCGCGATCCAGAAGAAGCTCTATCGCCATGCGTTCACTTTCGGGTTCACCACCAGTCCCGGAACCACTGTCTCCCAGCGCGCGGGTACGAACGCGACGTTTCTGAACGAACCGGGCGCCGATACGCCGGGGGGGCTGTTCCTGGGCTTTGATTTGACGCGGCGGATTTACTGACCGAAATCAAGCGTGCTACAATCGGGCGTCCTCTGTGCTACAGGAGGTTGACGTGCAATCACGCTTGAAACGGAAACCAGCGCGACCCGACCGGTTTCACGATGCGCTCACCATCGCATCCGAGACGGGTCTTTTGCGCGGAGCAAAAACGGAGGTAGTTCGGGGGCGCATGCCGAAGGCGCTGGTTCTGAAGGCTAAGGCAACCTCCGGAGCGCGTTCCGATACGGAGCTTATCGAGATGGCGCTGGCAAATCTCGCAGTGGCGGATCAGTATCCAGACTGGCTGCTCTCACAGCGGGGAACCGTCGGGAAAGAAACCGATCTTGAGTTCTAGCGCTGCTGCTCGCGCTATCCTGCGTCGTCTGAAGCCGGAGAAGCGACGAAAGCCACTGATTCCTCGCAGCCCGCTGGTGCTTCCGTTCGTCGAACGCGAAACCGATCTGCCCCGCGCGCTCCTTTACGACACAACCGTTTACGTGGACATCCTGCAAGGCCGTTTTCCAAAGGCGGGCGAACTGGCAATTCGAGCGGC
>DATHMO010000344.1:0-6313 GCA_035486995.1 Bryobacteraceae bacterium
TCGTGCACGATGCGTTGGCCGCGCATCGGGGGCGCCGCAAGATCCCTCACTACATCGACGAGCTTCGCGAACCCGATGCCATAGAGCAACGCAACGGTCAGCCCCGCCAGTATGTTCAATACGCTGTGGCGTCCTACGAGGGAGCTTTCGAAGCGCACGCCGTCCACCGAGAAACTCACGCCGTGATCTGTAAGCTCGACGTGCTCGGCGCGAATGTCGGCGTCGCGATTGATCCCAAAAGTAACCGTTCGGCCTGGGTGAATTTCGCGGAACCGGCTCACCAAGGGATCGTCGGCATTCAGCACGGCAACTCCGTCCGGCGGCAATCCTTCAATCAACTCGCGCTTGGCCGCTGCCACCCCCTCTATCGAATCGAACGCCTCCATGTGCGCGTAGCCCACATTTGTCACGACGCCGATGCGCGGTTTCGCGATGGCGCATAAGTCTCGGATCTCACCCGCGTGATTCATTCCCATCTCGAGCACTGCCACGCGCGCTTCACTCGGCAGCCGCAGGATCGACAACGGCAAGCCCACGTGATTATTGAGGTTCCCGATCGTTTTTCCTACCGGCATGCTGGCCGCGAGCATCGCCGCGATTACATCCTTGGTCGACGTTTTGCCGGCGCTGCCCGTCACTCCGATCACGTCTCCACCCCATTGCGTGCGTGCCCAGCTCGCAGTTGTTTGTAGAGCATCGAGCGTATCCGGGACCACCAACACCACTCCCGGCTTGACGTCGTTTGCAACCGCTGCCACCGCGCCTTTGCGCAGCACTTCTTCGACGTACACGTTCCCGTCGTGATTCGGCCCCCGCAAAGCAAAGAACAAATCCCCCGGCGCGACGCTGCGCGAGTCGACACTCCAGCCCGTAATCCGCGCGCTGTTGTCGGACTTCAATCCCAACGCTTGCGCCACGGCTGTCACTTCGAACTCCACCCCAGCTCCTCCAGCACGCCGCGCGCCACTTCGCGATCGTCGAAATGTATGACGCGATCCTTCAGCACCTGATACGTTTCGTGCCCTTTTCCGGCCAAAATCACGATGTCGCCGTCCTTGGCTTCCCCGAGCGCTGCGCGAATCGCCTTGGCGCGGTCCGGCTCGATGATGTGCGGTGTGTCAAATCGTCGAAGCCCCACCAGCGCGTCGTTCATGATCGCGATGGGATCCTCCGAACGCGGATTATCCGACGTCAGCACCACAAAATCGCTATCCTGCGACGCCGCTTGTGCCATCAGCGGACGCTTCGATCGATCGCGGTCGCCTCCACAGCCGAACAGCGTGATCACGCGCTTGGGATGCAGTTCGCGCGCCACCGAAATCACATTGCGCAGGGCGTCGTCGGTGTGCGCATAATCCACAACGATCAAAAACGGCTGGCCCTGCTGGATGCTCTCGAAACGTCCCGGCACGCGCGGCGAAGTAGCGATGGCGCCCGCGATCGTTTTCCAATCCAGGCCATAGCTAAGTGCCGCGCCGCAGGCCGCCAGGATATTGTACGCGTTGAATTTGCCCACCAGCGGTGAAGTCAATTGCACGCGCTCGGCTCCATGCTGCACCGTGAATCGCAGACCGTCGAAGTTCATTTCGAGCGATAACGCTCGCAGATCCGCGCCGGGTTCAAATCCGTAGCGCAGCGTGTGCGGAGCAGGCGGAATCTTACGACCGTACGGATCATCGAAGTTGATCACTGCCCAGCTAGGCGCGGCAGCGCCCTCGGGTGCAAACAACAATTTCTTGGCCGCGAAATACTGTTCCATGGTGTGATGGAAATCCAGATGATCGCGCGTGAGATTCGTAAATACGGCGGTGTGGAACGTCATGCCGTAAACCCGTCCCAGCGCCAGCGCGTGGGATGAGACTTCCATTGTGGCATGCGAGCCACCGGCCTGTTCCAGCTCCTGAAACATACGATAGAGATCCAACGATTCGGGTGTTGTATTGACGGCCGAACGAACTGCGCCCGCCATACGATACTCGATCGTTCCAACCATGGCCGTCGTGATTCCGGCGGCGCGCAGCACTGCGTCGATCAAAAACGTAGTCGTCGTCTTCCCGTTCGTCCCCGTGACGCCCGTCAGTTTCAGCCTCTCATCCGGCTTGCCGTAAAAGTTGCGCGCCGCTAATGCCAGCGCCTGCCGGCCATGCTCTACTTCAATCCACGCTCCGCCGAATCCCTCCGGAGCCGGAAGCTCGCTTACCGTAGCGATCGCACCTTTGTCCAGAGCTTGCCGCGCAAATTCGCGACCGTCGGCCCGCGCACCCGGAAACGCGAAGAACAGGAACCCTGGCTGCACTCGCCGGGAATCATATTCCAACCCCGCAACCGGCCTCTTCCCCAAATCACCCTGATCGAGCCGAACGCCCTGCCGGAGCCTTATGCCCAGCAGGATCTGCTCGACTGTCATGCGGTCTCGCTAACGGCCAAATTGCACGCGAACCCAACTCCCCGACGGCAAAATCGCGCCCGGCGAAGGAGCTTGCGCTCGCGCGACGCCGCTGCCCGTGAACTCCACCGGGATGCCGAGTGCCGCCGCCTGCTGGATCACGCTACGCATGGTCTTACCTTGAAAGTTAGGCACGTGCGGGCCGGCCAAATCCTGCTGCGAACTTCCATTCCGGGCTAAAAGAACCCGCTGGTCCAAAGCATTGTTTGCGGAAGCCACCGGTCGGTCGTCGGCAGCAACGGCATCGCCCGCTTGGACCAGCGGGGGAGGGATGGAAGAACCAAGATCTGCGATCGCCACGTCGTTCTCGTCGGCCGGATCGCCACCCTCGGAAGGAAGCATTTCAGGCAAATCTTTCGGCACGTCCATTACGCGTAGCCCGGCGGCGGCCACTTCGCGGAACACCGGCGCGGATGTCGGTCCGCCATAACCGGCTGTGCCTTCGGTTCCGTTGATGGTGACTACGATCACGATCCTCGGATTCGTCACCGGCGCGAAGCCCATGAAGGAAGCGTTGTACAGATGCGTGTATTGGTGCGCACGAAAGTCGTAAATCTGCGCCGTGCCCGTTTTTCCAGCGGACGTGTAGCCAAGTAGCCGTGCATATTTGTGCCCGGTTCCATAAGGCTTAATGACGACGCCTTCCATCATGCCGCGCATCGTGATGGCGGTTTCGGGACGCAGCACGCGAACGGGGTCAACCCTGGGCTCGTCCATACGCAGCCGCGGTTTCAGCAGGAATCCGCCGGTCGCGATCACCGCGCAGGCTTGCGCCAACTGCACCGCGGTGACGCCGATTTCGTGGCCCATCGCGACGGAACCGATGGAGCTCTTATCCCAAACGCGCAACGGCCGGACCATTCCCCCGGACTCTCCCGGAAGCGGCAGACCCGTTTTCTTGCCGAACCCAAACTTGCGAATGTATTGGTACAGATTTTTTTCGCCCACTTGCAGCCCGATGTTGATGGCCCCGATGTTGCTCGACCGCGCCAGCACGTCCTCCATCGATAGCGCCGCATACCGGCTGTGATCGTGAATGATGCGGCCGAACAGGTTGATGCTTCCGTTGCCGCAATTGATCATCGACTCCGGACGCAGGCGCGTGGTCTCAAGTGCGGCGGACAGCGTGATCACTTTATATACCGACCCCGGTTCAAATGGCGCCGACACTGCCAGGTTTTCGCGCGCCGCGTCATCGCCATGCTTGGGTGGGTCGTTTGGATCGAAGGTCGGTACGTTGGCCATCGCCAGGATATCGCCCGTACGCGGGTCCATCGCCACCAGGCTGCCGGACTTGGCGTGATGCTGCGCCACCATTTTCGCCAGTTCCTGCTCAGCCACGAATTGAATCCGCGAATCGATGGTCAGGCGGAGGTCCTCGCCGGGCTGGGCCTGCTCCTGCATCCTGGACGCAAAACCCCGCTTCTGTACATCTTCGGTGACCAGCACCTCGCCGGCGTGTCCCTGCAACTCTTCGTTCAGGCTCTGCTCCACGCCGCCGTTGCCTTCCTCTTGGAAATCGACGCTGCCGATCACATGCGCCGCGAGCGTCCGGTTCGGATAAAAGCGCTGACTCTCAGTGCGAAACTCGATCCATTCCAGATTCAGGTCGCGTAGCCGCTTGGCTTCCTGCCGCGTGATCTTGCGCTTCACCCATAGGAACCCACGGTGATTGTCGACGGCTGTTTTCAGGTTCGCAAGCAATTCCCGCGCGTTCAAGTTCAAGACATTGGCAAGAACATCGGCGGCCACCGAAAGATCCGGCACTCGCAGCGGATCCACGACAACAGACTCGGCCGGAAGGCTCATCGCCAGGCGCTGGCCGTAGCGATCCAAAATCGCGCCGCGCGGCGCTTTGACCTCTTCCACTTTCTGTTGTTGATCGCGCGCCAACTCCGCGTATTGGTGATGCTGGACTACTTGCAGCTGGATCAGGCGAGCGGCGATCAGCGCGGCCCAAACAAAGGCCACCCGGACCAACACGTGTACGCGTCTTGTCGCCAGCGGATCCATGCCATGCCCTCGGAATCGCTACTTCTTCGCCAGGATTTGATCGCTCTTGTTGCCGTCCAGATAGACCACGGCTTCAGGCGCCGGATCGACAAAACGCTGCATGCGCGCCAACTCTTCCAGACGCGCCGGGCTCAGCAGCTTGGTCTCGGCCAGTTCGAGCGAGGCTCGATCCAGCTCCAAGCGCTGGTGCTCTTGCCGCAAGGCTTCCATTTTGTAGCCCGCCATCAGCCGATTCAGCGTCGGCAACAACAGCCCGATCACCAGCACCGCAAACGCAAACGAGGAACCAATCAGCCGCCAGCACACCTTCCGCGCCCCTGGATCCGCTTCTCGATGCACTCGCGAATTGTCGATGTGCTTGATGTATAGATACACATCTTCGTTCGGAAATTGAGGAACCTCGAAGCGGTGTTCGTCGTTGAGCACGCGCGTGCGCGACGAGTCGCCTGGGGCGCCGTTCGGCGTCGTGAATCGATCCAACATGGTTGCGAGAGTAGCCATTTTCGTCCCGGTTTACTTCATCTCCAACGCCCGGAGCTTCGCGCTCCGCGAGGGAGGGTTATCTATCGTTTCTTCAGCTGACGGCCTGACCACGTGCTTGGTGAGTATCGACGCTCGTCCCGCACGCGCCAGCGTTTGAAAGCACTGCTTTACTTTTCGATCTTCGAGCGACATGAACGAAAGCACCACAATCCGTCCGCCGCTTCTTACCAAATCCGGAGCGATGGCGAGCAATTGGTCCAACTCCCCTTGCTCGTTGTTCACCGCCATGCGCAACGCCTGGAAGGTCTGCGTCGCCGGATGGATTCTGCTCGTACGGGGCACGGTCTCCTCGATCACCCGGGACAACCGGAGTGTCGAATGAATGGGCCGCGCCCGCACGATTGCTCTGCTGATTCTCCGCGACCTCCTTTCCTCGCCGAGTTGATAAATCAAATCGGCCAGTTCCTTTTCTGGAGTAAAATTCACAATTTCGGCTGCGGTCAACTCCTGGCTGCGATCCTGCCGCATATCCAGAGGACCGTCGGCCATCAACGAGAAACCGCGCTCGGGCTCGGTCAGTTGATAGCGGCTCACACCCAGGTCCGCCAGCAATCCGTCCACTCGCTCGATGCCCAATTCTGCCAGCGCGGAGCGCAATTCCGAAAACGCTCCCTGGTGAAAGCGGATTCGATCCGCCCACTCGGAAGTGTTCAGTTTCGCTTGCTCCAACGATTCCGCGTCCCGATCGTTTGCGATCACAAATCCCGCACTGAGTCCTTGTGCGATCGCGCCCGAATGTCCGCCTAATCCCGTTGTCGTATCCAAGTACACGCCGTCCGGACGCACCGCCAGGTACTCCAGGCATTCGGCGAGCATCACCGGCACATGCATACATGGCCGCTACTTGTACCCCTTCGACATTCCTTACTTGAACCCTTTAAGCTTGGCCATCTTCAACTTCTCGGCCAAGTTGTCCTTGGCTTGTTTCTTGCGCGCTTCGTACTCGGCCTTCGAATACACGTTGATCGCGCCCTGCGACCAATCCAGCCGCACTTCCTGATTCTCTAGCGCCAGACCACGCCGCAAATCGGTCGGCAGCGTCACGCGGCCTTGCGGATCCACCTTGGCCTCGGCGCCATAATCGTTCGTCACAAACGCAAGCGCATCGGCGGCATCGGGATCTTCGGTAGCCAGCGCCTCCAAAACTTTTTCGTTTCCCTTCCACACGGAAATGGGGTAGATTCGAGCTATGCGGTCGTCCACGCTAGTCACAAAGAGCTTTTCATCCCCGATTGCCGTGAGGTACTGCTGCAAATCCACTGGAAGCTTGAGCCTGCCCTTGTCGTCCACGTGGGCCGAAAAGAAGCCACG
>DATHMO010000345.1:0-20022 GCA_035486995.1 Bryobacteraceae bacterium
TCATCACCGATGAAGATTTCACGGGGCAATTAAACGAACTGCTCTCCCAGATCGCCGAAATCGAGAAATATTACAAGAAGAGCCTGCAATTCCGCCAGAAGCTGCAAGCTGTATCGCGCCAAATGAAGCCCAAGCAGCACCGCGGCCTGCGTTATGGCTTGGCGCGCAACATGGTGCAGATCTCCCGCATCATCCGCAATATCGGATTCAGCACTTCGGTTCGCCGCAGCCTGGCTGGGCGGCTCCGCTGTTCGGTGGAGGAACTGAAGCCGCTCGAACGCGAAATCGCCAAAATCCAGCGTAAGCTCGAAGAGCCCGCCAACGGCGCCCATCCGGCGCGGGATCTGCGCAAGGAACTTCGCCAGTGTGGCCAGCGGCTGCAGCAGTGGGAAGAAGATTGCGGAGCCAGCGCCACCGAGCTGCGCCGCACCTTACAAATCGTCGAACGCGGCGAACTGGAAGCCGAAACCGCCAAGAAGCAGCTCATCGAAGCCAACCTGCGCCTGGTGGTTTCCATCGCCAAACGCTACACCAATCGCGGCCTGCAGTTCCTCGATCTCATCCAGGAAGGCAACATCGGCCTGATGAAGGCCGTCGACAAATTCGACTACCGCCGCGGCTACAAATTTTCCACTTACGCCACCTGGTGGGTTCGCCAGGCCATCACGCGCGCCATCGCCGATCAGGCTCGCACCATCCGCATCCCGGTGCACATGATCGAGACCATTAACAAACTGGTGCGCACCCAACGCCAGCTCCAGCAGGAGCTCGGCCGCGAGCCAACCACTGAAGAGCTGTCGGTGAAGATGGAGCTTCCGGTGGGCAAGGTCCGCAAAGTGCTGCGTATCGCCCAGGAGCCCATTTCGCTCGAAACTCCGGTCGGCGAAGAAGAAGAATCGCACTTAGGCGATTTCATCGTGGACCGCCGCGTAGTTTCGCCGTCGGAAGCGGTCATCAACCTCAACCTGCGCGAACAGACCGCCGAGGTTCTCAAGACCCTGAGCCCGCGCGAAGAGAAAATCATCAAAATGCGTTTCGGCCTGCAGGACGGCAGCGAGCACACCCTCGAAGAAGTGGGCCAGCATTTCGCGGTCACGCGCGAGCGCATCCGCCAGATCGAAGCCAAGGCGCTGCGCAAATTGCGCCATCCCAGCCGCAGCCATCGCTTGCGCGCTTTTCTCGACACTTCACTTCACGAATAAATTTCGCGTACCCGCTCGCGAATTCCCTCCGGCACCAGATGTTCCCAAGGCTCGCCTCGCGCGATGCGCTCCCGCACTTCGGTCGACGAAACGTCTTCGTGCCCGCTCTTCACATGCAGCGCGTGAATGCGATCACGAAACTGGGCCGGCGGCGTGAAATGGCCTCCGCGCGGCGCCACCAGCAATTCGAACTCGCCCAGCATCTGCTCCACAACGCCTGGCCGTCCGTAATCCCACGTGAGAATCCGCTCGGCCGCGTCGCGACCGCATACGAACGACAGCCGGACTTCGGGACCAAAATCCGCGCGGCATTCCCGCGCAATGTCGATGAACAAGCCCTTTTCGCTAGTCGCGATCGAACACGGCAACTCCACGGCCGCTGCCAGCATCTCCACCCGCTGCTTGAGCGTCGCCCCGAAGTAGTCTTTGTGCGGAAGTACGCCCGGCACCACGCAGACCACTTCGTCCACATGGAAACCAGCCGCGTACACCAATTCCTCGTGGGCGATCGTTGGGGGGTTAAAGCTGCCGGCTACGACCCCTACGGTCCGGGGCCTCCCCTGGCTCTTCTGATGGAAGGTCACTGCTCTCAGAGTATCCGTTTTGGGAACGACATGCCCTTTAAGTGCTGACATTTAGCAAGATAAGGCCCCTCTTAGGTGAAGGTAGGGTTTATCACCGACAGATTAGAGAGCACTTTGGTCCTAAAGTGGAACTATGCTGTACTGGATTTGTCCAGAGTGCGGGCATGAATGCTCACCGGCGATTCGGGAATGTCCCACCTGCACGGCGGCGGAGAAGGCCCCCCCAGCCCCACCACCTCCCCCTGCAGCGCAAGCCAGCGCCGATATCCTGTCGCTCGCTCAGAACTTCGAACCAGAGCCAGTCCAGGTGACAGCGCCGGCGCCGGTCGCTGGGCTGTTGAGCACCGCGTCCTATCGGAGCCTGGTCTCGGCAACGAACGGGCATCCAGCTTCGCTGAGCGCCGCCGCGATCGCAGACGAAGACACCGTGGAGCTGGTGCTGTCGCCCGCCGATCGTGCCCGGCTTGCCGCCTTGGTCAACCCCCCGTTGGAGTCCGTCAAACCGCGTGAGCCGGAAGCGTCCTGGGACCTCGCGCCGCTCGACGGCCTTACGGTAAAGCCATCGCGCGCCCCCATTCCGCAATCAATCCAGCCTGCGGTTTCCCCTGCGCCTCCGCGCGCCGCTGCGCCCGCCGTGGTTGCCGCCGAGATCGCGCAAACCGAGCTCTGCTTGCAGCAGGCCAGCCCTGTACCTTCAAACGACATCGTTTTTCAGGCATTTCCAGCCTGGATGCCGAAAGCCTCGGAGCAGGAAGCGGAGCCCGTGCCATCGCGCCGGCGCTCAGTCGCATTCCTTCGTGGAGCAATGCCCGCGGGCGTCACAGCCAGCGAGATTGCTGTTGCCGGCAGCGTGCCAACCGACGCAGTGGATTTTACTCCGGTGGCTCCCGAGGCTAGCGTTGCCGAACCCAATTCCGCTCTCCCTCCCAAAGCCGGGACCCTGGCGGTCCCCTCGTCAAAGATCGAACTCGTCGGCGCATCGCTCACCGAAATCCTGCGCGCTCTAGAGAAGTCCGCCGAAGAGTTGGAACGGGCCGCCATTCGCGCGGTCCAAGATTCCTTCGAAGAACGGCCCGCGGCATTGCTGTTAAGCGAGCCGGCTGAAATCATTACCGCGCCCGCGCCACCCACTGAACAATGGCTGCGCTCGCCCAAGCTGGTGTTTACTCCCCAAGCGCCCGCCAACGGCGGTGCCGCCGTGCTTTCGGCCGGTCCGCAGGCGCCCACGCTAGCCGGTCCTTGCCTTCCACCGCAGCTTCGAAATTTTACCGAAAACCAAACCCTGAACCGGCAGTTGGCGCGCAAGCGCTCTATCGCGCCCACTTGGATGGTCAGCGTCCTGGTAGCTATGCTGCTCTTTTTGGGCGCGGGCAGCTTGCTCCAATACCTCACCGCCAATCGCGATACCACCACAGCCGCGGCGGCTCCCGCAGCGCCGCAGGCCAGCGCATTCGTTCCGGCGCCGGCTCCGGTTGCCCAGGAACATCCCGGCGCCAGGTTCGTTGAAGTGGCCGGCATCCGCGTAGTCACCGCCGTAAACAAGCGGCCCCAGCTGCAATACATCGTCGTCAATCATTCCGCGGGCGAGCTCACTGGTTTGAACATTCACATCGCGGTGCACTCGGCCGATTCGCCCACCGGAACCCCGCTCTTCACCGTCACCAGCGCCATCGCTACGCTAGCCGCCAATCAGTCCAAGGAAATCCGCGCCGACATCGATCCCAGCGTGAAGCCGGCTTCCATTCCGGACTGGCAGTCGCTGCGCACCGACGTCCTAATCACCCGATAATTTGCGATCATAACGGCGTGCCCAAAGCCACGCCGCCGAAACTGGTTCCCCGCCCTAAAACCGCCGCCGAACGCGCCGCTCGCTTTCGCAAGATCATCAAGCTGCTCGACCAGATGTATCCCAACCCGCAGGTTCCGTTGCTGCATCGCAATTGTTGGGAGCTTTTGGTGGCCACCATTTTATCGGCGCAATGCACGGACAAGCGCGTCAACGAAGTGACCCCGGGCCTGTTTCAGAAGTATCCAAGCATGGCCGACTTTGCGGCCGCGAACCAGGCCGAGCTCGGGAACGATATCCGCTCGACAGGATTCTTCAACAACAAAGCCAAGTCGCTGATCGGCGCCGCGCGCAAGATCATCGCGGATTTTGGCGGCCAGGTGCCCAAGACCATGGACGAGATGTTGACCATTCCAGGCGCGGCTCGCAAGACCGCCAATGTCGTGCTCGGCGGCTGCCACCAGGTGCATGTCGGAGTGGTTGTGGACACGCACGTTCAGCGCAACGCCGCGCGGCTCGATCTGACGAAGAACACAAATCCGGTAAAGATCGAGCAGGACTTGATGAAAATCATTCCACCTGAGAAATGGTTTGACTTCTCCCTGCAGCTCATCTTCCACGGCCGGGCGTTATGCATCGCCCGCAAACCGAAGTGCGCCGAATGCAAGCTGGATCCGATCTGCTACGCAAAAGATAAGACGATCTAGAAAATCAACACGTGCCACAGGCTAGCGAAATCGTCGGTCCAGGTGATCGGCGCGCGATCGCTCCATCCCGAAGAGCGCCGCAATAGGCCGGCGCGTTCGAGAAATCCCGCATCGGGCGACATCAGGACCCAATGCGAAGCGCTCTCGCCAGTGGCGGCATCGTCTTTCGAAATAATCTGAACTGCGTTCCATCCCAGGTACCGAGCGATGCCGCGCGCCACTGGATCGAGATTCAGCACGCGATTGGAGATGTGCAGCGCAAGCACGCCGCCGGAAGCCAAGCGCCGCCGGTAGATATCGGCGCATTCGGCGGTCAATAGATGCATCGGAATCGAGTCGCTCGAAAATGCGTCCACCGCGATCAGATCGAAATCCTGCGATTGTCCGGCAGCGAGTTCGCGCCCGAGTTCAATCCGCGCGTCTCCCAAAACAACCTCGGTGCTCGCATGCGAATCGCGCAGGAACGAAAACCAGGAGCGCGCGATCGGCTCCACATTGGGATTGATTTCGTAGAAGCGAATCGTGTCTCCGGCACGCCCCCAAGCCGCGAGCGTTCCGGTGCCCAGTCCCACTACCGCGATGCGCCGGTTCGATGGGCCGAGTGCGTTCAGCGCCATGGCAATGCCACTGTGCGGCCCGTAATAGGACGTCGGCCAGTCGCGCTGCGCGGACGCCAGATATTCCATTCCGTGAAGTGTGCGGCCATGCTGCAATTCGCGAAACCGGCCGTTATCGTCGAAGCGTTCCATTACGCGCAGGATGCCGTAGAAGTTGCGCGCGCTCGCTACCGCGCCTTGTTTGCTGAGGGTCGACGCAGCCATGATCGCCGTAAGCCCGCCGATCAACAAAGCCATCAGGGGCAATCGCACCGCCAGATTACTGCGTGTCCATTCCCGAAGTGCGCCGCTGCGCAGCCATCCGACGAAGCCCAGCAGGCATGCGCCGGCGAGACCGATCGGATATTCGCTGAACTCGGTAAACACTCGCGGAGCGATCAGAGCCACAAACGCGCCGCCCAGCGCGCCGCCGGCCGCGATGATCAAGTAAAACGCCGTGAGGTAGCGCGGTGCTGGACGCGAGCGCGCGAGTTCGCCATGGCAGAGCATGCAGACAATAAACTGCGCCGCGAGATACAGCAACAATTGCAACCGCAACGAAAGGCTGATGGACGCGGCGGGAAGCATGCACGCCACCGGAGCGGCGATTCCGGCTGCAATCGCAAAAATCGTGCGCCGATAAAACCGGTCGCTCTCGAATGCCAGAACGAAAGTCAGCAGGTAGATCGCAAGAGCCGCGACCCAAAGAAACGGGCTCACCGCGATGTCTTCAGAGATCTGATTCGTGGTGGCTACCAGCAGAATGGATCCGCAGGTGGAAAGGCCCAGCCAGAAGAGCGCTGTTGCGACGCTCGGCCGAGGGGCCACATCTTCTTCGGCGCCGGCCGCCTTTTCGGCGACGGCAATCCCTCGCACGCGCCACGCCGTCCACGCACAGGCCGCCGCGAACAGAACATAAGCCGCCGACCAGATCCATCCTTGTGTGCGCAATCGCAGAAACGGCTCGAATACGAACGGATATCCGAGCAAAGCCAGAAAAGATCCGAAATTCGACAGCGCGTACAAGCGCCACGGCGATCGATCGCCACCGAGCGTGAACCAGCGCTGCAGCAGCGGCGCGGTGGATGACAACAGCAAATAGGGGCCGCCGACTGTCACCGTGAGAAGCATCAGGATGCGCAGCAGCGGATCGGACGAGGAAGGCTGCTTCCACAAATCAGCGCGCGGCGAAATCGGAAGTAACAGGAGCGAAGCGGCCAGTAACGTGATATGCACGCCCACTTGCAAGCGGACGCTGGAACGAGACCCTAACCAGTGCGCATATGCATAGCCTGCCAATAAAACCGTCTGGAAGAACAGCAGGCATCCGGTCCAAACCGCGGGCCCGCCGCCGAACCAGGGCAGGATGTAACGTCCCATCATGGGCTGCAGTTGAAAAAGAAGAAAAGCGCTGAGAAAAATGGTGACCGGAAAAAGAACGTGATACGTTGAGAAGTGAAGTGAATGAAGTGAACGAACCACTGGAGTTGCCGCAGACCGAGGAGTCTCTGGAAGTGTTGACGGCCGAGGTGCTGTCGGTGGAGAATCCCGTTCCGGCGCCCGTGGCTCCGTCTTTGCTGCGCCTGGCCTATGCCGTGGAATTCCTAGTCGCATTGATCGCAATTCTTAGTATGTGGAGCGAAATCGGGGGGCAGGGTCATTTGGATCTGATGCCCTGGCATATCAAGTTGGTTTGCATACTCGGCTTGGCGTGGTGTTGTGTGAGGTTCACCGCCAGCATCGTGGAACAAAAGAAAATTTGGACGGGTCGCACGATCGCGTGGTTCGTGGGCATTTTGTTGGTCGGGATCGCCATGGGTGGGATCACGTATTATTATCACCTGCACGAAGAGCCGGACGACGATGACGAAGACACGACGGCGGCCTCCGTGCAGATCTTGAGCACCTCTACGCCGGGAGTATTTCTGCATGATGCCAGCCAAAGCCGAAATTGCTGAGGGCCAGTTCGTTTCGTGGAGCGCCCCGCAGGTTGCCTGCACCATTGAATATCCGGCCCGAGTAATGGAAGAGATTCGGGCTTACGCGTGCGACTCGTTGTTGCAGCTCTCTCACGCCGGACGAGAAGTTGGCGGCGTGATGTTCGGAACGCAGCGCTCTGGCGCCATTCGTATCGTCACGTGGCGTCCGATCGCTTGCGATTATGCCGACGGCGAAACGCTGCGGCTGGCCCAAAACGACCGTATGACTCTGGCGGTGCAGTTTGAAGCGGCGCGCCGGAATCCAGAGTTGAAGGAACTCCGCCCCGTCGGTTGGTTCGTGTCGCATCACCTGGGTGTGGAGCAGGGTGTGGACCAGGGTGTAGCGATGAATGCGTCGGACGTAGAAATCTACTCCGGATTTTTCCCTGAATCGTGGCAGGTGACGTTGGTGATTCATCCCACCGGAGAGGGTCGAGCCGAGGCTGGCTTCTTTGTCCGCAACGCTGACGGCACCGTGCGATCGGAATCGAGTCCCAAAACATTTCTATTGGAGCCGGCCATCGCCCCGCCGGCCATCGCACCGCCGACGATCGCGCAGCCGACCGCTGACTCGCCCGCGCCTGCCGCTCCGACCGTTACTAAACCGAAGGTGACCGTTCCCGCGGTGGCTCCTCCGACTTTCAAAACAGACGAACCGCTCCCCACGCGAGAACGCTGGCTTTGGGCCATACCGATCGCACTCGCAATGGGAATCGCAGGATGGCTTCTTTACCAACACCAGCAGCCAGCGGCGAGCTCGCCGATCGCATTTCGCATTTCGGCAACCACAGGCCGGACCGCGCAACTGGAATGGGACTCGAACTCGACCGTCGTTCGCAATTCCGATCGCGGCGAGATCGATATCACAGATGGCGGCAAGAACTCGCAGATTGCGCTTTCGAGCGATCAACTGCACTCCGGCAAAATGACCTATGTCGCGCAATCGGGCGACGCCGGATTCGATCTGGTTCTTTATCCGGCGAACGGAGCTCCGGTACACGCGACGACGCGGTTGATCGTTCCTGAATCGAATGCGCCTGCGGCGGAGCCGGCCACGAGTCCAGTGGTCGCGCAGGATGGCGAACTGCAAAAGCGCATCCAACAACTGACCGAGGATCTGCGCAAGGAACGCGCGCGCGCCGATCAGATGCAGAACCTAAATCGGATTCTCGAAAACCGCCTGGGCGTTCAGCCCGACGCTCCCAAACCGGAAGCACCTAAGACGGAACCGAAGCAGTAGGGCCGAGGTCCCATTCGACACGGCTGTTAGAATGGAGGGGTTCACCCTCGAAAAAAGAGCTGTGTCGCTTGCGGGTCGCGGTGCATCGAAAAGGTTTTAGCTTAAGACTGTTCATGGTTGGCCATCATTCCACATGCCTTTTGTTGGCGACTGCCGGCGTTTTGCTGACTGTCTCCGGTTGCAATTCAGCGGCGCAGAGCCAGCGCCCGCAGGCCCCCGCGCCGATGGTGGTGGTAAAGCAAGTGGCAGCCGCCGATGTGCCGGTGATGTCCGACTATCCAGCCCAGACGTATGCGCGCAATACGGTAGAGGTGCGCGGACGCGTGGATGGTTACATCGACAAGTGGCTGTTTCACCCGGGGCAAGAAGTGCATGCGGGCGACGTGTTGTACGTCTTGGATGTGCGTCCTTATCAAGCGGCGGTGGAACAAGCCAAGGGCAACGTATCGCAAAGCGAAGCGGATCTGGAGTTCGCGCGCAAACAGGTTGCCTTGCTGCAAGCGGAAGCAAATCTCGCGGCCGCGCAAGCCAATCTCGTCAAGGAGCAGCAGGATTACGATCGCTTGATGCCGCTGGTGAAAGAAGACGCCGCGGCGCAGCAGGAGTTGGATAGCGCGGTTGCCGCATTGCGAGCCGGCGAAGCAGCGGTGCGGGCAAATCAGGCGAATGTCGATCAGACGCGCCTTTCCACGTCGACACAAATATCATCGATGGGTGGAAAAGCGGACGCCCAGCGCGCTGCCTTGCGGACCGCGGAACTCAATTTGGAATACGCAACGATTCGCGCGCCCATCAGCGGATTGATTGGAGACACGCTGGTGCCGGTGGGCGGACTGGTGAACGCGAACGCGCCGATGCCAATGACGACGATCGTGCCGCTGGATCCCATCTGGGTGCGATTTAAGGTGACCGAATCGCAATACCTGTCGTTCAAGAAGAATCCGACGCTGCTCAAGTCCGCGCTGGCGTTGATGCTGGCAGACGCTTCCGAGTTTCCAGAGAAGGGGCACATTGAGAACACGCTCAATCAAGTGGACCCGAAGACAGGGACGCTCGAGTTGCAGGCCAGCTTTCCTAATCCACAGCACACGCTGCTGCCGGGACAATTCGGCAAAGTGCGTGTTGAAACAGAATTGCGCCGCAATGTTGTTTTGGTGCCGCAGCGCGCGATTCAGCAACTGCAGAGCGTGCAGACTGTTTTCACGGTGAACGCTTCGAACATCGTGGAGCTTCGGCCGATCACTACCGCCGAGCGCGTGGGCGAGGATTGGATCGTGCAACAGGGCTTGAAACCGGGCGATCGGGTGATTGTGGAAGGGCAGCTCAAGGTACGAGCGGGAATGCGCGTGGCGCCGGCGCCCTATCGTCCAGGCCAAGGCAGCTAATTCTTCATGGCGCGATTTTTCATCGATCGTCCGGTATTCGCCATCGTTATCGCGGTGGTGATCGTGTTGCTCGGCATCGTCGCGATTCCGAATCTGCCGATCGCGGCGTTCCCCGAAGTGGTGCCGCCCGTGATTCAAATCACCGCGAGTTATTTGGGCGGCAACTCCATCGATCTTGAAAAGACCGTGGCGCAGCCCATCGAGGAGCAGCTGGCGGGATTGGACGGGATGATGTATTTCCTGTCGAGCAGCGCGAACAACGGCTCAATCACCATCAGTGTGACTTTTCAATTGGGAACCAATCCCGACACGGCCACGGTGCAGACGCAGAACAAGGTGAACATCGCGCTGCCGCGGCTGCCTCCGGAAGTGCAACGCCAAGGCGTGACGGTGAAGAAAGTGTCGAGCGCGTTTCTGATGGTGATCGGCTTGGTTTCGCCGGACGACCGTTATGATTCGCTGTTCCTGACCAATTACGCGCAGATCAATCTGCTGAATCAAGTGGGAAGTCTTCCGGGCGTCGGCGAATCGAGGCTTTCGTCGCAGCAGATTTATTCGATGCGCGTGTGGGTGGATCCGGACAAGATGGCGAAGCTTGGTTTGACAGCCACCGACATCAACAATGCGATCAACGCGCAGAATCGCCAGAATCCGGCGGGCGCGCTGGGGCAAGCGCCGTCTCCCAACGGGACCGATTTTCAATACGCGGTGAGCGCACCGGGCCGGCTGGTGGATCCGGCGCAATTCGGCGATATCGTGTTGCGAGCGCAGCCCGACGCATCGTTATTGCGGATCCGAGATATCGGCACGGTGCAGTTGGGCGCATTCACGTATTCGGGATTCAGCCGTACCAGCGGCAAGCCTTCCTGCAACGTGATCGTTTTTCTTTCGCCGGGCGCGAACGCGGTGGATACTTCGAATCGGGTGAACGCGTTCATGCGGCAGGCCAAGTCGAGTTTCCCCGCTGGCGTGGACTACACGGTCACGTACGACTCCACTCGTTTTGTGCGGGCGTCGATTCAGGACGTGATCTTCACGCTGTTGGCGGCTGTGGGATTAGTGATCGTGGTGGTTTTTGTTTTCCTGCAGAACTGGCGCGCGACGTTGATTCCGCTGCTCACAGTGCCGGTGGCAGTAATCGGCGCGATCGCGCTATTCCCGCTGCTGGGATTTTCGATCAACATCACCAGCATGTTCGGCTTGGTGCTCTCGATTGGCATCGTGGTTGACGACGCCATCGTGGTGGTGGAAGCCGTGCAGCGCAACATCGACAACGGCATGGCGCCGCGCGAAGCCACCATGCGAGCGATGGAGCAAGTATCCGCGCCCGTGGTGGCGATCGCGTGCATTCTGGCGGCGGTATTTATTCCGGTCGCGTTTCTGGGCGGAATCAGCGGCCAGATTTACCGGCAGTTCGCGCTGACGATCGCGAGCTCGGTGTTGCTGTCGGCCTTCAGCGCGTTATCGCTGAGCCCAGCCTTGAGCTCGCTGCTGTTGAAGCCGCACAAGAAGTCGCACGCGCCGGCGGCATTTTTCTTCGATCGATTCAATCGCGCGTTCGAATGGGCCACGAATCGATATCTGGGTGGTGTCGCGATTTTGATCCGGCGATGCGGCTTTACGCTAGTCGCACTGGCGCTGTTCTGGGCGGCGGGCGCGTGGTTGTTCAAAATATTGCCGGCCGGATTCCTGCCCGATGAAGATCAAGCGGCGTTCTTCATGCCGGTGCGGCTGCCCGATGGCGCATCGATTGACCGCACGGACGCCGCGGTCGCGAAGATCGAGGAGCGGCTGGGGAAGGTGAAAGGCGTTGAGTCCTGGTTCGTGATCGGCGGGACCGATTTCACCACGCAGACCAATGCATCCAACGTGGCGACGATCGTGGTGATCACTACACCCTGGGAGGATCGCAAAACGAAGGATTTACAATTGAACGCGATTCTCGCTCGCGCACAACGCGCGTCCGCGGACGTTCCCGAAGCATTTACTACCGTATTTGGTTTTCCGCCTATTCTCGGATTGAGCAACACCGGCGGATTCCAACTGATGCTGGAAGATCGCGGCGGCGGCGAAATAGAGCAGCTCAGCCAGGTGGGCGACTCGCTGGTAGACGAAGCGCGCAAGCACCGCGAAATCGGAAGCGCCGTCAATACATTTCGAGCCAGTGTTCCGTCGTACAAAATCGACATGAATTTGGACAAGCTGCAAACGATGGGTGTTCCCGTGGCCGATGCCTACAATACGCTGCAAACATTTTTGGGCGGATTGTATGTGAACGACTTCAATCGCTTCAGCCACACCTGGCAGGTGCTGATTCAAGCCGCGCCCGAGTTCCGCAATCAGCCGTCGGATATCGATCGCTTTTACGTGCGCAGCATCGACGGCAACATGGTGCCGATGGGCACGCTGGCATCGATTACGCCTTCGAGCGGCCCCGAGGTTGTGTTTCGCTACAACCGCTATCGCGCAATCCAGGTATTGGGCGCGCCGGCGCCGGGGGTGAGCTCCGGCCAAGCCATCGACGTGATGGAGAAAGTAGCGGCGCAATCGCTGCCATCGGGCTACGGCTACGAATGGACAGGCACCACGTATCAGCAGAAACTCGCGCAGGGGCACGAGGGCGTGATCTTTGGTTTCGCAACGGTGCTGGTATTTTTGTGCCTGGCGGCATTGTACGAAAGCTGGTCGATCCCGCTGGCAGTGCTTCTCTCGCTGCCGTTGGGACTTTTCGGTGCGCTGTTGGCTGTGCTTCTGCGCAATTTTCCCTACGATGTTTACACGCAGATCGGCATCGTGACGCTCATTGGACTGGCGGCGAAGAATGCGATCTTGATCGTCGAGTTCGCCAAAGAGAGCCACGATAAAGAACTCATGCCGGTGCGAGAAGCCGCGATGCATGCGGCCAAGCTGCGGCTGAGGCCGATTCTGATGACATCGTTCGCATTCATCCTGGGCGTGGTGCCGTTGTTTGTGGCGACGGGTGCGGGCGCGGCGTCGCGAAGGTCGCTTGGAACGGCGGTGTTGGGTGGAATGCTGGCGGCCACGCTGCTCGCGATTTTCTTTGTGCCGGTGCAATATTACGTGATCGAAACGATCATGGAGCGGCGGCGAAGCAAAGGCAGCAAGCGCGCACGGTTAGAGCGGGAGCCAGTGGAGGCGACGGATTGATGCGGCGCGCCATCGGGCCAGTAGCGTTCGCGCTGGCGTTCAGTTTGTCAGGCTGCCTGGTAGGGCCGAACTATCATCGGCCAGCGTCGAATCTTCCGACGCAATTTCCGGATGCGGCGCCGGCTGGAACCGAATCGATCGCGGACAAGAAATGGTTTGAGCTGTTCCAGGACGCCGCCTTGAAGCAATTGGTGTCGACGGCGCTGGAGAAGAATTTCGATGTGCGGATCGCGGCCGAGCGAGTGCTCCAGGCGCGCGCGCAATACGGAATCACGCACGCCAATCTGCTGCCAACGCTCGATGGATCGGCCAGCTACACGGCGTCGCGCAGTTCCTCGATCGGCTCGTTCCCATTTCCGCCGGGAACGCCGGTCTCATTTGCTTACACGACGGCCGGTCTGCAGCTATCGTGGGAGCTCGATCTGTGGGGCCGATTGCGGCGGCTGAATGAAGCGGCGCGGGCGCAATATCTGGGGTCGGAAGAGGCGCGGAACGGCGTGGTCATCTCGCTGATATCGGACGTGATGACCACGTATTTCTCGCTGCGCGAGCTGGATCTGGAGCTCGATATCGGCCGTCAGAATAACGGGATCGCGCGCGACAATCTGCGGTTGATCCGGCTGCGCAAGGAGCGCGGCGCGGCCAATGGTTTGGAAGTGCATCAGGCGGAGCAGTTTCTCTACACGACGACTTCTGAAATCGCGAGCGTGGAGCGATCCATCGCGACGACCGAGGATGCATTGAATCTGTTGCTCGCGAATGCGCCAGCCGAGGTGCCGCGCGGGCAGACGCTGGAACAGCTCACGTCGCCTCCCGAATTGCCGGCTGGGCTGCCGTCTTCGTTGATCGAACGGCGGCCGGATATCCGCGAAGCCGAGGACAACTTGATCGCGGCTAATGCACAGATCGGCGCGGCGCGAGCGCTGTTCTTTCCCCAGATTTCCCTCACCGGTTTTCTGGGCGGGCAGAGCCAGCCACTGGCGCAGATCTTCACCGGTCCCGCACGGATGGCATCGATCGTGCCCTCCGCGCTGCAGCCGATTTTTCACGCCGGCCTGCGATCGGGCGTGCAGCTGACCGAAGCGCAAGAGCGGGAGATGCTACTGGCGTATCAGAAGAGCATCTACGGAGCGCTCCGCGAAGTTGCCGATGCGCTGGCCACGCACACCCGCACACGGGAACAGCGGGGCGAGGAAGAGAAACTGGTGACGGCGCTGACTGAGAGCGTCCGGCTGTCGACCTTGCGCTATCGCGGCGGCCTGGATAGCTATCTGCAGGTATTGGATGCGGAGCGGAATTTGTTCACCGGGCAGCTGGATCTGGCGCAGTTGAGGCTATTGGAGCTGCAATCGGTGGTGCAGTTGTATCGGGCGCTGGGTGGTGGTTGGCAGACTTGAGAGCCGCACGCGGACGGCTAGCTGATCGCCATGTCGCTGGTGATCATGGAGAAGATAGTGCTCACCGATGGCATGACGTTTTGGGGCAGAAAGCCCGCGACGACGATCACGATAGCAGCGGCCAACAAGGAATATTCGATAAAGTCCTGGCCCCGCTGATCTTTCCAAATTCGTAGCAGCAAAGTGCGTAGCAACGTAACGCCCATAGTCTTCTCCGCCTCGATTACTATTGTGCGGCAGACGGGGGTTACCTACAACTAAGAAAACACCGTAGCTGGGTGGGGAAACACCCTTACTACTATCGACTTACTGAGCGATTCTATAGGAGCAAAACAGGGTATCGCCGGTCTGAGGAACGATGGATCCAAAGGTAATAGCGTTCCCCACGGCCGTATAGTCGATCCCGGAAGTCAGCCGCACGCCATTGCGATAGACCACCAGGCTGGTGCTGGGGCTGGGGGTCTGGCTGGTTGTGTAGGCGGTGTTGATCCCGTTAATCGTGCCCGATGGAATCTCCTGATCGATGAAGCCCACGCCTGGGATGCTGACCGAGAGTCGATAGGAGGCAGCCAGGATGTCGTTGGTTTGTGGGAGGGCGCCGGTGAGGAACGTGACGTTGTTGCCGGACAGCGTATAGTCGCCGCCCTGCAGCAGCAAAAGTCCGTTGCGGTAAAGCGCCAGGCTCGTCGACGGATTCGGAATGTTGGCGAGGACGAACGACGCATTGGTGCCGTTGAGCGTACCTTGGGGTGTTTCGCCGTCGATGAACGTAGTGGAGAAGGTGGAGCAGGGTCCGGAAGTTCCATCCACGTGGAGACAGTCGGTGAGGTTGCCAACGGCCCCATCAATGGCGCCGGTAGCGTCGATCACGGCCGATCGAGAGGCTGAAAAGCCGGTTCCGAGGATGGTCCGAACATTGAGCGCATTCTGCAATCCCGTCACATCGGCAATGCTGATCAGCGTAACGGCCGCGGGGGCCGATCCCGAGATTGCTCCGGGAGGCAGGCGCACATCGCGCACGCGCAGCGGCACAACGCTGGGAGGCACGGTCCAAGCCTCGCTCGAAAGCGTGACGCCCAGGTTGGCGTACTGAACGGTGTAAATAGCGGCTGTGTTTGCGTTGGTGGTTGGAACCAATTGGACGTAGAGGACGCCGCCGTTCACTTGGATCTGTTCGGTTTCCGCCGCGATATTCGACGTATCGGACGCTTCGAAACCTGGCCATGAGATGGTTACGACGCCGCTGAATGGAGTGCCGTCGGCGTTGAAAAGCGTATCGCTGATGATGGTGAGCGGCGGAGTGGCTTGTAATCGGGCGCTGAATGCGAGGGCAGCGAACAGCAGCCACCGTTTGAACCTCAACATGCTTCCTCCCTGAATAAATTGAGCATGAAGTCAATTCAGCTTATTCACGGATTTGGCGGAAGGGCGACGCCTGGAGGGCCGTTCCGATGGCGAAACGTTCGATGGCGCAAGCACTTCGGCGCCCCTGAATTTTAGTGCAAGGGCTGTGACTCGGCAACCAGGCGTTCGGCGCCTACATATGGACGAAGGACTTCGGGAACGATGACGCTACCGTCGGCCTGCTGATAGTTTTCAACAATCGCCACCCAGGTTCTGCCCACGGCCAGGCCGCTGCCGTTTAGCGTGTGAACGTAATCGGCCTTACCTTTGCCGGCTTTTGCGCGAATGGATGCGCGCCGCGCCTGATAGGCTTCGAAGTTCGAGCAGGACGAAATTTCCTTGTACCCGTTCTGGCCGGGGAGCCAGACTTCCAGATCATAGGTCTTGGCGGAGGACGCTCCCAGATCGCCGGTGGAAAGGACCACGGTGCGGAATGGAAGGCCCAGGCGCTTGAGTATGTCCTCGGCGTCGGCGGTCAATTTTTCGTGTTCGTCCCAGCTTTGTTCGGCGCGCGTGAATTTCACCAGCTCCACCTTTTGGAACTGGTGCTGGCGGATGATGCCGCGGACATCGCGTCCGTAGGAGCCCGCCTCGCTGCGAAAACAGGGAGTATAAGCGCAGAGCGAGATGGGAAGATCGTCGGCGTTCAAAGTTTCATCGCGGAACAAGTTTGTTACGGGCACTTCGGCGGTGGGCGCGAGCCAGAAATCGGTGTTCTCGATTTTGAAGAGATCCGCTTTGAATTTCGGAAGCTGGCCCGTGCCGAAGAGGCTCGCGGAATTGATCAGAAACGGAGGGAGCACTTCGGTGTAGCCGTGCTCGCGCGTATGGATGTCGAGAAAGAAGTTGATGAGGGCGCGTTCCAGGCGAGCGCCGATGCC
The DNA here is from genome assembly GCA_035486995.1 of Bryobacteraceae bacterium. Classification (GTDB taxonomy): domain Bacteria; phylum Acidobacteriota; class Terriglobia; order Bryobacterales; family Bryobacteraceae; genus Palsa-89. The sequence goes on from DATHMO010000345.1 coordinate 16,330, forward strand.
CCAGTAGACGGCAAACCGCGCGCCGGTGATTTTGGTGGCGCGTTCGAGGTCGAGGATCTTGAGATCGGCGCCGAGATCCCAGTGCGGTTTGGGCGGGAAATCGAACTGGCGTGGCTGGCCCCAGCGGCGGACTTCGACGTTGTCGTCGGCGGATTTGCCGACTGGAACGGACTCGTGGGGAATGTTGGGAACGCCGGCCAATAATTCGCGGAAGGCTCCGTCGAGAGCCTTGGCTTTTTCATCTAAACCAGTGATGAGATCGCCCTTGGCTCGGCTTTCCTGCTGGACCGCGGAGATGTCCTGGCCGGCCGCCTTGAGTTTGGGGATTTGGGCGCTGAGCTCGTTGCGCTGTGCCTTAAGCTGCTCGGCCTCAGTCAGCGCGGCGCGGCGCTCGGCGTCGAGAGCGCGAAATTGTTCGACGTCGAGTTGAAATCCACGCGTGGCCAGGCGCTGGGCGATGGAGTCCAGGTTCGCGCGGAAAAAAGAAAGATCATGCATGTCGGTAAGTGTTCAGCCGCCGATGGACGCAGATGAACGCGGATAAAATTCTAGCGTTCGTTGATCGGGATCCAGGGTTCGCCCACCGGCTTGCCCGTGTAATCGGCGCGCGGCCGTATCAGCCGGTTGTTGCGGTACTGCTCCAGTACATGAGCGGTCCAACCGGACATGCGGCTGACGGCGAAGATCGGCGTAAACAGGTCGATCGGAATCCCCAGCGAATAATACGTGGACGCGGAGTAGAAATCCACGTTGGCGTTGAGACGCTTCTGCGACTTGATGGTCTCTTCGATTTTCTTGGAAGTTTCGTACAGATCCAGATGGCCGGTGCGTTTGCCGAGCTCCTGCGACAATTCGCGAAGGTGCGTGGCGCGCGGATCCTCGGTACGATACACGCGATGGCCGAATCCGGGGACCTTGCGCTTGCCAGAGAGCATGTCTTGGACGGTGGCGAGAGCGGTCTTCTCGTCGCCTGCTTCGAGCAACATCTTGATGACTTCTTCGTTGGCGCCGCCGTGGAGCGGTCCCTTCAAGGCTCCAATGCCGGCGGTGACGGCGGAATGAATATCGGACAAGGTAGCCGCTACTACGCGCGCGGCGAAGGTGGAGGCATTCAGTTCGTGATCTGCGTGCAGGGTGAGCGCGATGTCGAACACGTGCTCCATCACGTCGTCCGGCTTGTTGCCGGTGAGCGTGTAGAGGAAATTGCCGGCGAGGCCGAGCTTCGGATCACCGTCGACCACGGGCTTTCCATTGCGCAGCCGATCGAAGGTGGTGACGATGGTCGCGGTTTGCGCCATGAGGCGCCCCGCCTTTTCCACGCTGGCTTCAATGGAATTGTCGCGGGCTTTGGGATCGTACAGGCCGAGCATAGACACCGCGGTGCGCAGCACATCCATAGGAGTGCTTTTGGGCACTTTCCCCAGAAACTCGGTCACTTCTTTGGGGATGGGGCGATACTTGACCAGGTCCGCCTTCAGCGCGTCGAGCTCCGATTGTTTGGGAAGGCGCCCGTGCCAGAGGAGATAAATGACCTCTTCAAATGTGGCGTGCTCGGCCAGGGTGTGGATGTTATAGCCCTGATAACTGAGGATTCCACGATCTCCGTCAATGAAACAGATATTGGACTCGGCGGCAATGATCCCTTCGAGCCCCGCTTGTGTGACTGCCATTTAACTCCTCTGTAGAATGCAACGATTTCGGCGCCGCGCGATCAAAGTGTTCGCGGCGTGAAATTTCATTTTACAGAATCCGGCTGGGGGTGGGGGCGGCGGTTAGTTCGAAATGAGTAACGGGCGAGTGGACTTGGCGGTTTGGCCGTTTCTCGTCAGCTGGGGTCGGCGGTTCTTCGAAGTCGCAAGGGGAAGGTCAATGCGGCTCTCAGGACTCTATATCTGATAAGTGGTGGTCATCTGCGGGCGGCTTAGTCAGTGATCCGGATGAAAGTTCGCCAGATCGGTGTGCCATCCCAGGTGATGTCGATGCGGTATGTCGCTGGTTCGAGCGAAGATGGGGAGAAAGTGAAGCCAACCTCCTGAGCATCTTTCGAAAGCGAAACTTTTCTTGCTGAACCTTCGACGCGGGGTTTGTTGGAAGTGTCGAATGCGCGGATCGAAATGACCCCCTTCGAGAGCTTTCCCTTCTTTTGCCAGACACTGAATAACCCGACTTCGGGGCCCTTCTGGGCAAACTCCGAAACCTCCGGAGGTAATCCTGCCGACACCCTTTTCCGAAGCTCGTTCGTCGTGCCAGCATCGACTAACTCAGGCATTGGCGATAACAACGGGGTGAGAAATCCCCTCTCGGCGAGCTCGTCCAATGTTCTAGGGTTCGATGGAACCGCGCTGGGAAGCTCTGCAATCGCTGTCGCAGAATTTATCGCGGTTCCACCCGCGCCATGCGCAAGCGTTTGTCTAACTTCTTGGTTGCCGATCGCTACGGAGCGGGTTAACCGGCCTCCCGGCTTTAGGCTGCCCCCTACTATACCAACAGCCCGTCCCGCTGAATCCATGACCGGACCTCCAGCGGCTTCTGGAGCAGTCTCCGGAGTTATTTGAATTCGCCCACCAAATCCGGGAACCATGCTTTGACCGCCAACGTCAACTACGCCGATTACTCTGGCGTTCGAATCGAAGGTAAACAAGGCGAGCCTCTGCCCAACTAGCAACCTCCCTGCGTCGCCCCTCGCAATCGGTGCTAAAGAGCCGGTGTCAGCCTTTACAATGGCCCAATCGCCACTTCGCGAGAGTGCGAATATCTGATTCGTCTGAATCTTTCGACCATCCGAGAACTCAATCTCAAGAGCTGACGCCGAGTCAATGGCTTGAAATGCCGTCGCTATCGCACCGGAAGCGGTCACAAACCCCATGGCGCGATCGAACTTAGACCCAGTCCGGTCCAGTTTGTGAACCCAGACTATCGAAGGTCCGATTGACTTGAAGATTTGATCCATTGACAGCTGTTCCGCACCCATCCCCGCGATCTCGAAGGAATGCGTTCCGGCGGGACTTCCATCGACCCGAACTTCAAGTGACCATATTCCGTTCGAAAGTCCGGGGGAGAGGCTGAAGATCCAATAGCAATTAAGCGCAGTTGTCGACGTACGAATCTTTACGTCTGGAGAAATAGAGGCCACCCGGCCGTCCGGTTGTTTCCAAATTCCGGTAAGCACATGATCGCCTGGAGAAGCTTCCCACTGGAAGTAAATTACCAGAGAATTGTCGTTCGGGTAAACGAAGCGGTTTCGAACTTCGTCAAGTACGAACTCGTTCTCCACGGTTTTTCCTGACGGGCCAGACAATGAACGCACAAGTCGCGGCGCCTCAGCTGAAAAGCTTAGCCCACACAAAATCAACAGAGCAACAATCCGGGCCATGGAATCTATCTATTGTCACTCACAAGAGTATCGGGGCGCGCGGGCACATTAAGACGGCAGTGCTCAATCTGACGTGTAGTCGGCAACCGGTCGAAATGCAGCGCACGCCGAGTCTGAACGTTGACGCGATGGACCCTCTGTTATAGCCTGTCGCTAGTGACCGGGAGCAATCAGCTGACCATGTGGCAACGCTGGGTCCGGCAGCCGCAGAAACTCTGGTTGCGAAGAGCGCTGTTTCAGGTCCACTTGTGGAGCGGCATCGCCGTCGGACTTTACATCCTCATGATCAGCGTCACCGGCAGCGTCCTGGTCTACTGGAA